>JAZMZW010000096.1:0-27784 GCA_045586205.1 Faecousia sp. | reverse complement strand
TATACTGTATAATCTACCTGCGTGTTATTGTTTTTCACACAACTATTATACGCCATCGACCGGCATTTGTACAGCTATTTGTACTATGCCGGTCGATGTATTTTTGTGGGGCTGCCCCATTTTTAATGAGACAGCCCCTTTATTATAATTGCTCGATGTTTACGACAGTACCGTTGGGGAAGTTGATTTTCCGCCAATAATCATTGCTTATGGGGAGTCCTTTTAAGGTGGCATATAGTATCTTCAAGGTTTGATTATGGGAACATACCAGGACATTTATCCGGTCGGAGACCTGCGATAAGGCTTCTGCCAAGGATGAAATACGCCGAGATACCTCTGATACGCTTTCTCCGTTGGGGATGGTTGCAGTGACATCTAATTTTCCGTTGCAGAACAATTGGGGATACTCGGAAATAGCTTGGTCTCTCGGCATTCCTTCCAGAATTCCGACATTTCGTTCAATCAGTTGGTCACAGAAATGAAGCTCATCATATGAATCCGACGGTAAAAGTGCTACAGTAGCCCGACATCTTTTAAGGGGAGAACTGATCACATGGTGGAAGTGGACGCTGTATTCCTCCGAAAACATGAGCGCTTGATCCGGGAGTGGCTCGGCATCAAAGCTACCTGAAATGCGATTTTCCAAATTGTATGTAGTTTTAATATGCCTTAAAAAATAGATACTCATGCGTTACACCTTGTCTCTTTAGAATGTTGATCAGTGTTTTTAAAGCTGATCGTTCTTTGCACAGTAGCAGAAAATAGGATGCAATATTTTTTTAACACTTCCGGTAATATGTCCACAGTGGCGTTCCAGGAATTGTGTCATATGTTCAAAGTCCCGAACGTGCTTATGAGGTAGGTTCAGCCGTTCGGCAGAGGTAACTTGATAGCTCCATTCCGAACCGTCTGCAAGCTCCAATATCAACCGGCGCTTTGCTTCGGTTGTGACCCGATCAACCCGGAAACGGGAGATGGAATCGATCACCTGCCCCCAACCGTGAGGGATCAGGATCACCTGACTGTCAGAACCGGAAAGTGTATAGGTTTGCTCTTGCAGTGTGGAGGCCTGATAAAGGCAGATGTCCTTGCCGAGGTTAGAGAATATAGGAACGGTTCTTTCATGGGGATCATCCTCGTCTACATTGATCACAAAGGTGCCGATGGCTACAGAACTGGCAGTGGGCATGCCGTAATGGTGCTTGATATACGGCTCTCCGGAGATCTTAACACCCCAAAGGGCGGAAAATTCCTCTGCTACATATCGGTGGATCTCTTCGTTGAATTCGCGGAAGCTGGTTGCGTAGTCGTAGAATCGAACAGCCGCATCACCGCGGATGTATCTGAGGTATCTTGTCTGGTCTGCGTTGTAGATCGTTTTGATATTATCCCTATACCATACACGCTCGCTGGGATACAGTCCGAAACAAGAGCCTTTTGCCTGTTTGGCGCTGGAATGCAGGACCAGGTAATAGGAGCGGTTGTCATCAGTAGCCAGTGTGATAAAATGGTTTCCGCTTTTAAAATTGAAGGAATAGCCAATGTCCATAGCTCGTTGGCGCACGGCATCTACAATATGACGGAAATCCGCTTCCGTAGGATCATTCGATGGCTTAGTAAGGCGGAATACCGAGGAGGTGCAGGTGTTTACTGTTGTATCCACAGGAACAAGGGGAACAGAGCAGGACCAGTCATACAATGCACCGGTCATAAAGCCTCCGGCAATCCGCATGACATTGTTGGGGAAACCCAGATCTGCGGAAGGAACGATCTTGGCCCAACCGGAGCGGTCATGAGCTTGCACAAGCTTTTCCATGAGTTGTTCCGTTTCCTTTAAATAGGAAAGGATCAAAGATTGATCTTTGTCCGGAGAGATATACTCTTCTATGGGGGTGATGTCTTTCTCCGTATGCTCGATAAAGGAAGAACGCACCAGATTTTCAAGCTGAACAGGATGGAGTTTTTTATAATTGACCTGTTTCTGCAAAACGGCGCTTTTTTGCAATTCGACTTTGATCCTATAGGGGCTTTCTTTGCGGGAATTGAGATCGACTCTATAAGACTTTTCGTCAATAAAGTCGAGATACTGCCTCAAGGAGGTATATTCCTCAGCTTGATTATCGAAAATGAGGTATTGTCCCCTGTAGCACCTTTTTTGTGTAAAAAGGTGGGTGCTTCTTGTAAGCAGGCGCTCTTGGGTGAGCAGAGAGAAGGGAATGTCAAAATCACTCATGAGAATGATGTTGAATTTGGGACAATGCTGTCTGTGAGAGAGTGCAGTTTTGGCTTTATGCAGGATATTTAATATGGATGTTTCGATCTCTTTGCTGGCGTCTTCTCGATTGACCCCCACATAGAGATAATTTAACAGGTAAATATTGACGGTATTGATCTCTCTGTTGGTGAGAATGTCGTTGATGATGGAGGCATCTTCATGATCTCTGGAAATAGAGAAGGCGTCTTTCAGAGTTGTACCTGCCAGATACAGCTTTCCTTTGGCCTTGCGGATCATGTCTCTGCGCAGTGTATAGGACTCCTGCACGGTATTGAGACTTTCTACACCGTTCCCTTTCTGTAGGAACATCCGGGCGATTTTCCAACAGTAGTCATTGTCAAATTTTGTGGCAGGAGTATCTGTGCGATGTTCTACCATGATGCGGTAGCAGTGCTTAACATCCTCTATACTTGTGACGGCCTTTAAATCATCAATGTCCCAGAAATGGGAGAACAGCTTCAGCAGTGCCGGGAAATTATACTCACTCAAATGCTCCATAACGGATTTGTAAAAAATATCGTCTTCACGATAGAGAACAGATCCGTTTTTGTTGTAAAGCTCTTCGGACATGTTGTTGCTGATCATGTTTCCGTAAAAAGGCTTTACCAGAGCTTTGACATGGTCTCCGTTTTTTCCGTTACCGGCCAAGTCATTTGAGCCAAGGAGAACCATTAGGTAAATAGCTAGGGGCATTTTTGTGTCTACAATACGTTGATTCGGCATGCTGTTTCCCTCCTGAAATTCCTGACTTTATATGTATCTCCGACAAAGTAAAGCTATCTCCGACAAAACCGGGGATTTTCTCAGGGTTCCCTGCAGTTTGTCGGAAATGCGGAAAAACAAATGTGGATAAACGAATTGACCCGATTTCAAAAATCCTGTACTATTTAGGTATGAAATCTGCATGAGATATTTTTAATTATTATAACAAGTATAAAGATTTCTGTCAACATGGAACTACCATTATTCTGAATCTGTAAAGGAGGATATATTATGAACAGCATTTCGTTCCAGAGTTATTTGGGATTTTTTCCGAATCCCTTTTGCAAATACACCATTGATTTCGATGGGCTGGGAATGATCGAAGTAGATAAAGGCTTTCTTTCTTCGGATGGCTATGCATACGATTTATTCCCTATTAGCAATGCCTCCTACAGAGCGAGCTTTGCACAAAAATTATTCGGACTTGGAGATGTGAGTTTTACCGTAATTGCAGATAGGGTGAAAAAAGTAGTAACGCTGAATAATATCAAAGATCCCAAATACATTGCGGAGCTGCTGCGTTACCACCATCAAAGTATCCGGGAGCAATATTTCAGCAAGACCAATATTACCCATTTGTCTCGTATGACATAGAAGCCACTGTACCGCTCATACAACAAGCCCCTTGGGAGCGTTTTTGCTCTCAAGGGGCCTGGGTGTCTTATGGGGACTTTCGATCGCTCCTGCCAAGGTGATAATCGGTGGTGGTTTGGTAGAAGTCGGCAAGCTTGAGCAAAACAAGGGTGGGGATGTCCTTTTCTCCTGTTTCGTAATTGGAATACCCTGTTTGGGACATCCCCGATATTTGCGCTACCTGCTTCCGGGTCAGATCACGGTCTTCCTGTAAATTTTGAATTCGCGGCTACATCAATATCACCTCAAAAAGGTTATACAATAACCTGAAACAGATGATCAAAACCTAATCTGACATTAGTTAAAACCTTGTGGCAGTGATGAGTGGGGGAGAGAAATTGCAGTGAATACTGCCTTTGTTTCCAAGGAATATTTGGGCGAGGGACTATTGGAACATGTTCTGAGTTTAGAACTTCTGCCGTCGATTAACAGCGGGCAGGAGTAGCTTGTCCCTTGTCCTCGGGATCTTGGAAACAGTCGGTTGATATCAATTCCCCAAAAGGGTATAATAGGAGCATCAAACAACTATGGAGGCAGAATTATGATGTATTCCCCCGATAAAGTGAAGCTGATCAAGGAACTTTCCGATGTACCCGGCCCTTCCGGCTTTGAAGATGAGGTTTTGGAGATCGTAAGAAAGGCTTTGGAGGATATCTGTACCTTTGAAGAAGACAAACTGCGTAACCTGTACATCTATCGCAAGAATCACAGCGGAAATAAGCCTGTGCTAATGCTGGATGCTCATGGGGATGAAGTGGGCTTCATGATCCATTCTATTAAGCCCAACGGAACACTCCGTTTTGTGAAGCTGGGCGGTATGGACTCCAGAGGCTTGGAGGCTTCCGAGGTCATGGTTCGTACTGTGGAAGGGGAGTATATCCGTGGGATCATCGGACTGAAGCCCCCGCATTTTTCCAAGGGTGAGGGAAACAACCCGGATCTGCAAAACTTTGCCATTGACATCGGCGCTAAGAGTGCAGAGGAAGCAACGGAGGAATTCCGTGTTGCCATTGGAGAGCCTGCTGTTCCTGCCACTGTCTGTCACTTTGATGAGAAACACGGGCTGTTTTTCGGCAAGGCCTTTGACTGTCGTATCGGTGTAGCCGCCATGGTGGAAACCATCCGTAGATTGGACGGACTTGATCTGCCCTTCGATGTGGTGGCAGTGGTTTCCTCTCAGGAAGAAGTGGGAGACCGTGGTATTACCGTAGCAGTGAACAAGGTTAAGCCGGATATTGCTATTTGTTTTGAAGGCTGTCCTGCGGATGATACCTTTACGGAGTCCTATGCCATCCAGACCGCTCTGCGGGGTGGGCCTATGTTCCGCTATATGGATGTATCCGTGATCTGCTCCCCCCAGATTCCGGCGTTGGGTGCTGAAGGTTGCCAAGGATCACGGCATCAAAGCCCAAGCCTCCGTCCGTGAAGGTGGTGGCAACAACGGCGCCATCATCAACATGGCAGACAAGGGCATCCCCGTAGTAGTCGCCGGTGTCCCCGTCCGCTATATCCACTCCGCCTCCGGCATCACCGCCTACGAGGACTTCGAAAACACTGCCAAGCTCGCAACAATCCTGGCAAAAGAACTGACCCCGGAGATCTTGGATAGCTTCTGATCCTCCTCCAAAGACTCTCAAACAACATCCCAAGCACACAAAACCGCTGATGTATTGCGCATCGGCGGTTTTGATATTGTGTTTCTATCACGAGGAGACAATCAAAAATGAATAACATGGGTTTACATTCCTGATATTGGAACTTTTTGTTTTCTATAAATTGTGGTTCATACCGGAATTGCGAATTTGTATAGAGGTAGAGGAAATAGCGAAATATACCGACAGCGTGATAGGATGATCATTCAGACAGATATTTCACTTGTTCCGGAAAACGGATGTTATGATGTGATAGCGGAGGAAAGGAAAACTACTTGCGACTTTCGGGTTTTTGTAGTAAGATAGAGAAAAGAACTATCGGAAAGGGGAATGTAGCATGGATAACTTGGAGCCTAAGAAATTAGCGCTGATCCGCATTTGGCAGATTTTGCAGAACTACAGTGATTTTGATCATCCGCTTACCCAGGAGCAGATCCGCGGATATCTGGAAAGAGAATATGGTATCATCATTGAGAGAAAGGCAGTCAGCAGAAACATTTCTCTGCTGAAGGAGGCGGGCATAGAAATCGAATCCGTGGGCACCGGCAGTTATTTGGAGGGCAGAGATTTTGAAGATGCGGAGCTGAAACTGCTTATCGACAGCGTTCTGTGCAGTCAGCATATTAACCCCACCCAATCTGCCGAACTGATCGAGAAGCTCTGCGGGCTGTCTAACAAATATTTCCGTTCCCATGTGAAGAATATCCACTCTGTCAAAGACTGGAACAAGACGGAAAATCCTGCGCTGTTTTACAATATCGAAATGGTGGATCTGGCCATTGAGGAAGGGAAACAGCTACAGTACGATTACAACAAGTACGGCCCGGACAAGGAATTGCACAAGTCCTCATTCCAGAAAATCACGCCTTATCAGTTGGTGCTGCACAATCAGCGCTATTACCTCATGGGCTACAGTGATTATTGGGAAAATATGACCTTCCACCGGCTGGATCGCATGAGCAATGTCCGTCTTTTTGACAAGAGCCCCAAGCCTATCCGAGACATCCCCGGCTATGAGTCCGGGATCGACTATAAGAGGCTGTCCACTACCATGCCATATATGTACACCGACGAGCCGGAACAGGTGAAGTTTTTGACAGAGTCTTGGATGGTTGATCAAGTTATTGACTGGTTCGGACGGGAGATTTCCATCCGACAGGGGGAGGAAGGAAACAAGATCCTTATCTCACTCCAAGCCAGCCCCAATGCCATGGAACACTGGGCTATGCAATATCTCAATTATGTGGAAGTGATTTTTCCCATCCATCTGCGACAGCGAATTATAGATAACATTCAAAATGCTGCAAAAAAATACGATCTATAATAAAAGATGAAATATAAGAGACTGCAAAAAGTTGTTCTTTTCAAAAATAGCCTTCGTTAAAAGTTTGAAATTCCCCCGAGAAAAACAGGGACACTTTTCTGTTTTTGTCGGGGGATTATTTTGTGTTATTTTGAATTTAGAACTTTTTACAGCCCCTTCTGTTACTTAAATAATGTGTGCCGAACAACGCAATTGTCCCTGCAAGTCAAGGCTTTCAGGACTGTTTTGCGTTGTTCAAGGTGCAAGGTTTTTGGCGGGTTTACCGCAAAAACCTTGCACCTTTCTAACGACGATCAAGATACTCGTTGGAAAAAACACAGTGTATAATGACTGTATACCTGCAAAAACGGCTTAAAACAGCCATTTTTGCAGGTTCCTACAGCTATGCTGTGAGAACAAGTCGCAGTAGCGACTTGTTCAGCAGACATTAAATAGAGTCTTTACCAAAGATAAAGGAAACGATTCTGTTGATTGCATCATTGGTGGCATTTTGAATGTCATCTTTAGTCCAGTAAGGCTTTTTTGTGTTTTCATATTGTACAAACAGAGAACCGGCGATGGGATAGGTGCTATCCTTATAGCCGGGCTTGTTTTTCAATGTTGTAGACACTTTTGTACGGAACCATTCATTTCCGATGGAACGATTAATTTTTTCTTCCAGCAGGATTTTATTGCCTAGCTTATTTACAACTTCGTAAAATTCTTCTTCGCTACTGATTTCGGCATCCTTGCGAATTTCTTGGATGTTATGTCCGCTGTAGGGCATGATATGTTCGATATCGTACTTTTCGCCATAGGTGAAAGCTATGCCGTTTTCTTTGGCGAAAAGATATTCATTCAAATGCACAAGCGAATTTCCGGTATAGGCGTCCAACAATTCGGTGATGTTTATAGAGTTCCAATAGGTATGTATATGCATTTGGAAATCTTTTTCGATATCTTCCTGAGAAATATCTTTGTTGACGAAATGCACTTGTTCTCCAAAGAGGAAGGTTTTGAAGTATTTGCTGGAAAAACCAATATCAACAAGTTCAAGCAAAGCAAATAAACGAAGCATGCATTCGAAGATCGGCTGTACACTCTTTTCAGTAATACTTTCTTCATCAAGCCTATAGAAATAGCTTGCAAGGAAAAGCTTAGAGTTTTCATTGAATTTGAGCAAAAGATGCGTTAGTGGGAAAGTAGAAACCTTTTTCCAAATCTTAGCCAATTTGAGCATATCGGTACACATATCTACAGGTTTGCTGATAAGTGTGCGGTTAATATCGGTATAATATCTCCTCAAACCGGGTGTAGTTACATTGATAGCGCCGGACTCACTGATGGTTTCTTTGTTTACTGCACGTATATAGTACATATACTGCATCAGGAGAGAATTAAGGTCAAGGATCTCACCCAATTCTTTTTCCTTAAGAAGTGCATCTAATTGTGCCCATAAATCCTTAAAGGTTTTTTCTTCGCCGTTGGCGCTAGCTGCTGCATATAATTTAGAGGAAATAATATCAGAATCATAAAGAGGAAGACCATCTGCGTTCAAACAGTTGAACATGTTGATTGCCTGCCCCATTTTCCAACTTTTTATTTCGATGATTTCACAGTCTTTTATAAACTGCCGTGCAATTTGATTCACTTTGGAATCGGATTTTAATTCATCGAGTTTTTGATAGAAAAATTTAAAATTGCGGAAGAAGTTTGTGAACTTGTTTTCTTTTTGTTTGTATGGGATTTTATATGCGTTTTCTGCAATGGCCTTATAATCTGTTCCTTGAAGGATATTTTGTAATTCGGTTTTGTACTTTTCGTTGATGGAACAGTTTTTTAGAATGACCTGTGAATTGTAAATGATGCTATCTTCTACGGGATCGGGTCGATCGGAAATGGCATCAACATCAGCATTATATAGAATACTCATGATTGATTTTCTGCGCTCTCTTAAACCACGGTAAAGGCTTAGGGAATCCTTATCTTCTACAGTGTGTTCGAGAGCTTCATTAATTTTGAGGAGTATAGCCTTTAATAATAATAAGAAAGAGGTGGTTCTCTGTTGTCCGTCGATCAGTTCATAACTTTCATCATCATCCTTGCAGTTTACGATAATGGTACCAAAGAAATGCCCGTCTTTTCGCCCGCTTTCGGTATAATCAATGATATCCTGCCACAGTTTGTCGCACTGGTTTATTCCCCAAGAATATGCTCGCTGATATTCAGGTATGGAAAAAACGTAGTCATCATCGAGTTTTAAATATTCACCGATTTTTTTGAGCTTAGGTTCAATATTTTTTGCCATAGAATTCCCTCCTGTTATTTCATACCATTATAGTATCACATATGAATTGAATGTCAAGAGAGTTTATAACAAATATGATAGTGTGCACCAATTTTGGGACATTAGGTTTGGTATGTTATAGGCACGAGCCGGTCGTGTGGCGGGGAATGCTGTGCGGTGTGAGTTCCGAGAAATAGAATGAAAAGAAAGCGAGTTGTTTGTATGAGCAAATTTGATGAAATCATGGGCTACAGTGCGGTGAAGAAGGAACTGAGGCAGATTGCGGATACTTTGTGCAATGGAGAAGCCTATGAGAGGCTGGGGGTGTCTGCTCCCAGGGGGCTGCTTCTGTACGGAGCGCCCGGGGTAGGGAAGTCTCTCATGGCGGCGGCTGTGATGGAAGCTTCCGGACGGAAGCTCTATGTTTGTCGCAAGGATCAACCGAATGGGGATTTTGTGAAGTCTATTAAAGATACCTTCGATGTGGAAGTGATGCAGAAGAGATCGTTGCACACTATTTAAAGAACAAAAAGGTTTCCGGTGTGAATGCAAAAACCGTTGCCAGGATTATGGATGGACACTCCTGTGCGGAGTTGGAGACGGTCATCAATGAAGCAGGACTGTATGCGGGCTATGAACGTTCAGAGTTCATTACTATGGAGCATTTATTGGAGGCTTGCCTGCGGATCATATTCGATGTGCCTGCTGACGGGGAGGAACAAGAAGACTTTAGCACCAACCTTTGGGATTCCCAATGGAATACCTCCAAGATCGTATATCATGAGGCGGGACATGCGGTAATTTCGGAATTGCTCTGCCCGGAAAGTGTGACACTGGTTTCTGCCTATGACCGACAGGGAAAGCCGGGAGGGTTTACCGCCTACTATAATGACCGCTCACATGATCTTCTTCATTGGAGGAAGAGCAGGATTGTTGCCGGTCTGGGCGGGATCGCCGCAAATGAGAACCGTTACGGGGTCTTTGACATTGGAGGAAGTCGGGATTTGAACCAGACTTTTGAACGGACAAAGGATCTGATCGTCAATTGTTGCATCAACGGTTTCGGCTTGTATTCCTTTGGATATGGGGAAGATTCCGAGGAAATGAAATCCAAACAGGAGCATGTTATTACTTCCGAGGTAGAGAAATATTATCGGAAGGCAAAGGAGATCCTGACGGCAAATGCTGAGTATTTTGAAAAAGTTGCCACAGAGCTTGCACGGAAAAAGCTCTTATCTGCAGTGGATATGCAGGAACTGAAACGGGGATGCAAAATCATACCGGTGGCATTATAAACTTCTTGCAAAGAGTCTTTGGATGTCTGCTATGATCATATTCCGTATGAGAGTGCGAAATTTGGGGGCGATTGTAGCTTTAGAAGCAGAGTTTACTTCGGGGGTGAATGTGATCTGCGGGAGAGCTTCTTCAGAACTTGCCGGTCTGTTATCTTTTATCCTGTGTAATCATGGAACAGGGGGAATTCCCAAGCAATGGGTACGGGTGGATAGCTCCGTCACCGGAGAAGTCTGCCTGTTTGGGGAGAACTGCAGTCTTTCTACTGTGGTGGAGCGGGGAGGGCTTCGCATCTATGTTAGAGATCCGAAAGGTAAGGATGTGACTGCTATGTATCGGGATGTGTTGTCTCACTGCACTGTGGATCCGCTGATAGAAAGCTTTGACGGACAGGATCGTACCATTTTTCGTCGGCTTCGAGATTATCGCTATGGGGTAGCCCGTGGTATGATGTTTGAAACGGGGACGAAAGCCTTCCGCAAATATCTTCTGAACTATATCAAAGATTTTTCTGCAGATATCCTCAACAGTCGGAAAGGCTATGAGATGGGTATGAAGGTCAACGGAGAATTTGTAGCCCTGTATCCGGACGAGTGTGGGAGAATTTACCTTAGCGAGACGGAGGAAAGAATCTTTCGCTTCCTGTGCTTTTTAAATGTGGCGGAGTTTTGGGAGGGATATGGAAAATTGCGGGATTTGCATTATGAAAACAAACCGCTGTTGATCCGAAATTTTGTGGAATACTTGGATGGATCCATGGATATAAAGGAATTGCTTGCAAGGGCGGAAAGACAGGGAAGGCAAATGTTTTTGCTGACAGATTCCCCTTCGGAGGCATTGTGTCACGGAGTCCTCCGGGAAGTAGTGTTTTACCAAAGTTGTTAGAAAGGAGAAATTATGGGCTATTTTAAAAATTCGATTATAGACAGGACACTGCCTATTTATGATTACAGCATTCCTTTCGCACCGGAACAACAGCTCCTGTGGCGGGTGGATGAACTGAAAAATCGTTATGAAAATCTTGGTGGGAGCAGGACTGTTTTCGATACGGGTGTTTGCTATTCGGATTTGGATCTTCGGCATATTCTCCCGGAATATTTGCATACCCTTGCGGATGTCCGAAGAGCTCGGCAACTGGCGATCCGAGATTTGGCGGAGCAATTTGATGTCCATATAGAGCAAGGGGACACCTCCGGGGATCCTCAATGGGGTACACCCGGTATCATCCAACTGACATTCTGCGATCTGTTTGCCGTGCAATCTCTTCGTGGTGCAAGCATGAACCCGTAAGAAATTCCTGTGACCAATTTGAGTAACGAAAGAGCCGACTCTAAGCACGAAGCCGGACAGGGATTACTTTTGCAACATCATCAGAGCCGTAGGCCATTTAAAAAGCAGATGAAACGGATTTGTGTATTATTCGCAATGAGTTTTACCTAAACAGGGGATTTAAGGGAGTCTTTTCCCGTATTCGAGACGAAGTTTTCGGTGGTGTGTTTATTCATTTTCATAATAATTGCTACGCAAGAAATGTTGACACCTGCGGTCGCAGTGATGCGGTGTTTGCCTAAGAAACATTCGCAAAGCGACATCACTTCCGCAGGAAACATCATTTGTACAACAACATCACTTGCCGAAGGCAAACATCACTGAACCCCCAACTATGCAAAGCACAGTTGGGGGGCATGGTGCGGGTGTTCATAACGGACTTGGCTGAAGGTAGGGGGGAGCTACGGCAAACTGCCGCCGGCAGTGCGCTTTGGGCGAGGTGCAAGATTTTGGTGCCTGCTGTTGCAGGGGCAGATTATTAAATATTCGAGTCCGGAACGTTACGAAAAAATCCTGACATCCCTTTTTGGGATATCAGGATTTTTGGTGCCGGTGGCCGGACTCGAACCGGCACGGTATCGCTACCGGTGGATTTTGAGTCCACTACGTCTACCAATTCCATCACACCGGCGTGTGGTTGGTACAGGTAATATTATAGCGTATTTTTGAAAAAATGCAAGTGTTTTTTTCAATATTTATATATTTTGAGAAGATTTATTTTATTTGACTTGAAAATTTCAAGAAACTCGGCGGAGAATGTCTTTGCGAAGGCGGAGCATGATGCGTTTTTCCAGACGGGAGATGTAGGATTGGGAGATGCCCATAAGGTCTGCCACTTCCTTCTGGGTCAGTTCTTCCTGTCCGTTCATGCCGAAGCGGAGAGTGATGATATGTCGATCCCGTTCCGGCAGTCGGGCAAGGGCTTCCCGTAAAAGGCGGTGTTCCACATCCCGTTCCAGTGGGCGCATGACCAGATCCTCCTCTGTGCCGAGAATGTCCGACAGGAGCAATTCGTTGCCGTCCCAATCGGTATTGATAGGCTCATCCAGAGAGATTTCGGTTTTCTGGGAGGAGATCTTGCGGATGTGCATGAGGATCTCGTTTTCGATGCATCGGGAGCAATAGGTTGCCAGCTTGATATTCCGATCCGGCTTAAAGGTACTGATGCCCTTGATCAGGCCGATGGTGCCGATGGAGATCAGATCTTCGATATTCACCCCGGTATTATCAAAGCGTCTGGCAATAAAAACCACCAAACGGAGATTCCGCTCAATGAGGATCTGCTTGGCTTCCTCTGTGCCCTGTGCCAGAAGCTCCTGCTCCTCTGCCTGTGGCAGGGGTGGGGGCAGGATGTCACTGCCACCGATGTACATGATTTTCGAGGGACGCAGTAGGGATAGAAATAAGTTAAACATAAGTTGTACCTCCGATCAGTGCTTCGTATGCCCCACCGTCGGACACGGGGGTGGGGGATAGGGCTACGAGTTGGGTTTGGGTTTTGTGTTCCAGGGAAACGGTGCAGGGGATGGCTAAGAGAAGCCCACGTTTTGTACCCACGGCACGGTAGGGGATCAGCCGTGGAGAAAGGGAGCGGAGAGAAGTCAGTGCCTCCGAGGGACTTTGCAGGGCGGTTTCGTCCAAGGTTCTTGGAAGCAGGGGGCGCAGGGCCTTCCAATAAACCGTCAGTACCGGTGCACCGCTGAGAGGGTCTGTGAGGGTGTTCCCTGTATCTCTCAGGGCGGTCAGGCGAACGGTCTTCCCCTTCAAACTGACGGACAGGGGGAACAGGCTTTTTTCATCATGCTGTAGGGGTGGCAGGAGCATCCGACAGGCCAGACAGACGGCAAAGGCGGTCAGGAGCAGAGCCGAGAAGGATACGGGATAGAGCAAATAGCCACCACGGTCAATGGGACTGCCTCTTAAGGTATGGATGCTGTAGACTGCACCGCACAGTACCAGAGAGAGAAAGGAAAAAATCCCTGCCAAACGCAAGGTGGAGGGTTTCCACCCGAAGGCGCAACAGAGCATCAGTCCTGCGGTCAACAGCTTTACAGGGAGGCTGTGAAGGAAGCCCCAAGGGGGCAGAAAGCTAAGCAGGGCATACACGGCCCCTATGGCACTGCCTGCCCACAGTCGCCACTGCCGTGGAGCGCAAGCACCTAAACGGGCACTGCCCCGCAGAAGGGTATAGTTGATCAGCAAATTCAGTACAAGCACCACATCGCCGTAGACGATCATTCCATCACCTGCCTTGGGACAAAGTATAGCAGAGTATAGGCAAAAAACAGGTCGCATTCCCACAGTGGGGATGCGACCTGTTTGTTGGAAAAACTCAGGGATTCAGAGGAAAAACACGGCAGTATTCCAAGAACGGGCAGAATATTTTCCCGTGTTTCCATATGTGCCGTCGAGTGCTTGGGAAAAGTTTGCACCGGGGGAGAATTGCGAGGACTTACTTTTTGATCTCGTCCCAGTATTTTTTGGCGGCTTGTTCGATCTTGTTGTCCCCGTAGCAGTAGTAGGTAGTGCCCTTCAGTACATCCGGGAGGTACTGCTGTTGCACCCAGTGATTGGGGAAATCGTGGGGGTAGAGGTAGCCCTGCTCCCGTTCCTGTCCGGCGCTGTCTGCATGGACATTCTGAAGTTCTCTGGGGATAATGCCGATCTTACCCGCCTTCACATCTCTCATAGCGGCGGCAATGGCATTGTAGGAGGAATTGGACTTGGGGGCTGTGGCAAGGAACAGCACTGCCTCTGCCAGAGGAAGCCGGCCCTCAGGAAGTCCCAATTGCAATGCGGAGTCAATACAGGCCTTGACAATGGGAACAGCCATGGGATAAGCCAGACCGACGTCCTCACTGGCAGAGCAGAGGATCCGTCTGCAACAGGAGGGGAGGTCTCCCACTTCAAGGAAGCGAGCCAAATAGTGAATGGCGGCATCGGGATCGGAGCCTCGGATGGACTTCATCAGGGCGGAGAGGCAGTCATACTGATTGTCTCCTCCGCGGTCATAGCGCATGGAGCTGTGCTGGGTCACTGCCTTGGCATCCTCCAGAGAAATATGAAGTTCCGTATCTCCTGCTCTGGCGGCAAGGAAGAGGGCTTCCACTGCGTTGAGTGCCTTGCGGACATCACCACCGCAACCGGTGGCAATATGCTCCAAAGCCCCTTCTTCCGCAGTGACTTGCAAGTCTAGCTTCTGTGCCATGTGGGAGATCCCACGGGACACAGCCTGTCCCACAGCCTTGGCAGTGAGAGGCTTGAACTCAAAAATGGTGGAACGGCTGAGAATGGCATTGAAGACATAGAAATAGGGGTTTTCCGTAGTGGAGGCAATGAGGGTGATCTTGCCGTTTTCGATATGTTCTAAAAGGGATTGCTGTTGTTTTTTGTTAAAGGACTGGATCTCATCCAGATACAGCAAGATGCCGTTGGGCGCCATGAGTGTATCCAGCTGGGAGACGATCTCCTTGATGTCCCCGGTGGAGGCGGTGGTGGCATTGAGCTTGTAGAGCTTCCGATTGGTGGCATCTGCAATGATGTTGGCAACGGTGGTTTTGCCCGTACCGCTTGGGCCGTAGAAAATCAGGTTGGGGATCTTGCCGGAGTCGATCATACGACGGAGGATCTTTCCCTCGCCAAGGATCTCCTCCTGTCCGTAGACCTCCGATATGGTTTTAGGGCGCAGTTCGTCTGCCAGGGGCTGATACATAGCTTTAGCCACCTCCCAAGTATATTTTCTCTATCATACAACGAAAATGATAAAAAAGCAATGGAAAAACCACAATGAAATTGAAAAAAACACTTGCAAAATGATAAATGTGAAGATATGATATTACTGTATATCAATCATATAGGAGGCATTTATGACACAAAATACTATGTGGGCTCTTGTGAAGGAAAAACCCGAAGAGGGACTGTGGATGAAGCGTGTTCCCGTTCCCGAGGTTGGACCTACCGATGTAAAGATCAAGATCCGCAAAACCGCCATTTGCGGTACCGATGTTCATATTTACCAGTGGAACGACTGGGCACAGCATACTATTCCCGTAGGCATGACCGTGGGTCACGAATATGTGGGTGAGGTCGTGGAGGTCGGTGCCGGTGTCAAGGGCTTCAAGCCCGGTGATCTGGTTTCCGGCGAAGGACATATTACCTGCGGTAAGTGCAGAAACTGTCTGGAAGGACATCTGGAAAACTGTAAGGACGCCAAGGGCGTCGGTGTCAACCGCGCCGGTGCTTTTGCACAGTATCTGGTGATCCCTGCATCCAATGTATGGCCCTGCCATCCCAATATTCCCGAAGAGTTGTATTCCATTTTTGATCCCTTCGGCAATGCCACCCACACTGCTCTGTCCTATGACATGCTGGGTGAGGATGTGCTCATTACCGGTGCAGGCCCCATCGGTATGATGGCGGCGGCTATTGCAAAGTTCTCCGGCGCAAGACATGTTGTGGTCACGGATATGAACCCCTACCGTCTGGAGCTGGCAAAGAAGCTGGGCGCAACCCGTTGTGTGAACCTTCTGGAAGAAAAGGTCGAGGAGGTCATGAAGGAGATCGGTATGACCGAGGGCTTCGACATCGGTCTGGAAATGTCCGGCAGTCAGGCAGGTCTGAACCAGATGCTCCACAATATGAAGCACGGCGGCAACATTGCTCTGCTGGGTCTGCAAAGAACCGATGCTGTGGTGGACTTGGAAACTATGATCTTCAACGGCCTGAACCTCCGTGGTATCTACGGCAGAAAGGTCTGGGACACCTGGTACAAGATGTCCACCATGATCCAGGCAGGTCTGGATATCAGCGAAGTCATTACCCATCGTTTCCCCATTCAGGATTGGCAGAAGGGCTTTGAGGCCATGATCTCCGGCCAATCCGGCAAGGTTATTTTAGACTGGTCTACATTGGAGGATTGAACTATGGCAAGAAAGAACGATATTCTCAGCATTTACACCAAGGAAGTGGAGGCCATCCGTGAGGCAGGCTTGTTCAAGGGGGAAGCTCCCTTTGTCTCTCCTCAGGGTGCAAGAGTGACTATGGCAGACGGCAGAGAGCTTCTGTGTATGTGTGCCAACAACTATCTGGGTTTGGGTGACAATGAGCGTCTCATTGCCGCCGCCAAGAAGACCTATGATGACAAGGGCTACGGTGTGGCTTCTGTCCGATTTATCTGCGGTACTCAGGATATTCACAAGACTTTGGAGCAGAAGATCTCCTCCTTCCTGGGTACGGATGATACCATTCTGTATTCCTCCTGCTTTGATGCCAACGGCGGACTCTTTGAGACCCTGCTGACGGCACAGGATGCAGTTATCAGTGATGAACTGAACCATGCCTCTATCATTGACGGTGTCCGTCTGTGTAAGGCTATGCGTTACCGCTATAAGAACAACAACATGGAAGATCTGGAAGCTCAGCTTCAGGCCGCTGATGCAGCGGGGGCTCGTATCAAGCTCATTGCCACCGACGGTGTCTTCTCCATGGACGGCATCATCTGCAATCTGAAGGGTGTCTGCGATCTGGCCGACAAGTACAATGCTCTGGTCATGGTGGATGACAGCCATGCAGTGGGCTTTGTAGGCGCCCACGGTCGCGGTACTGCGGAGCATTGCGGTGTAGAGGGTCGTGTGGACATTATCACCGGAACTCTGGGCAAGGCTCTGGGCGGTGCTTCCGGTGGCTACACCACAGGTCGTAAGGAGATCATTGACCTCCTGCGTCAGAGAAGCCGTCCCTACCTCTTCTCCAACTCCCTTGCGCCTGCCATTGCCGGTGCAAGTATTGAGATGTTCAACATGCTGGAGGAAAGCACCTCCCTCCGTGACCATCTGGAAGAGGTCACTGCCTACTACCGTGCAAAGCTGGTAGAAAAGGGCTTCGATATCATCCCCGGCACTCATCCCTGCGTCCCTGTCATGCTCTATGACGAGAAGCTGGCTGTGGAATATGCCAAGAAGATGATGGAAAAGGGCATCTATGTAGTTGCCTTCTCCTATCCCGTTGTCCCCAAGGGCAAGGCTCGTATCCGCACTCAGGTCTGTGCAAGCCACACCAAGGAAGACATCGACTTCGTGGTCAAGTGCTTTGAAGAAGTCCGTGCAGAAATCGGCAAATAAGAAATGATAAAAATGCGACCGCAGATCTTTAACGGATCTGCGGTCGTTTTTCTTGTTCCGGGGGGGCTGAGCCGGATAAGAAAACAGCAGACCGTTGTTGGGACGGTCTGCTGTGAAGCGTATTGGTTTAGCCCTCGGATTTGGGAGCGCCGGGCTTGCGACGCTTGTGGTAGTGGTGGTAATGATGACGGGGCTTGCGGGGAGCAGTCTGTGTGCCGTCCTGCTCCGTTGCAGGCTTGTTGCTCTGCTCCTTGTTACCCTGTTCCTTGGGGGCTTGCTCCTTACGGGGCTGAGGCTCTGCGAGGCTGTCCGCACCCTGGGATTCCTTGGGAGCGTTGCCGGGCTTCTTCTTGAAGTCCTTGCCCTTGTTTTTGTAGTTATTCTTCTTGGAAGCCTTGGGGGTGGTATCTTCTTCCGTTACGGGAGCTTTAGGCTCTTTCTGCACCTTGACTTCCTTGGGGGCTTTTTGCTCCTTGGCAGGGACCTTTACTTCCTGTTCGATGGCATCGCCCTGACGCTGGGGCTTGCCGGCCTTGGGACGGCGGTTTGCCTTTTTGTCTTCGGTGCCGTCGTTCTTTTTCTGGAAATTGGGGTCCAGATAGGCAGAAAAAGCGGGCTCTTCCTGCTTCTTTTCCTGCTTGCCACCGGAAATGGGGGCGAGATCATCGGGAATGGGCTCATCGGTCTTCTTTGCCTTGCCGTTACGCAGAACGCAGATGTCACAGTTTTTGTGACAGACGATGGTATCGGGCTGTTTTTCCAGACGAACCTTCACGGACTGCTTCAGAAGGCTGACCTCTGTAACCGTACCGCGACCATCGGGAGTGTCCACGAAGGACTCTGCCTTGGGGCTGGTGCGGTGGAGATCCTCATAAGCCGCCTGCTCATAGTTCAGACAGCACATGAGTCTGCCGCAGGTGCCGGAGATCTTGGTGGGATTCAGGCTGAGGTTCTGGGTCTTTGCCATCTTAATGGAAACGGGCTGGAAGTCCTGCAGGAACTGTCCGCAGCAGAAGGGACGACCACAGATGCCCAGACCGCCGACCATCTTGGCCTTGTCACGGACACCGATCTGACGCAGTTCAATACGGCTGTGGAGGGCATAGCCCAGAAGCTTGACCAGTTCACGGAAATCCACACGCTCATCGGCGGTGAAGAAGAACAGGATCTTACTGCCGTCAAAGGCACATTCCGCAGAAACCAGCTGCATATCCAGTTTCAGTTCCTCGATCTTCTTCATGCAGATCTGGAACGCTTTCTTTTCTCTTTCGCGGTTGTTGCGATCAATGCTCTTGTCCTGCTCTGTGGCAATACGCACCACGGGACGCAGGGGAGCAACGGTTTCGTAAATGGGGAGACTGTGATTGCCACGGACGCAGTGTCCGAATTCCAGACCACGGGAGGTCTCTATGACCACATCGTCATCGGTTTTCACTTGGAATTGACCGGGGGCGAAGTAGTAGATCTTACTGTTGTTGCGGAACTGAATATCACATACGGTGACCATTTCCACGGGGCGAGATTCTGCAGTCTGCTCCATGTCCTCGGAGGCGGTCACGGGGATCTGTTCCGTCATGGGTGTTTGTTCCATAATAACTCCTTTAGCGAAGTAGAATTGATAATGTGCCACAAATGTGGGCAGGACCGACATTTCCTTCCAACTGCCGTAGAGCCTCGGTCAAGGCCTTGGAGCCACGGAGAAGGGCGGCGGTAGAACGGCCGGAGGCAAGCTCCTTGCACAGGGGGTGGGTGGCAGGCAGACCACTGCGTACCCGCAAGGCGGCGGCAATGAGACTGTGCCATTGGAGAAGAATGGGGCGGAGCTGATCACGCTTCAATTTCTCCATAGGGGCAAGTACCTTGAATAAGGCACCGGGATCTCCACTGCAATAGGCAGGGACGAAGCTATAGCTTTGGGGGAGTAGATCCGCATTGTCACGGAGCAGATCCATTGCCTTGCCCAGATAGCCCTCACTGTTGAGGACAGCGGCGGAAACGGCAGGAAGTTCGGCCTGAGGGAAACGCTCTGTCAGTGCCTTTTGCAGGACACTATCCTGCAAGGGAGACAGCCGTAGCTCCACACAGCGACTGCGGATGGTGGTCAGAAGCTGTTCGGAATGCTCTGCAAGGAAGATGAAAGTGCCGTAAGGGGGTGGCTCTTCAATGCATTTGAGCAGGGCATTCTGTGAGTCCGAACGCAAATCCATAGCACGGGGGAAAAGGTAGATTTTTCGGTTACCCTCGTTGGGGCGGATATATAGGTCTGCACAGGTGTTGCGGATCAGCTTGATGGGGATGGTTTTATGCTCCGGATCATCTACGGTGATCACATCGGGATGGACATCCCCAAGGACTTTTTTGCACTGGCTACAGTGGCAACAGGGCTTGCTCAGCTCCGTACACTGCAGAGCGGCAGACAGTAGCTTGGCAAGGGTGTGCTTCCCGGAGCCGGCAGGGCCTGTCAAGAGATAGCTGTGGGAGGCCTTTCCCTTGGAAAGGGCGGCGCTTAATCGCTGTTTCAATGTTTCATTGCCCAATAGAGCATCAAAGGCCATGAAGCCACCTCCTCCTATCCTTATACATCAACTTATTATAACGCATTTTCTGAAATTTTTCTACTACTATTTCAGTAATTTTAAAAAAATTGCTTTTTTTCATGGAATAGAGCGGTAGAAAAATCAGAAAAAAGGAAATATCCGGAAGAAATATTAGGGGAAATAAGCTGTAAATGAGAGTGTTTCGCCTTTGAACTAACAATTTCGGAAATCAGCTTGACAGGAAAAGGAGAAACGTGTAGACTAATTAAAAGCGTACGATGGGATATTACCACAGGAAGGATACAGCATATGAAAATTATTGCGGATACGGCATCTCTGATCTCTCCCCAAGAGGGGAAGTCTATGAATATAGCGGTGATCCCTGCCTGCGTCCTCATGGACGGGAAAAGCTATCGGGATTATATTGACATGACCTGCGGGGAACTTGTAGAACGTGTGGCACGAGGGGAGACCCCCTCTACTTCTCAACCTGCGGTGGGAGAACTGCTGGAGGAACTGGAGGGCTGTGAGGAGACACTGTATTTGACCATGGGAAGCGGCTTGTCCGGCACCCATGACAATGCTATGGCCGCAAGAAGTCTTGTGGAAGATCCCGAAAGAATTCACATTGTGGACAGCAAGACCTTGGCAGGGCCTTTGCGCTATCTTGTGAAAAAAGCGGTACAGCTGAGAGACCGAGGTGTTTCCGTGGAGGGAATCAAAGAGGCCTTGAAGGGCTGTATCAGCTCCTCTGCATCCTTTGTGATCCCGGAGGACTTTGAATTCTTAAAGCGTAGCGGCAGGCTGACCCCTCTTACGGCGAAGATCGGCGGTGTGCTGAAGCTTCTGCCGGTGCTGACTCAGACGGATGATCGGCGACGGATCACCCCTGTTGCCATTAAGAGAAGCTGGAAAGGGGCTTTGGAGACCATATTCCACCGTTTCCGGGAACTGCAGATCGGTGGAGATCACCTGATCTCCGTCTGTCATGGAGGAACACCGGAAAAGGCAGAACGGATCTTGGAACAGATTCGGGAGCATTTTTCTGCCTCGGAAACGGAAGTGTTGGAGCTGTCTCCCACACTTTTGACCCACGGAGGCCCCGGCTGTATTGTGATCCAAGCCATACTGAAATGAAAAAAATCACCCAACTCCCTGCTATAGTGGCAGTGAGTTGGGTATCTTCTGTTGTGACAGTTAATCAAAGGCCAGACCCAGGTAGGCCATTTCCGGCAGGGGAGCGCCCTTTAAGGACAGGAGCATGCCGAAGGGCTTGTCTTCTCCCAAGGTGCGGACAGAGGCGGTCTTGCAGTTCAGGTAGGCACACAGAGCGGCGGCGGCCTCCGGGGAGTCGGGGAGAAGCTCACGAATCAGGAGCTTGTCCTTCTCCTTGTAGCAACAGGCACAGTAAAGGCCGTCTTCGGTTTCGATGCGGTAAAGCTGACCTGCACAGGGGAGGAGAAATTCATCATAGGACAGGAAGTTGTCATATAATTGCAGTTCCCGAATGGAGCGGTAGACCTCCGGGGTAGCAGGGCGGATTTTAGCTCCTTTTTGGGGACTGACGGTGTATTCCGTATTGAAAAATACGGTTTTGTAGCCCATAGCCTTGTAAAAAGCGAATAGACTCTCTTCCGCAGGGACTAAGGCGGCATATTCTGTTTTGCAGTTTTTCTGTGCGTAGTCCATGAGCTTTTTGCATAGACCTTTCCCACGCATGGAAGGATGGGTACAGACGGCATAGAAATATCCGCAGGAGTGAGCCTCTCCCTCCTCATCCACCAAGGTGGTAGGCAGGACACAGGTCATGGCGCAGATAGTCTGTCCCTCACGGGCAACGTAGACCCGGATCTTAGCAAAGGTCTTGTCCCAGAAGTCACGAATTTGGGAAACCTCGTCCCCAAAGCAACATTGCCACAGCTTGGTCAGGTTGGATAGATCGGATTTTTTGGCAAGGTCGAATTTCATACTACTGCCTCCGCCTCGTATTTTTCCAGAAGAATGTCCGGGTAATAGCTTTCCTTGGCTCTGCGCAGACCTTCGATACCCATATCGTCCTCCCGATTCAGGAAGCGGATCTCCGGATACCTTTGGTGCAGATAGCGGGCAAATTCCCGATTTACCATGGGATAAGCTCCGTTGACTGCCGCAAGGGCTTTTTCGAAATTTACGTCAAAGGTATCTTCACGGATGCGGTTGCCCATGGAGAAGCCCAGAAGCTGTCCTTGGTCAAAGAGTCCGATCCCTTCCATGTGTAATTCCTGGAAATGTTGGAAGGCCTTTTCAATGGCAACACGCTCCCAGTCATAGTCCGCAGGGCCATGGAGGTGGGCGTGATCCTCATACCATTGGTGGGTGAAGTCACGGCACAGGGGCAGAAGCTCCTGTGTGAGCTCTACCACGTGGTAGTCCGGATGCTCCAGCAGGAAGCGGTTGCAATGATTCCGCTTGCTTTGGAGCTTCTTTCCGCTAAGGTCGCAGAGCCGTTCGATGCGATAGACATAATCGAAGCTATTCCGATAGGGGTCATAGGTAAACAGACCGGGATAGCGTTCTTCCAGCACATGGGTGTCCTCTTGGCTCAGACCCCAAAGCTTCAGTTGGATTCCCCGTTCCCCGGCATCCTGCACCAGCAGGGGGATGCAGTCGGGATCGTGGGGATAGAGATAGGCGATCCAATCATCAAAATAGCTGAGGATCAGAGGTCGGCGCCAGTCTTTGCAGACCAGTCGCTCTCCCCAGAAATATAGATTTGCAAAAGAAAATTCGCTTCCGTAGCCTTCCGCCTGCCACATAGCTTCATGGAGATAGGAGCGGTCAGCAAGGGTGATTGGCTGAAATGATAGCATAATGCACTCCGTAAATGTAAATTTTTTATGATTTTCAATATATATTATACCGCAAATTCCTCCAAGGTCAACCGTGGACTTGCTTTTTTTGCAAAAATGCGGTATGCTATAGGGAAAGGATGTGAAACTATGAGGAAAATTTTAGTAGCCCTTTCCGGCGGAGTGGATTCTGCGGCGGCCTGCGTTCTCCTCAGACAGCAGGGATATGAGGTAGGGGGAGCGACCATGCTTCTCCGTGACGGTGCAGAGTCCGAGGTAGAGGATGCAAGAAAGGCTGCTCAGGTCTTGGGTATTGACTTCCACTGCTTTGATCTGCGGAAGGAATTTTGTGATAGTATTATCGGGAATTTCAGGGAAGTGTACCGTCAGGGCGGTACCCCCAATCCCTGCGTGCTGTGTAATCAAAAAATGAAATTCGGCATCTTCCTGCAAAAGGCTTTGGAGCTCGGTTATGATGCCATTGCTACGGGACATTATGCGCAGATAGAGCAACAGGAGGGCAGAAGCCTCCTCCGCCTTGCCTCCGATCCCGCCAAGGATCAGACCTATATGCTCTGGGGCTTGGATCAGTGGCAACTGTCTCACACGGTTTTTCCCTTGGGAGCGGTGTGCAACAAGGAGGAAACTCGCAGACTTGCCCAAGAGGCGGGCTTGGAACTGGCTCGAAAAAAGGACAGTCAGGACATTTGCTTCGTGCCCGACGGGGATTATTTAAAATTCCTGACTGACAGAGGACTTGTCCCTCAGGAGGGGAACTTTGTTACCTGTGAGGGAAAGATTTTAGGTAAGCACCGTGGCTTGGAGGCCTACACCGTGGGACAAAGACGGGGACTGGGCATTGCCTTCGGTCAGAGAGCCTATGTGCTGGGCAAGCGGGGGACAGATGTGATCATCGGAGACGATGCACAGCTTTATGCAAGACGGGTCCTTGTGGAACAGGTGAATTATATTCCCTTTGATACCTTGGAAGCACCTATGAAGGTCACGGCCAAGCTTCGCTACAGCGCCCGATCTGCTCCTGCCCTGCTGATCCCTGCAGAGGGTGGCTGTGAACTGTTATTTGATGCCCCTCAGAGGGCGATTACACCCGGACAAAGCGCAGTCTTTTACGACGGCGATAAAGTCATAGGTGGCGGAATTATTACAGGTTCTGCCACGGAGAACAATTTAGGAGGAAAAGAAAATGAATTGTAAGAAATGCGGACGCCCTATGGGCAACAAGGGCTATTGTGCCAACTGCGATGCAAAGAAGGTTGCCGCAGAAAAGGTAGCTAAGGCAGAAAAGAATGCCCTGCTGAAAAAGTGGGCTATGATCCTCGGTGTTGCCGCTGTGGTCGTTGTTTTGGCAGTGATCCTGATCACTACCTTCAGTAAGCGTACGGAGTCTACCTCCGGCGACGGCTCCGATACCGCCACCCCTACCGTGGCTGACAATGCAGGCGGTGCTCATGCACCCGGCAGTTACAGCTCTGCTACCATCAGTGGCAAGCATAATGTGCAGATCGACATTCAGGACTTTGGCACCATTAAGCTGGAGCTGGATGCAGATGCCGCCCCCATTACTGTTGCAAACTTCCTGAATCTCGCAGAAAGCGGATTCTATGACGGATTGACCTTCCACCGCATTATTTCCGGCTTCATGATGCAGGGTGGCGATCCCGAAGGCAGCGGCATGGGTGGCTCCGATGTGGAAATCAAGGGCGAATTCTCCGCCAACGGCGTGGAAAACAACCTGAGCCATACCCGTGGTGCTATCTCTATGGCAAGAAACGGCTACAACATGGACAGCGCCAGCTCTCAGTTCTTCATTGTACATGACGACAGCGCAGTCTATTCTCTGGACGGACAGTATGCCTGCTTCGGCTATGTGACCGAGGGTCTGGATGTGGTAGATGCAGTGTGTGAATACAGTGACTCTGTAGTCATTGACGGCAACGGCACTGTTCCTGCGGAAAATCAGCCCATTATTACCTCTATTAAGGTGATCGACTGATGGCTAAATCCTTAGTATTGGCAGAAAAGCCCTCCGTGGGTCGTGAACTGGGACGGGTTCTCGGTTGTAAACGGGGCGGTGAGGGTTATCTGGAGGGAGACCGCTATGTGGTGACTTGGGCTCTCGGCCATCTGGTCACGCTGGCAGATCCCGATGTGTATGAAAAGAAGTGGGAAAAGTGGGATATGGCAGACCTTCCCATGCTTCCTCAAAATATGAAGCTGGTGGTCATCGGGCAGACCTCCCGACAGTTCAAGGTGGTACAGAGCCTCATGAAGCGTGGGGATATTTCCGAACTGATCATTGCCACTGATGCAGGGCGAGAGGGTGAGCTGGTTGCCCGGTGGATCATGGTTAAGGCAGGGTGGAAGAAGCCTACCAAGCGACTGTGGATCTCCTCTCAGACGGACAAGGCCATTAAGGAAGGCTTTGCTAAGCTCCGCCCCGCAAGTGAGTATGACAATCTCTTCCGCTCCGCACAGGCCAGAAGTGAGGCCGACTGGATCGTAGGTCTCAATGTGACCCGCGCCCTGACCTGTAGGCACAATGCACAGCTTTCCGCAGGTCGTGTACAGACGCCTACCTTGGCACTGATCGTGGATCGGGAAAAGGAGATCCGCAACTTTGTTCCCAGAGAATATTACGGTGTCCGCTTGAAAGCCGGTGGTTTCTCTGCAAGCTATCGGGATAAGAACAATAATGCCCGTAGCTTTGACCGCAGTGTCATGGAGAAAATCGCCAAGGCTTGTGAGCATGGGGAATGCACCTTGACACAGGTGCGGAAAATGCGCCGTCAGACTCCGCCTCCTGCGGCCTATGATCTGACAGAACTCCAGAGAGATGCTAACAAGAAATATGCTTATTCCGCAAAAGAGACCCTGAACCTCATGCAGTCTCTGTATGAACAGCACAAGCTGTTGACCTATCCCCGTACGGATTCCCGTTATATCTCTGACGATGTGGTCAGCACCCTGCCCGACCGTCTGAAGGCGGTCATGGTGGACAGCTACAAGCCCTTTGCACAGGAGATCATGCGTAACCGTCCTCTGAAGACCAAGTATCTGGTGAACAACGCAAAGGTCACGGATCACCATGCCATTATCCCCACAGAGGAAAGTCCCGACCTGTGGCAGCTTTCCGGGCCGGAACGGAATATTTACGATCTGGTAGTCCGCCGTTTCCTTGCGGTACTGATGCCTCCTTATGAATATGAAGAGGTAGAACTGAATCTGAACTGTGGGGGACATACCTTTACCGCAAAGGGAAAAATCGTCCTGAATCAAGGCTGGAAGGCGGTTTATGACCGCAACTTCTCCTTTGACGAGGAGGAAGAGGACAGCCAGAGCCTGCCGGACGTGAAGCAGGGGCAGCGACTGAAGGTCTCCAATGTACAGGTGACCACAGGAAAGACACCCCCTCCTCCCAGATATACGGAGGCTACCCTCCTGACTGCCATGGAGCATCCCCAGACTCAGGTGCAGGACAGGGAACAGCGGAAGATCTTAGAGGAAACCGGTGGATTGGGTACACCTGCCACCCGTGCGGATATTATCGAGAAGCTGTTCTCCGCTTTCTATATTGAAAGAAGAGGCAAAGAACTGGTGCCTACCTCCAAGGGTATGCAATTGGTAGAGTTAGCTCCCAAGGATCTGCGTTCCGCAACGCTCACCGCCAAGTGGGAGGATCGGCTGTCCCGGATCGCCAAGGGACAGGAACGGGACTTCAAGTTTATTGAAGAAATGCGTGCCTATGCAGGGAAGCTGGTCAATGATGTGAAGCTCAGCGATGCCAAGTACACCCATGACAACCAGACCCGCAAGGTCTGTCCCGACTGTGGCAAGTTCCTTCTGCTGGTCAAGGGGAAAAAGGGGGAAATGCTGGTCTGTCCCGACAGAGAGTGCGGTTATCGCAAGTCTGTGACCCAGACCACCAATGCCCGTTGCCCCAACTGCTTCAAGAAAATGGAGCTTCGCGGAGAAGGGGACAATCAGATGTTCGCCTGTGTCTGCGGTTACCGTGAGAAGCTTTCTGCCTTCAAGGAGCGCAGAGCCTCTGCCGGCGCAGGCAAGCGGGATGTGCAGAACTATCTGCAGAACCAGAAAAAAGAAGAGCCCAAAAACAATGCCATGGCCGACGCTCTGGCAAAGTGGATGGAGCAAAATAAGAAGTAATACAAAAAGGCTGTCTCCGGACAGCCTTTTTGTTGTAATGGACAATTGACAATGAGCTCCCGAATAAAAATTGAAAATTAGCAAATCGGCAAATTTATCGAACTGTTTGCGATTACGGAAATCCCCTTGCCTCTCCCTATGGGAGAGGCAAGGGGATTGTACAAGCTTCAAGGAAGCACATAAACCAAAAAACAAGCTTACAGACCCACAGCGTGGAGGAATATTATCCGGCACAAGCCAAACCGACACAACAGCTATCAATAGGGAACATCCGACTTGGATCAAGCAGAAAGGTAGACTTGTATAATATTCCTCCACCTGCGTGGGAGTACCATCCGAAACAGAAGGAAAAGCCACCGACGATCGACACGGAGCAAGAAAACGACTTGAGCGAAGCGCCGGGAGAGGAGGCCGGAGGAGAGGGCGGTTATTTCCGAGGTAAGAGGGAACGAGAGCGTAAGGGTATCGAAAGGAAATCGTTCAGCGCCTCTCCTCCGGTCGCTTCTTTGCTTACTTTCTTGTCGACACAAGAAAGTAAGGCCTCCGGCAGGAAGCAAAGTATTTCAGAGCCAACAAGGTAA
>JAZMZW010000095.1:0-11263 GCA_045586205.1 Faecousia sp. | reverse complement strand
ACTATTATACGCCATCGACCGGCATTTGTACAGCTATTTGTACTATGCCGGTCGATGTATTTTTGTGGGGCTGCCCCATTTTTAATGAGACAGCCCCGTTGAGTATTGTTAGCAATCAAATTTTTATCATCTGATGTGGATAAAGGAACACAATGCCCGGGGTTTTCTTATCCCGCAGGTTGTTCGTTGGGAGGCTGTTGTCCGCCGGGTTGACCTTCGGGAGGTTGCTGACCGTTAGGGGGCTGTTGTCCGCCGGGTTGTCCTTGGCCACCGGGTCTGCCACCTTGGCCTCCGGGAGGCTGACCGCCGGGGCCACCGCCACCGGGACCGCCACCGTTGCTTTGACCGTAGACGATGTTGGTCATGGTGATCTCTCCGTTGATCTGTCCCACAGTCAGGTCATAGGTCTGTCCCTGTTGGATGCCGGGACAGCTCAGCACCAGAGAGCCACTGCTCTTTTCCGTTGTCCGGGAGAAGATCTCTTCCCCATTGCTGTTTTTCAGGGAAATTTCACTGCCTGCGGGCTGGGAACTGTAGGTGACGAAAATCGCACCCTGTGTGGAATTAGAGCCAAAGCCTGTTGCCATACCGGAAGAGCCAACCGCAAGGAAGATACCGCCTGTGACCTTGGCCTCTCCGCCGTAGTCCAGTGAGCCGTTACCGCCGTTGGTAGGACCGGAAACATAGGTTTCTCCTCCGTTAATGAGAATATCGCCGTTGGAGTCTATACCGTCACCGGAGGCATCCATGTGGAGATATCCTCCGTCTATGCGGATATAGGCTTCGGTATCGTTGGCAAAAATATCGTTGTGGGAGAAACCGCTGCCGTCGTTGCCACCTGCGGCATTGAGGCCATCATCGGAGGCGGTCAGGTCGATGGTGCCTCCCTGAATATGGATCTGATGTCCTTCCAGCCCCTCATAGCTCTTGTGGATCAGGGTGTTTCCCCCATGGATCTGCAGAAGCACCTCTGCATGGATGCCGTCATCTCCGCTTCGGATCTCCAGATCTCCTGCGGTAAGGAATACATTATATTCACCGTGGACTCCGTCATCGGCGGAATCGATCAGGAATGTTCCTCCACGGATCTGCAGATCTCCTCCGGCCTTGATGCCCTTGGTGCTGACGGTGTCGGTGCTTGTCGTTTGATTGCTTTGCCAAGAACCGGGGAAGGCTTCTGTGTGGACAGCGCCATTTTCGGCACCGCCACCGCTTTGGATGTCAAAGTTGCCTCCGTCGATCTGCATACTGTTACTTGCACTGATTCCATCCCATTGGGAACGGATCAGGAATGTTCCTTCTTGAATATAGAGGTAACCTCTATCGGCTTCCTCGGTATTTTCCACATGGAGACCATCATTCTGAGTTTGGACGGTGAAGCTTCCTGCGGCAATGCGCAGGCTGTCCTTAGCGCTGATGCCGTGCTGAGCGCTTGTGACACTATAATTGCCACCGGTAAAGACCAGATCTTTTTTACACACAAGACCGTGAGCAGGACTTTCCACTTCCAGAGATCCCTCGCCGTTGAGGCTCAGATCTGCTTTGGAAAACAGTGTGGCATCCACATTGCTGTCTGTGGCAGAGGGCAGAGAGCCCTCGGTACGCAAGGAATTGTTCCCTTCCAGAGTCAGAATGATCTTATCTGCTGCCTTGATCCAGAGAGCTGCGTGATTTTGGTTGGAAATATGGGCATTTTGCAGGATCAGATGAATGTCGGCCTTCTCTCCTGCATCAATGATCACCTGTCCCTCATAGGAGCCGGTGAGAACAAAAGTTCCCTCGGAACGGATGGTAACTGCAGAGTCTTCCGTATGGACACCCTGATCTGCACAGCTTGCCTTTGTTCCATCCAGTTCAATGGTCACGCTGTTTTCATATGCGGTAGTTCTGTCCTTGTCGCTGAATTGCTCCTCGGGATCAATGGAAATGGCAGGGGCGGTGACAGCAGTACTTTCGGGAGGATCGGTGATTTGGGTTGCGTTTGGATTTGGCTCTGTTTTGCTACAGGAGCATAGGAATACGGACAGGGCCAGCAGAAGTAAAAAAATGCGTTTCATAAGAGCCTTCTTTCTGAGATGGGAAGTAAAAAATAAACGGATCGGTGCAGATGATTTCTGCGCCGATCCGATTTTCTATGCTTACAGCTCTGCTACACCGAAGCCGGGCTTGGACACGGCGATCTCCAAATTTCCGTTACGGCAACGGAGCTTGTCGATCAGTTCCTTTTCCTTCTTCACATCCTTCAGGGTGACATAGTAGGTCAGGCGGAACATACTGCCCATGTTGGTGGTGCGAACCTGTTCCAGCTCCCATGCAGTGGCATATTCCGTGAAGAGATCAGTGAAGACCTCGGTATAGTCCAGATCCTCGGGAATGGTGACGGTGATGCTGCGGCTATCCTTGGAGCTGCCGAGATTCAGGGTGGAATACAGTACGAATACCAGACCCATGATCAGGGAGAACAGCACAGCGAAAGCCAGATAGCCCATGCCACAGACCAGACCGGCACAGGTTGCAAGGAAGAGCATGGCGATCTCCCGTGCAGTACCGGGCAAGCTACGGAAACGAACCAGACCGAAAGCACCTGCTACAGCCACACCTGCACCGATATTGCCGTTGACCATCATGATGACCACGCACACAATGGCGGGGAGCAGTGCGATGGTGGCAGAAAAGCTCTTGGAGCAACGACTGCGGAAGCGGTAGCACAGAATCAGGAGCAAGCCGATAAGCAGAGCGGTTCCTACACACAGCAGGAAATTTTCAATAGAAATGGTATATGCGGTTGCAGAATCAAATAAACCTTTAAACACAGAGTTTTCCCCCTTTGAACAACATGGTTTGGTAGGCAGTGCCGTATTTGGAGAAGGATGTTTTGTAGATCTTGTTTTTGCTCAGGAAGTCCGTGAGCCACAGGGGGATCGCTCCGGGAGCTTTCAGCTCCAGCAGTACCATCCCTTCCGGAAGCAGTGCCGTGCCGGAAACCTCAGAACGCAGATCCATGTCCGTTTCTCGGGCAAGGATATTTTCGTCAAAGGTCACACGGAATTCGCTTCCGTCCAGACTGTAGAAGGCTTCCCGTTCATAGGTCAGGAAGATAGCAGGTCTCAGACCTCCGTAGAAATTACGGAAGTAGCGGATCTCCTCTGCGATCTGTCCCGGTGGCTTTTTGCTGTCATCTCCTGCCAACCATAGGAGACTGTCACATAGGGGCATGGCAAGACGGCGTTTGTATACCACCTTTTTGAATTTCTTTTTCAGTTCCACAAAGACATTTCCCTCTGTTGTGGCCTGCGCATAGCTACGGATGCGTAGCTTTTCCTTATACAGAGGTCGTTCAATGGAGCGACGGATCAGTCGATAGTTTGGGGTATCGAAATACACATTGCGAATGGTGGTTCTGCCGTATTGGTCCAGACGCATATAGGGCGCCATGACCTTCAGCAGCTCCTCCTTTTGGGACAGAGTCAGCATATATTTCAGTTCAAACCTTTGAAAACAGGATTGATAAGCCATCACTCCACCTCCTTACCTGTGGGATTATGGTAGAATCTGTAAACATCCTCTGCATTCAAGTATAACAGGATGTACTGAATGTACGCTGAAAAATTCATCCTTTCTATAAGTTTTCTGCCCATATTATAAGTCCCGCAACAAATCTCTGTCAAGTGCCATGAGGAAAAATTCAAGCTTTCGTAATATGCTGTTCAGAAAACCCGGTGGGAGGAGAGATGTGAGTGAAAGCAAGTGGAAGGTTGACAGTGGACAGCTATCAAATTGAAAATGGAAAATTACCGAATTGGAATTGCCCCTGCGGTGGGTGTGAAATAAGAATTCTCCCTCCGGGGGTGGAGGGAGAATGGGGATCATATGTATGGGCTTAGATCAGTTGAGACCAAGCTTTTCCAGGGCAGCCATGCGGACGCAGATGCAGAAGATGGCCATGGCCTGTTCCAGCTCCTCTACGGGGGGCAGGCTGGGGGCAATACGGATGTTGCTGTCCAGAGGATCCTTGCCGTAGGGGAAGGTCGCTCCCGCACCGGTCATGACCACACCGGCCTCCTTGCACAGAGCAAGGGCACGCTTTGCGGTACCGGGCATGGCATTGAAGGATACGAAGTAGCCGCCCTTGGGCTTGGTCCACTGTGCGATCTCCAAAGGAGCGATCTCCTTGTCCAGAGCATCCAGAACTGCGGAGAAGCGAGGCTGCAGGATCTTTGCGTGCTCCTGCATGAGCTTCAGAGTGGTTTCCTTATCCTTCAGGAACAGCACATGGCGGAGCTGGTTCAGCTTGTCGTGGCCGATGGTCTGATAGGTCATAAGGGAAGCAATGTATTTTTGATTTTCCACGCTTGCAGCCATGACACCTACACCGGCACCGGGGAAGGTGATCTTGGAGGTGGAGGCAAATTCGTATACCATGTTGGGATTTCCTGCCTGTGCACAGAGGCTCAGAATATTGCGGAAGGGAAGGAATTCTCCGTAGATCTCGTGGACACAGTAGGCATTGTCCCACATGAGGGCGAAGTCCGGGGCGGCAGGCTTCAGCTTGGCAATGCGGTCAATGGTTTCATCGGAATAGACGATGCCGTCGGGGTTGGAGTACTTAGGAACACACCACATACCCTTGACACGGGGGTCTTTTACGGCTTCTTCCACAGCGTCCATGTCAGGGCCGTTCTCGGTCATGGCAATGGTGATCAGCTCCATGCCGAAGCTCTCGGAGATCTTAAAGTGGCGGTCATAGCCGGGAGAGGGGCAAAGGAACTTGACGCGCTCTTCCTTGGACCAGGGACGGGTGGACTGCAACAGACCGTGGGTATAAGCCTTGGCAATCAGGTCATACATCAGATTCAGGCTGGCATTGCCACCAACCAGGATCTCCTCGGGCTCAGTGCCAAGGATCTCTGCGAAGTACTTCTTAGTACAGGGCAGACCGGTGAGCTCGCCGTAATTTCTGGCATCAATGCCGTCAACCAGACAGTTGTCAATGGTCAGAACATTCAGCATGGGAGCGGAAAGCTGCAGCTGTTCTGCGCCGGGCTTACCACGGGCCATGTTCAGCTTCAGACCCATTTCCTTGTAGCGGGCATATTCCTTTTCCAGAGTTGCGTATTCTTCCTGTCTTTGAGCGAGGGTAAGTGTACGATAATTCATAAAATAACCTCCTTAGGATACCTTAATATAATTTGCTTCATTGTCCTCACTTACGAGGGTCAGCTCTCTGCCGTCAATGAGGAATTGGTAGTCGATGATATAGGGAGCATTGTTTGCGGTCATATCGCAGTGTAGAATTCCGTTTGTGATGGAATAGGTGCCGTAGATCGTTCCTGCGTCTTGTCCCTGATAGGTGCAATTGACGCTGATTTCGCCGTTTTCAAAGAATTCAATGGTCTCCACCATGTCAAGTTCACCGGGGTCCAGACTGCGCCATGCACCAATGAGCATGGGAGGCACGGCCTCCGTAAGGGAAACCTGCTGATTTTCGGTAGGCTCGGAGGTCACCACGCCGGGGGTATCTTCCTTCTTTCCACAGCCTGTGAGAAGGAGCGTCACAAGCAAGATGAGCAGGGTCAAAAGCAATAAAATTCGTTTCATACATTCCTCCAAAATTTTGCGCGGAAGCATTCCTCTCCGCTTTCTTTTATGCCTTGTACATAGCCGTCTTTTGTAAGGAGGGCGATGTTTTCTCCCACAAAGCATTCCCGGTCGTAAATGACCTCCAGATCCGTAGATTCGGGGAACAGGGCTTCTGCGTGGCGGATGTAGCGGACATTGTTCACATGACCGTTTCTGTCGATCTCCGCAGGCAGGACCAACCATGTATCCTGTTGGGTCATACCCTCCGGCAGGCTGATCCGCTTTACCGCACCCTGTCTTTCGGGACTGCGGGTGGGCGCGTCCAGAACGGGGGCAATGGATCGCATATTGATGAGCTTCCGCTCTTGGGCACTGACCAAAGCCCAGCTGTAAATGCCGTAGCCGATCTCCTCGTCCCCTTCAAAGATACTGTAGTCACGGATGCTGACCACGGAACTGGGCTTCCGCAACCAGGTATCGATGCGGACTTCCTTGGTGGGCATCCGATCCAGATGCACCTTTCCTCGGACGATCATCCAGAGACATCGGAATTCCTCCAACATACGGTCGAAATGGATGTTCAGATCATGACTGTGACCGGTAGCGGCCTTCTGGAACAGATCCATAGTATCCGCCAATGTAGAGGGAGGCGCTGCGGTTATGGAAAAGATTTCTTGCATACCTTTATATAACCTTTGCTTTCTGTATATTTTCTAAACATTTTACCACAAACCGTGGATTTCGTCAAGAAAAGATGTATATTTTTACTTTGTTTCACATAAGATTTCCTCATAGGATATACATAGATCTCATAGGGAAAAATATGACGGAAAAATTAAAGCGGGGGGCCTCTTTTAAGAAGCCCCCCGAAAGTTATGCCGGAGAATAAATATAATTACTTCACTTTAAAAGTAATTGACTTAGTAACGGTTTTTTTATTTGCATCTGTTGCAGTAATTTTCAAAGTATAGGTGCCTTTAGCCAGCTTGCCGAATTTTAGGTTGCTGTTAATTTTTGAGGACTTCAAATTAACGGAAGTTGTGTTAGGGGTGATAGTTACACTTTGCTTTACGGTGGAGCCGGATAGAATCTCGCCTGTAACTTTGGTGATTTTGTAATAGGAAGATACCGTACCAACAATATTACAGGCGGATCCTTTAGAAATGGTGCCAATGCTATCCAGTGAAATTGTAAGATCCTTACTTACAGTAAAACTGACACTGCTTGTTACAGTTTTACTACTTGCGTTTTTTGCACTGATTTGGAGTTTGTAGGAGCCGGCAGCTAAACTGCCGAATTTTAGTTTGCTGTTAATTTTTGAGGACTTCAAATTAACACAAGCTGTGTTTGGCTTGATAGTTTCACTTTGCAAAACGGTAGAGCCGGATAGAATTTTTCCGGTGATTTCAGTGATGTTACAGTTGGAAGAAACATTACCGATTATATTATGTGAAGTACCTTGGTTAAGTTTCCCAATATCTTTCAATTCAATATTTAGGAAGGATTTTCCCAGTAAAGCATCGACAGCATGTGGGTAATTCTTATAAAGACCACTTTCAGCCAGGGCAGTTCTTGCTAATGATCTGTCGATAACGACATAACCATAATAGGTGCCTTTTTTCCAATCGTTGTTGGTAATATGAGAACGGAATTTGGCATACTTATCCATATTATTACCAACAAGTATGCAGCCTGCTGAATTTGGAGATTTTGAAGTAGTAGAGTCGCAACTGGATCTTCCATGAATGTTTATTGCGGTAGCATTTTTCTTAATGATATAAGTTTTATCGTTGGTGTTAAACCTCACGCAGGGAAGACCATCTGTTTTATCTAAGTTTAGGATTCGGAAAGCATTATATGATTTATGAATAACACCTTTGAATCTGTAAATTCCATCAATAACATTTGCGGCACTTGGGCTTGTACCGTAGTTTTTATCCGGAATGTCAGGAATTGTAGAGCATTTAGTTTCTACATATGTGACTTTTCCTTTTTTTGTAACAACAGCAACTGCTTGGTCTCTTGTGCCGCCTTCTTTATATGGTTTTTTGCTATTACTTCCGCCCTCAAAGAAGAATACAACTGTACTTTTTTTGAGATCGCTTTTTCGGGAAAAATATTTGTCAATACTATCTAAGATTTCTCTTTTTTTAAGGAGGTCATCCAGCAATTCATTAGGATCCAGTGCTGAACTTGCGTTAGCGGGGGTAGCTGGAAGAAAACTACATAAGATTGCAAATACCAGAAATACGGATAATAGTCTTACAACGAACGATTTCATGTTATGTATCTCCTTTCTATGGATGAGTATATGATTGATCATATTTGTCGAAATGGGCCTATTAAATTATGAGCGGATAGCATACCCTCATAGGACATCACTCCTAAAGATTTTTACATTAATACGGATTTTTCCAATATTGCAAAGAAATGACCAGTAACACTTATTATAATAAAACAATTGTAATAACAGACAAAAAAGAATTAAAATAATATCTACGATATGTATACATTATACATATTTTAAAGGCTGTGTCAAGATATTTCGTTCAATAACTGTAATAATTTTATCAAATCTGCACATTCTACTGTTGGGGTGATGCTATGGCATATACACGCTTGCCCGATGGCAAATATGTGGGGGATCTGGATCATAAGACTGTTTGCGAGGTTTTTGGGGACAGTGGGGATCTGAATAAGCGGGAACTGAAGCTGGGGGAACATATACTATTTATATATAGTATAGACGGCTTGACCTCGGGCAGTGATATTTCCCGCTTTGTGGTCAGACCTCTCATGCAGGACACCGAAGGTGGAACCATGGAGGAACTGTATGACCGCGCCTTACACAGGACCATCTACAACTCCGTGGCAGTGGAGTGTAGGGATCTGGATACGGCGCTGTCCATGCTCCTTAACGGCTTTTGTGTGGTGCTGTTCGGATCTCGCGCCTTGGCCTTTGAGGACAAAACTCCGGAAAAGCGCTCCCCTGCTCCACCGGATGTGGAAAATACCGCCAAAGGGCCAAAGGATGCCTTTACGGAAACCTCCCGTACCAATACAAGTCTCATACGCAGGCACTTGCGTTCGGCGGCACTGCATTTCTACGAAACCACCGTAGGGACGGAAAGTAAAACCAATGTGTCCGTGGCATATATTCAGGGGCTGACAGATCCCCGCTTATTGGAAAGAATGAAGCTCCGTCTGGAGGAGTTGACTGCCGACGGCTTCCTGACCCCTGCAGGAGTGGAGGAATGGATCACCGGCTGTCGCAGAACGGCCTTTCCTCTGATCCAATATACAGAGCGGACAGACCGTTTTGCAAGGGAACTGTTGGAGGGAAAAATCGGTTTGATCGTGGACGGCATCCCTCTGGGCTATTTGCTCCCGGTGGATGTTGGATTCTTTATGACCGGGGCAGAGGATCGGAGCAAGGATTATTTTTCTGCCTCTTGGGTCCGCCTCCTGCGCTATGTGGCGCTGCTCGTCAGCCTGCTCCTTCCCGGGATCTATGTGGCAATGGTGAATTTCCATCCGGCTATGCTCCCTACGGGACTGTTACAGGCAGTGATCCGTGCCAAGCAGGATGTGCCCTTCCCTACGGTCTTTGAGGTACTGGGCTTGCTCATTGCTTTTGAGCTTTTGCAGGAGGCAAGCATCAGTTTGCCACAGTCCGTGGGACAAAGCCTGTCTATTATCGGTGGCTTGGTAGTTGGCTCTGCGGCGGTGGAGGCAAAGATCCTCTCCCCTACGGCACTGATCGTTGTGGCGGCGGCGGGGATCTGCGGATTCACTTTACCGGGAAGAGGCTTTGCAGATGCCATTCGCCTCTGGCGTTGCGGTATTGCGGTAGCGGGGGCTGTAGCGGGGCTTTACGGTGTAACTGTGGGGGTATTGTATTTGCTTCTGCACCTGTCGGGCTTGCAGAGCTTCGGAGAGGCTTACCTTGCGCCCTTTGCAAAGGTTTCTGTCAGAGGGATCTTGCGAAAAGCACCGGGGAGGAAAAATTTATGAGGAAGCTCTTATTTTATATATGTGGGGGACTCCTTCTTCTTGCTATGCCCTTTCGGAAATATGACACTGCATCCCTTCTGCCTATTATTTGCATTCAGGCCCAGAGAATAGAGGGAAAGGTTTACCTCTTGACGGAAGTGGGAAAAGGTGTGGGTGCCACCTGGGCAGAGGCTGTGGAGGATCTGCGGAGCAATGCTACGGGAGAGCTGTTTTTTGATACAGCGGAGCAGGCAGTCTTCTCCGATATTGCCTTGGCACGGGAGGGGGCAAACAGTGGCATCCTCCGTCCCGGCGCAGAGGCCTATCTGGCAAAGGGCTTCCGAGATCCCACAGAGCTTCATGCCTATCTGAAACAGCACGGCGAGGGTAGAAAGATCGCAGATCTGCAAACAAAGGAGTTTTCATATGACAGCCATGGAAGGTAAACAAAAGGGGGCGCTGGGCTTCTGCGCTATGACCACTGTGGGCATCCTCTATCTGTCACAGGCGAAGGGACTTTGGGTCATGGCTTTTGTGTTTTCCGCATTTCTTCTCCTGCGCTTTGGCAAAACCATAGAGGAGGAAGGCGGAGTAGTCTTTCAGCTCCTTTCTTACGGAATCCTTCTGTGGAATCTTCTGATAATTGGAAGGCTGGCACAGGGGATTTCCCTGATCAACGGCACGGACAGTCCCCTACCCGGTCTGCTCCTCTTACTCCTGTGTGACTACGGTGTCCGCAGAAAGAATGTCCTCTCAGTGGCTTCGGTGTTGTTCTTTGTCTTTGCTCTGACCATGGGGATCTTGCTCCTCTTCTCCTTACCTGCAATGGAAACAGAAAACTTTAAGTTCCCAAGAGACGGAGGCGCGGAATATCTCCCCTACGGCCTGTTGCCTATCTTATTATTATATGTTTATCAGGGAAAAGAAAACAGGAGATCAACTCCGTGGATCTGGGCATCCGGAATCCTGCTTGTTGGTATCCTTCTGAGTACCGTAGGACTGGGGGCTTCGGATTTCTATACCGCTTCAAAATCCGTGAATCTCTTTGGCACAATGGAACGCCTTGAGCCTTTTGTGGGAGCATTGACCACAGCCGGCGGATTTTGCACCATGGCCTTGCTGTTTTCCGCAAATAAAAATCTGTTGCCAATAAAGGAAAGAAAACAAAATTTATTCTTTGAAAAAGCACAAATCATACCGGTGATAGCGTCATTACTGCTGTCATATAAAATTCCCGAAACCTATATTGCCATTGGCACAACTGTATGTTGGGGTGTAATACCCGTTATTCAACAAGGGATAGTAATTGCGAAAAAAAGTATAAAAAAGTGAAAAAAAGTGAAAAAAGTGCTTGACAAAATAGCATTTATCTGGTAGAATATCGGAGCGCTTGAGAGAAGCCCCTCGGGAACGAAAAAAACTTCAAAAAAGTTGAAAAAAGTTCTTGACAAAGCGAACCTCATGTGCTATAATGAACAAGTCTTCGGCGCAACGGAGAGTTTACTTGATGAAGTTGCAAAAGCCGGGCTTTGAATAGGCTGCGAAAGCGGCGGTGTACCTTGTAAATTAAACAACGAGAAACATGAACAAACACCTTGGACAATTTGATTATAAAAAATTAAGTTGTTCTTGATGATGTCAATTGAGACATTTGCGAGAATAGCCAACGAAAATTCTTGAGTATAGCTAA
>JAZMZW010000094.1:0-11427 GCA_045586205.1 Faecousia sp. | reverse complement strand
TTGCCTTACGGCATGATTTGTGCCTTACGGCACATTGTTTTTTGGCAATTCAAATCATGGAGCGTAGCGAGAAATCATGATGCCCCGCATCAATTCATGACACAAAGTGTCAAATCATCAGAGCGATAAACTGAAATTTGTTGGGCTGTTTGAGGTTTGTGCAGGGGGATTTGGGTAAATGTAGATTTTGGAGAGAGGGATGGCTGTTACTGCGACCGGGCATGGTGCATTCCGCCGGGGAAAAGGGATATATAACCGAAGTTGCTGTAAAAATGCAATTGAGTTTTGGGTATTCCTGTGATATCATGATATTAAAACACTTTTAAGGAGGTAAATTTTATGAGATTTTACCGAAAATGTATCAGTTGGCTGCTTTTGTTAGCCATGGTTCTGACCCTGATGCCGGTAGGTACGGTGTTTGGGGCGAGGACGGAAGCGGCCGAGGCAAGGACGGCGGCAGTTTCAGTGCCTTCTATCTCTGCACCTTTTACTACCCATCCTACAGTGTTTATTGTGGAGGATACTTATCAGATCGCCTTTGCTACCAATGCCACAGGCTTGGCATGGGTGGAGATCGGCGGGGTAAAGTATAACGATGCACAGAACGGCCTGCTCAGATGGAACAGCAAGTATCACAAGATCACCGTTCCTCAGTCGGCTTTGGATACTGCGGGAACTTACAAGATCTGCTTCCGCTCCCTGTCCGAGCGTCCTTCCTATGATCCTGTTCCCGGCAGTACCGTGAGCCGTACCTATCCCTTTGATCCCATTCCTCAAGATCGGGCTCCTGTGTTCTACTGTGCCTCCGATCAGCATGGAGATAATACCCATGCTCTGAATATTTCCAAGTATAAGGCTTTCGACGTGTACTACTTCGGCGGTGACTACGTCAGCACCTTAGTAGAGGATGCAAGCTTGAAGCTCTTGCTGGATATGACCGGCTCTGTGACACAGGGACGGAAGCCCACTATCTACGCCCGTGGCAATCACGAGATCCGTGGCTCTAAGTGCGAGGAGCTTGCCAATGTTGCCGCCTTCAGTGAAAACACCGGTGCTTATTACACTGTGGAAATGCCCGGTATTTTCGGCATCGTCTTAGACAGCGGTGAGGATAAGGCAGACAGCCACGAGGCCTACGGCGGAACGACCCAATTCCAGCTTTACCGTGATGCTCAGACAAAGTGGCTCCAAGAGGTGCTGGACTCCCGTGAATGGGAGAAGTATCCTGTGCGCATGGCCTTTGCTCATGTGCCCATCGGCTTTAATGCTCAGGATATTTTTGAGGGTCCCTATAAGGAGTGGACAGAGCTTCTGGATCAGATGGGTATCAGCCTGCTGATCTCCGGACACAAGCACTATTACGGCGCTTACGGCCCCAACAGCGGAAAGTATAAGTCCGATCCCAATTTCGGCACTCTCCTCATGAGTGACCGTGAGAACGAAGGGGATGGGATAACCTACAGTGCTTCCTTTGTTACAGTAGGGCCTACTTCCTATAAGTCGGAAACCGTCACCAACTCCCTGACGGTGAGAGGCACCGCGACCTTTAACCTCTTCAACAATGCCTATGTAAGTGACCAAACCCAGCCTGAGGTAGATCCTGCTTCTGTCAGCAACGACTCTATCACGGTTCCCACGGGCTCCGTTTCCGTGCCTTCCGTTTCTTCCCCCTACACCCTCCATCCTACGGTATTTGCTGTGGAGGACGGATATCAGATCATCTTCCCCACAAATGCGAACGGCATGGCATGGGTAGAGGTTGGCGGTACGAAATACTATGACCTGAATACAGGAAATATGCGCTATACCAGCAAGTACCACAGTGTCCGTGTGCCTCGTGTGGTATTGGACTCTGCACGGAGCTACAAGGTCTGCTACCGGTCCTTGGACAACAGACCTGCCTACTATCCCGCCCCGGGCAGTACCGTGAGTCGTACCTATCCCTTTACTCCCATGGCGGATAAGAAAGAGCCTGTGTTCCTATGTATTTCCGACTTCCGGGGTCTTGCGACAGAAGCTAAGGCGGTAGCCGGTTATAAGAGCTTCGATGCCCTCTATGTAGGCGGTGACTATGCCTACCACGGCAACACCGAGGCCAATGTAAAGATCCTTTTAGATACGGCAAGTGCGCTGACCAGCGGTACGAAGCCGGTGTTCTTCACTCGAGGCAACCGAGAAGTTCGTGGTAATTATGCCCGACTCTTGGATCAGATGGCCCCTACAAGCAAGACCGGTAAGAGCTATTTCACGGTAGAACAGGCAGATTTCTTCGCCATTGTGCTGGATACCGGTGAGGATAAGGAGGACAGCCATTCTGCCTACGGCGGCACCACGGACTATCAGGCCTTCCGCAAGGAACAGACCCAATGGCTCCGGGAGGTTCTGGCCGAAGGGAAGTGGAAGGACTATTCTACCCGTGTGGCCTTCTGCCATATGCCCATTACAAGGAACAATTCCGAAGGGGTGAACGATGAATTTGCCCAATGGACGGAAATCTTGAATCAAATGGGTGTCAGCCTTCTGTTCTCCGGCCATGGCTACAGCCACGGTCTATATGGGCCGAAGGACAGTGGGATTTTGACGGAAGCCCAATTTGCTACCTTAGTCTCCTGTGATGTGGATCATGCAGACTACAAGTACAGTGGCTCTTTTGTTACTCTGGGCACCAAGAATATTAAGGTTGAGAGTGTCTCTGCGGCAAAAAAACTTCTAAAGACCTCTACCACTCCCAACCTCACTGCACCCAATGCGCCCCGTGACTTTGAACAGTATCTGATGTTCGATTTTGTGAACGATCCTGTATCTCGGGAGCGGTATCACAGCTATACATACGGCGGTATGAACTTTAGCCTGAAGTCCAACTGGGCCAATGATACCAACACTACGGCAACCACCATTACACGGGGAAGTCTCAGCTTCTCTCCTGTTGACGGCACAGTGACCACTGTGGGTGTGGGCAGCCATCCCAACAACACGGTCAAGGGACAGTGGGCACATAAGCCTCTGCACTATTTCACCAAGGCAACGGATTACTGCCAAATTCGCTTCAAGATCGACAATGCCGTTGCAAGCACAGCAGACGGCACTGCCAAGCTCCGCCTGGATCTGGATTGCACCAACGATCTGAACCCTGCCGCCGATGTTACCAAGACCTATACCCGCTTCGAGAAGAGCTTCAAGGTGGCCGATGTGGTGGGCAAGGGCTATGTGACCCTTACCGTCCCCCTGAATTCGGCAGACTATCTGAACTTTGACTTCCTGGCTATGATCCATCCCCAGTTTGTGGGTCTGAAGTCTGCAAGCGGCTCGACTGCGGTGTTCAACATTGACTATATTTATATTGGGCCGGAGGAAAGCTTCCCCAAACAGGAGGATCACCTGTTCTTTGATTTCACCGACACGGAAGAAGACAGACAGCGCTACGACAGCTTTACCTATGGTCATGTGAACTTTGACGAGGCATCCTCTTGGATCACCTACAACGGCTCGCCCATGTCTACTGTTCGGGACGGGGCTCTGTGCATTGCCGTCCCTGTGGGGAACAAGGATACCAGCCACAGCATTCGCAGTTATGCCGGATTTGAGAAATCCATCCACTATGTTCCCGGTAAACAGGATGTGATCCAAGCACGGATCCAGATCCGCAATGCCAAGGCTACCACTGAGGATGGTATGGTAAGCTTCAGCATGAATTTTGACCGCAACAACAGCCTGACCTTGGAGGACGGAACTTCCCGAACCTGGACACGGATCTATATGCCTGTGAAATTGGCAGATGTGGTGGATCAGGGATGGTTTACGGTGGAAACGACGGTCACGAATTGGGAATATCTACAATCTGAGTGGATCAATCTGGTGCATCCCATGTTCCAGAACATTACCAATGCCGACGGAAAGACCGCAGAATTTTTGATCGACTATATTTACATCGGACCGGCGGAGAAGAGCCCCAACGCCTATACCGTCACCTTCTGTGCCGAGGACGGCACTGTGCTGGAAGAGAAGAAAACCTCCGAAGGCGGCAGTGTTTCCTATGCCGGCACTACTCCCACCAAGAGCTGTGACAGCGAAAAGCACTACAGCTTTGCAGGCTGGGTGGATGCACAGGGGAAGACTGCTGTGCTGGACCGGATTACGGAAAGCATCACGGTATATGCTTCCTTCAAGGGAGAGGATCACAGCTATACAGAGCAGATGATCACCGCCCCCGGCTGTGAGGCAGAGGGGCTAAAGGAGTTGTCCTGCCTCTGCGGATACAGCTACAAGCAGGCGGTATCTCCCACAGGTCACAGCCTTGCGGTCATAGAAGCTGTTGCTCCCACCTGCACAGCCTCCGGTATGACTGAGGGTGCTTACTGCACAGTCTGCCAAGGGGTGATCACAGAGCCTGCGGAAGTACCTGCCTTGGGCCATGACCCTGAAGTTGTGGCAGGTTATGCCCCCGGCTGTTTGTACTCCGGATTATCCGACGGATCTAAATGCAGCCGTTGCGATCTGGTTCTTGCGGAACAGGAAATCCTGCCCCGCTTGGGTCATGCTATGGCCTATAGGGACCTGGGGGAAGAACACCTTGCATATTGCTCCCGATGCAACAAGGAGAACTTAGAGGAACACAGCTATACGGAAGGGCTGTGCATCTGTGGCAAGGCAGAGATCCTTGCGCCTGTGGAAGAGCCTTCCCTGAAGCTGAGTCACAGCCTGAACTTAGCCGGAGATATTTCCGTAAATCTGGGTGTATTGCGTAGTGCCCTTAATGGCTTTGATATGGATACGGTCTATGTGGAAAGCACCGTAGAAACCTATGAAGGCAATGTAAAAACAGGAGTACAGACCATCCGTCTGTATCCTGTGGTGAACAATAGCTATTATTACTTCACCTTAAAGGGCCTTGCCGCTGTCCAGATGAACGATAAGATCTCCTCTGTCCTCTACGGCAGTAAGGACGGGCAGATCTACTGTTCTCCTGTGGATGAGTACAGCATTGCCACCTATGCCTATTCTCAGTTGAACAAGACGGGCATCAATCCCCAATTACGGGCTCTCTGCGCAGAGCTTCTCCGTTACGGTAGCAAAGCTCAGATCTTCAAGGGCTACCGCACGGATGCTCTTGCGGACAGTGCCATGACAGAAACTCACAGAGCTTACCTGTCCCGTATGGATGCTGTGACCTTCGGAAGCACCAACGAGGTTCTGAAGGATCTGGAAGCTCCCACAGTCACATGGGCAGGGAAGTCCTTGAATCTGGACTCCAAGGTGGAGCTGAAATTCATCTTTGATACCTTGGCATACACAGGGAATGTACAGGAGCTGTCTCTCCGTGTGAGCTATGAGGATGTTTACGGAGAGTCCATGACCGCCGTTGTCACGCATCCTGAGCCCTACGGCACAAGCCAGGGCCGGTATGCCTTTACCTTTGACGAGCTTTTAGCCGCAGAGCTACGGTCTGTGGTTTCTGTACAGATCTTTGCGGGGGATAGACCCTTGTCCTGTACCCTCCGCTACAGCGCAGACACCTATGGTAATAATAAGACCGGTAATCTGTTAGAGCTTTGCAAGGCACTCTTCGCATACAGCGACAGTGCAAAGACCTTCTTTACCCAATAATACAGCAAACGCAAGGTAGCCCGACAAGCTACCTTGCGTTTGGTCTTTATTCCGAGTTTGTATTATACAAAGTAATTTTTTGCACTGTCTGCGTAGGCAAAGAGTGCTTTACACAGAGTCAGGAGGTCACCTGTGCGGTTGTTGCCGTAGGAGTCGGCACTGTAGCGGAGGGTACAGGACAGGGGAGTATTTCCTGCGAAGATCTGCACCGACACCGCAGAGCGTAATTCTGCGGCTATGAGTCCGTCAAAGGTGAAGGCGTACAGGTTACGGTTTGCGTCGTAGGGAGTGGGGGAGTTCAGGGTGGCGGTTACAGCCTCTCCCGTAATATCCTCATAGCTCACGCGGAGAGACAGCTCCTGTACATCCCCTGTGTATGCCGTGGGGTCGAAGATGAATTTCAGCTCCACCTTGGAGTCCAAATTCAGGGACTTGCCTGCCCATGTGACCGTGGGAGAAGCCAGATCCTTCAGAACCTCGTTGGTGCTTCCGAAGGTTACAGCCTCCATATGGGACAGGTAGGCTCTGTGAGCCTCTGTCATGGCACTGTCTGCAAGGAAATCCGTGCGGTAGTCCTTGTAGATCTGTGCTTTGCTGCCGTAACGGAGGAGGTCTGCACAGAGGGTCTGCAATTTGGGATCGATCTGCGTTTTGTTCAGCTGAGAATAAGCATAGGTGGCAATGCTGTACTCGTCCACAGGGGAACGGTAGATCTGCCCATTCTTACTGCCGTAGAGAACAGAGGAGATCTTATCGTTCATCTGGACAGCGGCAAGGCCCTTTAAGGTGAAGTAATAGTACTTGCCCACTTCCACAGGATAGATCCGCTGAGTTTCCCTTCCTTCTGCAGTGTCTATGTCGCTCTCGATATAGACAGAATCCATATCAAAGCCCTCAAGAAGGCTACGGAGCAAAATGAGATTCACGGAAATGTCACTTGCCAGATTCAGGTTGTGATTCAGCTTCAGGCTCTCATCGAGGACGGTACTGCCGAAGCCACAGACGCAGGAACCGCTTTCTGTGAGGGTATGGGCTTCTGTTGCGGTCTTGCCACAACGGACGCAGAGCCTTGTGTGGGTTCCGTCTCCCTTGTCCTCATAGCTGTAGCTGTGACCCAAACGGGGGAGGATCTGCTGTTCTTGGAATACGACCTTGCAGGTGTCACAGTATACATAGTCTGTTATGCCGGAGGAAACACAGGTAGGCTCTTTTCCTGTGACGGTGATCCCAGTATGACCTGTAGCGGGGACAACCGCTGCCTCCTTCAGTACCGCTCCGCATACGGTACAGACCTCACCTTCGGTTACACCGTCGGTGGTGCAGGTAGCATCCTTGGCAGGAGTGACTACAGTCTTGTGTCCTGCCATGGGAGTAATGTCCTCACGGACCGCTCCGCAGTCGGGGCAGTTATAGCGACGGACACCCTCTTGGGTACAGGGGTGGGAAATCAGAATTCCCTCATCCCAATTGTGCTTAAGGCTCTCGGAATAACCGCAGGGACAGAGCTTGCTGTGGCTGTCCGTATCTGTATTTTCATAGGTGAAGCTGTGAGGACTTGCGGTATAAGTTGCGGTGAGGATCAGATCTTCGGTGACTTCCGTGAAATCGGGGGTCAGACCCTTGTCATCCACCCAGCCAAGGAAGCTGAAGTGTTCCGTAGCGGTGGGAGCTTTTTCCGGAGTCTTGCCCTCATAGCTTACAGATGCTCCCACAGGGATACGGGTGTAAGAAAGGACAGTTCCGTCTGCATTGAGGAAAGTGACATCCGCCATTTCCATGGGGGCATCTTCCTCCGCTCCAACGAAGATATAGTCAATGGTGATATTGCCCAGACCTGCTTCCGCACCCTTGAGATTGCGGAAGCAGAAGCCCAGAGAGCTGATGAAGTCAGCCTTGCGGAAATCCTCATCGAGGGGGATGGTGACGGTGGTATACTTGCCGTTCTGCAGACTGTAGGAGGCTTCCGCTTCCAAAGTGCCTCTGCTTAAGCTGCCGTCACTGTCCCGATCATAGCTGACCGACACAGAGGGATGCAGGCTGTTGTCTGCAAGGACACAGTCTTCGGTTTTGAAGCGGATCTGCAGGATCTCCGCCTTGTCGGGGGCATAGCCCAGAGGCTGACGGAAGCGCTCACCCTCTTCCGGATATACATTGTGGAAGGTGGCGGTACTCAGTCGGGGGCCGTATGTGCCGTTCAGTGCTTCTTGTCCTACGGGAAGGGTAAGAGTGCTGTCGGCATTGCTGACAGTGAACTGTCTGTCGGAATTCTTGCTTGCCCAGTTGGACTGCTCCTGACGGTCGAAGTTGTGGCCGTTGTAGCTTTCGTCGGCATATCGAGTCTGTGCTTCCTCTGCGTTGTCAAAGTGGAAGAGGAGATTCTCGGACTCTTCCTCGGGCAGTCCTGCCTTGGGGCCGATGTAAACATGGTCAACGGTGACCACACCTTCCCCGGAACTGTCTGCCAAGGTAAATTCGTGGAAGCCCAAGCGGATGCCCGTGACCTTGGAGAAGGCACTCATGGGCTTTGCAGGAAGGGTTTCCGTTGCGGAGTTGGCATTGATGTAGTCTTGGGTATACAGATCCAGAGTAATGGTCACATATTCTCCGTCGGAGACATAATCCGTGCCGAAGTGATAGAGATTATCAAAGACGCGGTTGCCGTCCTGATCAAAGTACCAAAGACGGAAGAAGGGATCGTAGCCCTCAAGAGCCTTCAGGTTTTCCATCTTCAGACGGATCTGAATGACCTCTGCGTACTTGGGATTCAGACTCAGGGGCGTTCCGCTGAGGGCGAAGGTCTCAGCATAGAGGGTGTTGGGATAGTCCGTAGCATGGGTCTTGCGGAGGTTCAGGACACCGTTGTCCGTATTGACCTCACCGGGAGTGTCTACAGTGACCTTGGGAGATGGGGTGTATTCCTTGAAGCGCCAACGGAGAGTGCCGTCGTAATTGATCTCCCCGTAAGGGCCTGCGTTCTTGTATCTGTAGCGGTCTGCGGTCTCATCACCGAAGCCGAATTCCAGAGAGTAGGGAGTGTAGTCCGTAGGCTCCCGATCCACCACATGGATGTTCACACTGCCGATCTCCATGAGACTGCCGTTTGCATTCTTATAGATCATGGTTGCCTTGTAAGTTCCCAAGGCGGCGTTGGTAAAGTCCGGGGAGAACTCAAACCAATATTCTCCGGGATGCTTCTCGTTACGGGTGGTGTGGAGAGACTCTCCGGAAGCACCGAAGTCGGGAATGGACCACTTGACACGGATGTCTGCCGCCAGAAGGGAGATCATATCCTCTTTCCGCAGATTTGCGTAGCAGTAGTAATCCTTGTGACCTGTCCAGCTGACATACATATCCGCAGGGGTCTCATCGTAGACATACAGGTTGGTTTTGATGTAATCAATGTGATTGCGTACCGTGCTTGCACTGAGGGCGGCAGTGCCCCAGCCACCGCTGCTTGTCAGATTGCCGTCACGGAACAGAGGATAGTAAGTTCCGCTGGCATGGCGGTAGATCAGGAAGCTTCCGTCCTTCAACACATCCATCCATGTCCATTTGGCGGCAGATTCGATCTGGTTGGGGAAGGAGGAGAAGGAGTCAAATATGCCGGAATAGGAGAAGCTGTCGTTGTTGCCAAGGACAAGCTCTTTGGAATTTCCGCTGGTAGACCAATAATCTCCCGTGCCCTTACGAATGGGGACACCGTCGGAATAGGTAGACACCGCATCGGGAAGGGCAGAGTCCGGATTATATTGGGAATAATTTCTGTGAATGATCCAGTTGACATACTGACGGGAGGAAGCAGAGAAGTACCACTTTTCTCCGTCGAAGAGGCCGTTGTCTGCACTGCTTGCGGAACGGCTTGCCACATTATAAGACAGGACACGGTTTACCTTGGGGTCAACGATCAGATAGGTCTGATCCTCCTGTCCCACGGCATCTACCTTGGTGTAGCCGTAGTATTGCTCATTGGCTTTTACTTGCTCCTCTCCGTTGTAGGGATTGGCTTCCCAGAAAAGATAGGACTTGGTAGACCAGTCCAGATTGCTGACGGATTGGAAGGTCTCCTTCAGGAATACTCCTTCGTCGGCGGCATAGCCTACGATATTGGTGCCGCCGTAATAGATCGTCCCTGCGTAGGGCGCCCAGTCTGCGTTGTTCCGATAGATGCCCTCACAGTTTCTCACGGCAGACTCTACCTGATTCAGGAAGGAGATCGTGGGAGCTACGGTCTTAACCAGTGTGGTGTGATTGTCAAAGCCGTGGTGGGGGATCTGGAGGAGGTCTGCCTTCAAAACAGAGGCAGGGTGAACCTTCATCAGCACCTTGTCCGCTTTGTTCAGGTCTCCTGTCAAAAGGGCAGTCTTGCCGTCAAAGCTGGCACGGAGGACTACGGAGGTGTCATTGCCGTCGGGATAGTTGGTGCAGTCGGAGCTTTCTAAAATCAGGTCATAGTCGCTGTTGGGCTTATAGCGATCCTCTACGGTGTAGAGCACATCGAACTTTACCCCGGATACGGTGAAGCTTTCTCCTGTGTGGGGCTTATAGAATTGCATATTGGGGAACAGACGGCTGACCCTGCGGAAATAGCCGTGGGAAGAACCCTGTCCGTCATAATTGTACATGATATTTTGGAGGTCAAAGTGGAGGTGGTACTTGTGGAGGAAACGGGCAAAGCCACCTACATGGTCTCCGTCATAGTGGGAGGTGAACCAGGTGTTGATGACCATTTTCTCCCCTTCGGGTACGCCGGTAACACGGCGTAGGAAGTTGTACAGATCCTCACAGGAGCGGTCGCCCATTTGGTTACTGCCACCGCCGTCAATGATGAAGAGACTGTTGTCCGACATTCTGAAGAAGAGCATTGCTCCCGCATTACTGCGGTACTGGGTGTTAAGATCTTCCTCGCCGGTGCTGAAGCCGTCTTCCGCACCGGACAGGCCGTACATATACAGCTCCGTTCTGTAGCTTCCCGTGGGGGTGTAGCTGTAGTTGCGGAAGGTCATGGGATTGGTGTCTACCATCATACGGACCTGGGTGTAGACCGCCAGATAATAGACATACAGGCTGTGAGTGCCGTCATTGGCAAGGAACTTGGCAAAGAGGTTATCCCCGTTGTCATCTTCCATGATGTTGGAAAAGATTTTTGTATAGCCATTGCTTTCCAGCTTGCTACAGTAGCTTTGGTATTGGGCGGGAGTAGTGTTGTTGATGACACGCATCTTGGAGTCTGTGCCAATGTCGCCGTGGTTGGAGCTGAAGCCACAGTCATAGATCATCCAGCTTGTGGCATCACCGCCGGAATAGGAGGGGACGGAAACACTTGAAGCGGATACGGGACTACGGGTGACAGTTTTGTCCACGGTGAAAGAATCCTCTGCGTAGAATGCTTCTGTAGCCTGCACCCTCTGTACAAATCCGGAAGGTGGCAGGAGTGACAGTAGCAGGATCAGAGAAAGACAGAGGCAGAGCCATTGCTTTGCGGTATTCATAGGGACATCCTCCTTTGTTGTGTGCGCTACCGAAAATCGATAGTCTATGAATCAATAGTATCACAGAAATCATAAAATTGCAACACAGCGTCCGCTGTTCAAAGGCAGAATTTTTCCCTGCGCATACAAAATCCGCTCCGACTTTTGAAGTGACTTGCAGGACGAATGAAGGTATCACCAATTTCAGCTTATCGTGCTTTCAGCACGATAATGAATTGCCCTGCCGGGCATGAATTGGCTATGCCATGATTTGCCTTACGGCATGATTTGTGCCTTACGGCACATTGTTTTTTGGCAATTCAAATCATGGAGCGTAGCGAGAAATCATGATGCC
>JAZMZW010000093.1:0-1567 GCA_045586205.1 Faecousia sp. | reverse complement strand
GTGAGCCGTACCGTCACCGCACCACCTAAGGAAGTGGTTTACAACCCGAAAAAGCAGGAGAAGTTGAAGGAATATCTCCTGGTGGATGGTTACAATATTATCTTCGCATGGGAGGATTTGAAGGAGCTGGCAAAGACCAATGTGGAGTCAGCCCGAAGTAAGCTTCTGGATATCCTGTGCAACTATCAGGGTTATATGAAAAATACTTTAATTGTGGTATTCGATGCCTACAAAGTCAAGGGCAATCCGGGCAGTGTATCCAAATACCACAACATTTATGTAGTATATACCAAGGAGGCGGAAACCGCCGACCAGTATATCGAAAAGACAGTTCACGAAATCGGTCATAAGTATCATGTGACGGTGGCTACCTCCGATGCCTTGGAGCAGATGATTATCTGGGGACAGGGCGCAACCAGACTTTCCGCCCAGGGCCTTCTTGAGGAAGTACAATCTGTGGACAAGGAACGTCAGGAGGAGTGGAAGGCCGACAACCCGGGAGAACGCTATTTCCCCTTTGAAGCCCTGCTGAAGAGGGAAGAGGAGTAGGGGAATGTGATATGCGTAACAGGGGGCCCATATGTTCTGCGTTTGTTACTTGCGAGGATATATGAATTTCTTAGTGTTTTGCTCGATATTCAGCCATTTCCGAACACGATGTTCGGAAAAGACACATCCAGTCCAAGGACGGACTGTATGTGTCGGTGGCGGGAGTTAGATGCGATGATATCAAAACACTTAGAAATACTTATGTCCGAGGACCGTAACATAAGCCGAATATATGGGCTCCCTGTACGCATATCACAGCCCCTACCTCTTCCACACCTTACTGGGCTGGGCTTTAAAGGTGGGATAGCGAAAGAGTAGGGTTTTCAGGGCCTTCCAGTGGAAGGGAATCAGCGGCCACAGGTAGCTGGCTTTTCCAAAGGTGGGGGTGGTAACCATGGATAAGAGTACCAGGAATGTGGCTCCTAAGAAGCCCCAAAGACCGAAGATGGTAGTGGCAACCAAAAGGAACAGGCGGTAAAGTCTTAGAGCCTCTCCCAATTCCAAACTGGCAAGGGATAGGGTAGCTAGCATGGTAACAGCCGCATAGAAGAGGATTTCCTCTGTGACCCACTGAAGGTTGACTGCAATATCACCGATGATAAGACCACCGATGATGGAAAGGGAGCCGGAGAAGTGGGAAGAGCTGTGGGAGGACGAGTATTTAAATAAATCCAGCAGAAACTCTGCAGCAAAAATAAATATAGTTAATTCCAGCCAACTGACCTCCTTGGAAAGAAGCCTGTATTGCAGGGCAGTTTCCGGATAATAGGCAGCCACCAGGTAAAAGGCGGGTAACAAAAATAAGCTGACAGGGATGCACAAAAAACGTATAAACCGGAAGTAGCAACCGGTTAAAGGCGCATTATAATAGTCTGCCGGACTCTGGGTAAATTGAAAAACGGAGCAGGGCAGGATAAGGACGGAGGGAGAATTGTCCACAATAATCAGTACATGTCCTTCGGCTAAGTAACTGCCGGCCACATCCGGGCGTTCTGTGCTGTGGAGGCTTGGCATGGGG
>JAZMZW010000092.1:0-4328 GCA_045586205.1 Faecousia sp. | reverse complement strand
CGTTTTCGCATTGATTTTATTTTATGTTATAGTGCTTACCGCACAATCCCTCCGTCACGGCTACGCCGTGCCACCTCCCTTTACACAAGGGAGGCTTTAGTGCCTACCGCATCGGTAAACAGAGCGATAAACTGAAATTTGCTTCACAAAGACAGTTGCAGAAGGTGGAGCTGCATTGTGCCACTCGTGCTTGAAAGGGGAATAAGGGAAGCGCTAAGAGTTCGAAAAATGCCTCGAAAGCTCGCAAACAATAGGAAAAAGTACAGAAGGATATGCGTGTTGAAAGTTGCACGCATATCCTTTGCGTATTGTCGGCTAAAAGGGTGGAGATTTCGGCTTGTGCGGGGAGGGTTTTTGTGATATGATGAGGAAAAACAAAGTAAAAGGAGATGTTGCGGAATGAAATTTACGAGAGTTTTGTGTGGATTCCTTTCCCTTCTGCTGTTGCTGTGCGTGATGCCCTTTGCCCGAGGTGTTACGGGGGAAAAACGGTTTTCTGACCTTTCCTCCCCATCCCATACAGTGACCTCCCAAAAGCAATATACCGTGTGGCAGGGCATGACGGAAACGGAGTTGGTGCTGAAGGATCAGGCCGGAAAACGGATCGAAGGTCACATGATGGAGATCGCACCGGGTGCGGCGGTCACTGCCAAGGTATCCTACCCCAACTATTACAAAAAAGGCAGTACCCCGGAAAGTCGCAAAGTCTTTGCCCAAGCCCCTGTGTGGAGCAAGAAAACCACCACGGGACAGGCGGCGGATTTTACGGCGGTAACGGGTCAGCCTGTGATCTTCGCCATTAACACGGATAATTTCATCACGGAGTCCACCGCCACCGATCAACTCACCGTGGGACAGGCCTGCGGACATTTGATCATGGAGGGGAACATCTGCCAGACGACGGAAATTCGTGCCAGACCCTTCTTTGCGGTTCTGAAGGACGGAAGCTTTGCCATTCGGGATGCCAACAGTGACCTGCCCGACGTGGTGGAAGCGACCTCCGGACGGATTTACATTGTAAAAGACGGAAAGAATGTGGTCGATCCCGCCCACTCCGAAGAATTGGGCTTAATGCCCTTTAACAGCATCGGGTTGAAGCGGGACGGAACTGTGGTGGTATTTGAGGTAGACGGCAGACGCTCGGATTCCATCGGCTTCACGGAAATGGAAATGGCAGAGTACCTCCTTGCACAGGAAGTTTACACTGCCATTATCTTAGATGGGGGCGGTTCTGCAACCTTTGCCTCCCGTCGGGAGGGAGACAGCAAGCTGACGGTACGGAATCAGCCCTCCGACGGCACGGAGAGAGCCTTGGGCTCGACTTTGCTGTTTATGTCCAATGAAGAATCCCTGTACTTCGACTTCAGCGGTGATGCAAGCGCAATGGAACGCTACAAAAGCTACAGCTACAAGGGAAATGACTACGACAAGACCTCTGCGTGGAAGCCCACTGCCGGGACTGCAGACCAAGTATCTGTAGACACGGCAACAGGCACCCTGACCCTCACCAAGGACGGGGGCAATACTCTGGGCTATTCCTATGTACAAACACAGGCAAGCTCCGGCAAGCCCCTTGGTTTCCGACCTGCTCAAGCGGAGTATTTGCAGATCCGTATGAGCCTTTCGGGCTTTGCACCTGCCACAGCCGGTACGAACTTCGGGATCCATTACTACGCAGATGGGGCAAGCACTCAGACCACCAATGCCGTGCGCTATCTCTTCGGTGCGGGCTTTGTCTTCGACGGGAGATCTCTGGTGTTTACAGTCCCTATGGCACAGAAGTTCCGTAAGGCAGAGTTTATTGATACCCTAAAGCTGAATTTCTCCAATCTGTCCGGCGCGGGGACGATTACGGTGGATTACCTGTACATAGGCCCCAAGGTTTCTCTTCCGGAGCAGGAGTTCCTATATTTCGATTTTCAAGGCACGGCTTTGGATGCAGAGCGGTACAGATCCAAAACCTACGGTTCTCAGAATTTCGATACCGTCGGTTGGGGTTATAACGGGAAGAAAAGCTCTGCGCCGATCATTGGAGAGGACGGGATCTCCTTTGAGGTATTGCCCACAACGGACAACTACGTGAATACGGGACATTCTCCCTATCTCCATACTGTAGATCGGAACGGCAGTATGACAGCTCCCGCCCTGTGCTACAGACGGGGTGAGCAGGATTGGCTCCAGATTCGCTTCCGCATGAAGGATTGTACTGCCGTTCCCGGTTTGATGCCCATGCTTCGCTTCTACTTTGCTGCAGACGGCAGTAGCTCCTTTGTGGGAAATGCGAAAAAGGATCTGACCTCCGAGGAAATGACCTCTGATACTTATTATGTAGTGACCCTGCCCCTCTACACCAATACGGCATATCAGAATGCCAAAGTGATAGATTACTTCCGCTTGAATTTCCAGAATGTCTGCGCCCTTTCGGGTGGAACGGGACAGATCGTTGTGGATTATATCTATGTAGGGTCGGAAGACTCTCTGCCCCAACAGGATATGCTGTTCATGGACTTCGCGGAGGACGAAAAAGCGGAAATGCGCTACAGATCCAAAACCTACGGATTCCAAAATTACGACAAGGGCTCCTGGGCTTACAACAGCAAAAAATGCGGGAAGCCCAGCTTCTCCGACGGTTTCATGGTGATCCCCGTAACCCCAACTACGGACAATTATGTGAATACGGGACACTCTCCCTATGTCCAGACTTCGGATATGAATTCCGCCCTTTCCCGAAATGTCCTGAGATACAAGCCCGGACAGAAGGATGCGGTGCAGATCCGTCTGAAGTTGGAAAATTGTATGGCTGTTCCGGGAAAAACGGCAATGCTGCGCTTTTTCTACACCAATGACGACAGCTCCTCCACAGCGGGCTATGTGCATCAGACACTTACCCCTTCGCAGATCTCCGAGGGGAATGTTCTGACAGTGACTCTGCCTCTGTATACCGCCGAAGCCTATGTGAACTCCGAATACATCCGTAGAGTACAGATCACCATGCAGAACCTCTGCTCTGTAGAAGGAGAAGAGGGCAAGATCCTCATAGACTATATTTATGTAGGCTCGGAGGAGAGCCTTCCCACTCCTAGGCACACAGTTATCTTCCGCAATGAGGACGGAAGCCTTTTGCAGAGCGGGACGGTTTATAGAGGGGACACGGCGGTTTATACAGGCAAAAGCCCCACAAAGTCCCCCGATGCTACCTATCATTACAGCTTCAAGGGTTGGGATAAGGCTTTGAGCAACATCAGCGCCAACACCGATTTTACCGCAGTCTATACCGCTACTTCCCACAGCTATACCTATGAGAAGACGGATGCTCTGACTCACAAGCAGGGCTGTGAGGACTGTGACTTCGTAGAGATCCAAGAGCATACCTTCGCAGATGGTTCTTGCATCTGTGGAGAGACGGAGCAGAAGGAACCTGTCCTTGATCCTACCATCAAGATCGGACACAGTTTGAATCTGGCAAGCGATATTTCTGTGAACTTTGGTGTGGCAAAGACCTTGCTGGAGGGCTTTGACATGGATACGGTCTATGTGGAAAGCACCATCGAGATCTATGAGGGGGAGAAATATAAGGGAACTACTACCGTCCGCATCGATCCCGTTGACAGCGGTTATTACTATTACTTCACTCTCACCGGTTTGACCGCTGTGCAGATGAATGATACCATTACCTCCGTGTTCTACGGCACCAAGGAGGGGCAGCCCTATTATTCCAATGCGGATGTGTACAAGATCAGCGACTACGCCTATTCTCAGCTGAGCAAGACCTCTGCTCCGGATACCTTGAAGACTCTCTGTGCAGATCTTCTCCGCTACGGGGCAATGGCACAGATCTTCAAGGGCTACCGCACCACAGCCTTGGCAGACAGCAACATGAGCGATGCCCACAGAGCCTACCTCTCCGATATTGAGGCTGTGACCTTCGGCAATACCAACAGGGTTTTGGATGACCTTCCCGATGCTCCCGTTGCTTGGGCAGGGAAGGGCTTGGATCTGGACAGCAAAGTCTGCCTGAAATTCATCTTCAACCCCGCAGGCTATGACGGAGACCTTGCAGATCTGACTCTGAAGGTCAGCTATAAGGATGTCTACGGGGAGGAAATGCATCTGACCCTCACAGACCCCTACGATTACAGTGGTAACGGCATCCTTTACGCGTTCACCTTGGATGCTCTTTTGGCCTCCGAACTGCGAGAGGTGGTAACCCTGCAGATCTTCCACGGAGAAAATCCCGTCTCCGCTACCCTCCAATACAGCGCCGACACCTACGGCAACAACAAGAAGGATGCCCTGCTGGATCTGTGCAAAGCCCTCATGGCCTACAG
>JAZMZW010000091.1:0-6712 GCA_045586205.1 Faecousia sp. | reverse complement strand
TGCAGTCCCTGTTGCCATGGAATGCACCGTCTGAGTGCAAAGCAAAATGAACCCAACAGCACCGACCCCGAGAACACTCTCGGAGCCGGTGCTGTCAATGTCTGGAGGGGCGGCGAACACCCAACCTAAACGCCGATAGATTTGACGCTTACTTTTGTGCTTTGAAATTATGGATGTATACTTGAAAATTCCGGTAAAAAATGTTATAGTACAACTGTATATTGTAACTACAGGAGGGGTATTTGATGTTAAAACGAATGATCGCCATTTGTCTGTTTTTGGCTTTGTTATTCCCTGTTTTTTCTCTTGCACAGGCAAGCAGTAGGGGAGTGAGCATTACAGACGACAAGACTTTTTTCTCCAAGTTTAATCTTTCTCATTCCGGCATGGAGAAGGTGAAAACAGCAGTTAGCAAGTCAGACTATACTACGGCTAAAAAAGAACTTTTGTCATATTATCAAAACACATTTTCCAAATACGAAACAGAGCCTTTCAGCACAGCTACAGATACTTCCGTATTCATGGCCATGAATGATGTCTGGGCATTTTCTGAGAACTATATCAGCGGCGTCACAGTTACATCTACGGCTTACGAGCCTTATACCTTGGATCTGGGAGGAAACTTAAAAGGCATCTATGTTTTGGATCAAATCTACGCCACAACCGATGGTGTAGGTATTGCAACTACAGAAAGCAGTACCCCTCCCGAGCTTTCTTTGTACAGTTCCAATGGCACTCTGCTGAAAACTATCAAAGCTACAGAAGATACGGCTGTCCGTCCGGGAAAGGATCTTTCTGCGGGGCTGGGATCTTCGGCGGTTATGTTTGCCAAGCATTGGCCCGATACCAAGAATGGCTTACCGTATTCCTCTGCAACGACCCGTTGCTATGTCCGCTTTGATACTACAGAGATCCCTACCAATGCCAAGACAGGAAAATTGACTGTCTACTGTAAGAGATCCCCGGGCAATGCAGACAAGGTTCTGGTAGAAGATTCTCTCTACCTCTGCGTATTCCAGTCTTACTGCACCAACTGGTCGGAAGACTCCCTGACTTGGGACACCCTGGTTGCAGGGAATTATGTGGGACATTATTCTTACGACGGTCTTTCCGGCGGATTTGACTGGAAAAAGCCCAAAGGAACTCCTTCGGAGTGGTTGAATTACAACACCAGATTCTATGAAGTGCGTAATCTTGTGATCAGAGGTTTGGAGGCAACAGATACAGCCACTCAAAACAGTTACATGAATAAGGCAAAAGCGATTGTTCTTGACTTCATCAACGATGCAGGTGCAAATACGCCCAAAAATCGAGCATTAGAACCAGCTAACCGTTTGATCGAGTTCCCGTTTATCTATCAAAAGCTCATTTGCGGAGGTTATTTGACTGCAGATGAGAACGTCAAGATTTTGTCTTGGCTTTATGACGATACTACAGATCAGTATAATGGTGCCTACACAGTTTTCAGTGGGGCAACAGCTACCCCTAAGAGCAATTTGGCATACACCAACTGGGGCTTGTGGCATCTTACAGGCTTCTACAGCACTGTTTGCTACTTCCCTGAGTTTAACGAATCTTCCGCTTGGAGATCTGTTTACGATGCACGCCTGGGTGTTGTTATGGGAGCAATTATCAAAGAGGATGGCAGCTATAACGAAGTTACTTACGGTTATCCCGGTAATGTCATCTCTTGGTGTGCCACACTGAAAAATCTGATCAATCAATTTGGGGACCAATCAGCCAATGCAGAAATGTTCAGCCAAAAAATGCTCCTGCTGACCAAGTATTTGATCGACTGCTCTCTCCCAAACGGCAAGCCTCCCTTCTGGGGAGAGGGTGGGCCTGCGGCTACCAAAAATGCAGTTAATACCACTTTGGAAGGCTTGAGTACCAAGGAATTGCAGACGGATCTTGCGAAGTATTTACAGAATTACTTAAATTCTGACTACGGTATTCCTTTGAAGAACATGGTACAGTACGACGGCATCCAGCTTGTGGTTGATCGTACCGGACGGAGCAGTTCGGACTCCATGATTTTCATGAATGCAAAATCAGCGGGAAGTCACAGCCATAGAGATGCACTTGCATTGCTTCTGCACTACGACGGAAGAAATCTTCTTGCCGATACGGGCATGACTTCCTACGACAGCGGTCATCAGCATTTTGCATTCCAGCGCAGTAGCACCAGATCTCATAATACCATAGAAATGGATGGTATAGCCCAAACTCTTGGTACCATGGTGGATGACGGCAGACATCAGGGCGACATAGATATCAGCGGCAATTCCGCAGTATCTACCATTACCTCCTGGTCTACTGCAAGCAATCCCAATCTGTCCAGTTTGAAGGTAGAAGGTACAACATCTTCCAAAGCTACTCACAGTACTACCTTTACCCATAGCAGAGATGTTTCTTTCCTGAAGGAGCTGGGAAGTATTCTCGTTGTAACGGACAAGGTAGAGCCTCAGGACAGTGCAAACCATACTTATACACAGAACTGGCATGCAGCACCATATTCCAATGCCACTATCGCCAAGGATGCTTATTTGACAGGTAGCACCGCCTATAGTTCCGGACCCGATTTGATCATTGCGCAGGCAAGCACAAGCGGGATTACCGCAAGCCTGCAAACAGGCTATGATTCTTCTACCCCTGCTACACCTACCAAGTATTTTGAATATAAACAAACCGCTTCCGGTGCGGTAACTTATCAAACGGTGATTTATCCCGTATCCGAGGGTGTAAGTGCTACCGTTCAGCCCCAAAAGATCGCCTTGACCAATACAAAAGACACACAAGCCATGGCAATGGAGATATCTGTCAATGATAGTAGCAAGCCGGAACTTTCCAAGATCTTCCACTATCACTCCTTTGAAGACAGCCCTTCTCAGAGAAGCTTCGGTAGCTATAGCACCAATGCTGTTACAGCAATGACGGCTTTGGATCAAAAGGGGAGAGTATACTTTGCATCTCTTGCAAACGGTAGTTCTCTCACAAAGAACAGCAAGGCTGTTTTGTGTGCAACTGCATCTTTGACCGACTTGACCGCTATCTATGACAATGGTGTTCTCAATCTTTATAGCGAGGATATGCGTGCGCAGGGATGTGATTATACCGCAAATTTAGACGGTCAGACGGTCACGGAAGTCTATTTAAACGGTAAGCCTATGAGTTTCACCCAATCTGCCGACGGCACAGTGGATACTGCTCCTGCTTATGTGCTTTTGGACTTCACCTCCGACAGCTTAGCTTCCGAAGATGCCCATTGGTCCGGTATGCGTGCAACTGCTGACGTAGATCAGAGCATAGGTGTTCTCACCGGTACGATTTCCGGCGGTGATCCCTACATCTCCATGACTGACAATGCCCAGACTCTGGGATATGAGATCAAGCAAGGGGATATCATAGAAATTCGCATGAAGACCAAAATCTCCGAAGGAACAGGGCAGGGGATACAGGTATTCTTCCGCTCCGATGACACGGCCAAATTCGCAGAGGCTGCCTCCTGCAAAAGTTTGTCCATGGAGCATGCAACGGGTAGATATTACACCATTCAGCTTCCTTTCAGCTCGAGTGCCACATATATCGGCAATACCATCGACAAACTCCGTATCGATCTTCTCCACCTAGATTCCGACGAAGTTGTCATGGCCAAATATGATATCGACTATATTTATCTTGGACCGAAAACCTCTGCTCCTTCCGCAAGTGCAAAAGAAGTATCCTATCTCTTCTTTGATTTTACCAATATGAGAGTAGATGAAGAACGCTATGTCACGGAAACTTACGGTGGATATCCCTTTGATATGGAATGTTGGGGTTATAATCCCAACAGAAACACTGCGCCGTTGATCGACCAAAAGGAAGGAACTCTTTCTATCCAAATCAAGGAAGGCAATACGCAAAGCTATATACAAACCTCAACGGAGTCAGGCGGTTTATTTGATATGCCCTTGTACTATCTCCCGAAAGCAGAAGACACTGTGCAGGTGCGTTTGCGCTTTGAGAATTGCATTGCAACAAGCACCAATCCTACTATTTCCCTCTATTACATTGCCAACGATTCCGCAGAAGTAACTAACGACCACAGAAGTGGACGACTGGGTGAAGATGCAGTAAATACAGGGAAGAATATTGTTGTTCAATTTTCGCCCTCCACAGGCTTCTTGGAAAGTGAGTGCATCAACGCTGTTCGATTCACTGTTTCCGGTGTTGCGGATGACGGTAGCGGACAATCTCGGATCGTATTTGACTTCTTCTATATTGGTTCGGAGGAGCATATTCCTCTACAGGATAAGCTATATTTCGGCTTTGATAATCAGGTAGAAGACCTGGAGCGATACAATACCATTACCTATGGTGGCTATAATTTCGACGTGGGATGCTGGGGAACAAATGTCTCTCGCGCACAGATCCCTGTCGTAGATCCTGAAAAGGGAACCCTTACCGTACAGATTACAGAAGGAAGCAACGGACCTTACTTCCAGACCACTACCGGCACCAATAATCTGAACACCAGACCCTTATCCTACATTCCCGGAGAAAATGATCTGATTCAGCTTCGGGTGAAATTCCGCAATTGTAAGGGTTCTTCTCCCAATTTGTGTCTGTATTACATGAAGGATGGTGGATCTGTCACAAGTAATCATAGTAAGATCCCTGTAGATCCTGACTTGTTAGATGCGGATCAATTTGCTGTTTTTACATTTGCAGTTCCCGACGGTTTTACAACTGCCGAAGTGATCAATACCATACGCATTACCGCCTCCGGTGTATCTGAAAAGGTGACAGGACAAGCACAGATCGAATTTGATTACATTTATATCGGCCCGGAAAAAGATCTCCCGACTCCCAGGTATACAGTTACCTTCTTAAACAGTGACGGAAGTGTACTTGAAACTGTTTTTGCTCACAAAGGTGAGTCGGTAACTTACGCAGGAGTCACTCCCACCAAGACCTTCGATAGCACTAATCACTATATATTCAAGGGCTGGGATAAGTCTTTGAGCAATATCACAGCCAATATTACAGTGTCGCCCATCTTTACAACTACGTCCCATAGCTATACGTACACCAAGCTGGATGCTAACAATCATACTGCAAGCTGTACTTGTGGCTACAGCAAAACCGAAGGCCACAATTATACCTATAAAGCCACAAAAAATCCCTCCGTTTCAGCAACAGGCACCCTCACAGGAACCTGCTCTATCTGTAGCGGAACCACAACTGTGACCCTGCCTAAGTTGAACACGACGGATTACAACAAGACCACTACCAAGGCACCTACCTGTACCGCAACCGGCACTGATAGCTATAAGTGGAAGACAACAACCTACGGCTCATTTACTTTCACTGCTACTACTGCCGCAAAGGGTCATACTTCCGTTACCGACAAGGCTGTTGCACCTACTTGTACTTCTACTGGCCTTACTGAGGGCGCACATTGCTCTGTTTGCAGTGCAGTTCTGACCGCACAGACTACAGTTTCGGAGCTGGGACATAACTACAGCAATGTAGTCACCGCACCTACCTGTGTCGAACAGGGCTACACTACGCACACCTGCTCCCGTTGCGACCACAGCTACAAGAACAGCTACACAACCGCAACCGGACACAGCTATAACAGTGGATCTATCACAACGCAGCCTACCTGTATCGATACCGGTATCAAAACCTATATCTGTACTGCCTGTAAAGAAAGTAAGACGGAAGCTGTTCCTGCAAAGGGGCATACTCCTGTTGTAGATAAGGCTTTTGCACCTACTTGTACAGAAAGGGGCTTAACCGAAGGTAGTCATTGCAGTACGTGTGATTTTGTAATTGTAGCTCAAGTTGTGGTTGATGCTTTAGGTCATGATATTGATGACCGGTATTGTACCCGTTGTGGTATAAGGTATACAGGCACGATTTTGGATTTCACAGAGAATAGTCCGGAATTGAATTATAGTTGGACAGCAATCAAGCATTCCACTCCTCCAATATTTGACACTACAGGTTCGGGTTTTGCGCAAGGACAAATTTCTTCTCCCGGTGGGGATGTGCTTACGGATATCATTGTCGGTATGGAAGCCAAAAATAATAAAGACTCCATACAGCACAAGATCTTTACCGAAGACGAGGTGTTCCAAATTCGGGTAAAACTGGATGTCGATGTAACGATTCCTGAGGATTCAAGAACCAAAATCTATTTTAAAACCAATGAGATGGAGGACCAAAAGGGATACTCTGAGGATTATATGGTTTATACCATGGAGACTTTACAGGATGACAGAGGGTATTCCATCATTCATATCCCTATCCCCGGAACCTATGTGGGGCAGATGATCGAGACTGTTCGAGTGGACTTTTTGGACTATATTGGAAAGATCGCAGTGGAAGGAAGCTATAGTATAGATTATATCTATATGGGCCCTGCATGCACTGCACCCATCCCCGTACATGCTTACGGTTATCAAGTAAAAGATCCCCCCACAGCTTCTGCTATGGGATCTTTAAACGGTATTTGCTCTCTGTGTTCCGAAACAACTACAGTGACCTTGCCGAAACTGAACACAACAGATTATACTAAGTCTACCGTTCAAGCTTCTACCTGTACCGCAACGGGTATAGACAGTTATACTTGGAAGATTACCGACTATGGTATTTTCAGTTTCAATATGACCACTGCTGCTAAGGGGCACGCTTCAGCTACCGACAAGGCTGTAGCACCCAC
>JAZMZW010000090.1:0-2451 GCA_045586205.1 Faecousia sp. | reverse complement strand
GTGGTCACGCTCCAGAGCATATACCTTGCGCTTTCCGGGTGGCGCCATAGGTTGTAATACATCCCCCGCCAGTCCTCCAAAACGGCCCGGCGTAAAATCAAATCCTTTGTTTCAAGCATGGCACACCTCAACCGATCAAGCCTTCTTCTCTGGACTGGGCCAAAGAGTGTTGGATGGACTGCTCTAATTCTTCCTCCACATGGTAATATGCGGCTATTTTCGCCAGTTCCACCATGGCCTGACGGATCTCGTTGGCAATGTTCTCCTTCTTGGGGTCGCCATGCTTCTGCCGTTTGATCCCGGAATCCTCCCACAGGTTGATCTCTGACGCAATCTCACCGCACTCCTCCAGCAACCGTGTGGCCATCTGGAAAGGCTGCACACCGTCAGGAAAACGCTTGTTGGAGGCCTCAACCATTTTATAGAGTCGTTTCATGTTCATCTGTCTCCTTGCAGTCATATTCCCAAAGACCCAATTTCCCGCTAACAGGTATTGGCACAATGGGAACAACATTCTCAAGTTTGAAACCATAGCCGTTAAAATCTGGATTTTCTGTAGTCCCGGAGTATACCAATGCGTTCTTCCTTCTCAGTTCCGCCTTTACGCTGTCATCAACCTTCACGCAATCCTCCAGAACTGATTTTGCAAGGATACAACCCACGGGATATTCAAGGCCATATCCTTCAAATTTTTTCATTGCTTCTTCATCCACGCTTTTCCCGGCGTGGATAAGCAATTCTCCGCGGTACGCAGTCTTCCACGTACGAAACTCGTATTCTTTCAACCCCGCCGCAATCAGCGACGCAAAGGGCTGCTTTATCGTAATCGCTTTCATACCATCACTTCCTTACAGATCGATCCGGATTCCCTCCTCCCGCAGCAGAGAATACAGGGTGTCGTCATAAATTACGTCCCCCCAGCCCTTCACACAGCGGGGGATCAGGCCGTCCTGATGGAACCCCAGAGACAACAGCAGCCTTCGGGACGCCTCGTTGGGGGCAAAGGAGCGGGCGGCCACGCAGTCCAGCTTTTCCTCCTCAAAGAGGTACCGGACCACGGCACCAAGGGCCTCCTTCATGTATCCCTGCCGGGCAAAGGCTTCATTCATAAAGTAGGACACTTCTTTGGAATTTACACCCCAGCGCAGGCTGTCCTCCTCGGTGAACACCGCGCCGATCACCCTTCCGCTCTCCCTGTGCTCCATAATAAAGGTGCGCCATGGCTCCTCCTGCCGGGCAAACCGCTCCAACACGTTCTCCCGGGTTGCCATGGTCATGGCGTTGTAGTGCAGGAAAAAGTCCGAATTGCGAAATTCCATGTAATCGTCCACATCCTCCGCCTTTGGACGGCGCAGAATCAGACGCTTGGTTTCCAGACAGGTCACGCTTCTCCCTCCTTGAGCCACTTGCCGAACATCTGGGAGGTGACCTGCGGCACATAGCCCAGATCGGTATATCCCAGTTTGCGCAGCAGGGCCATACTTGGCTGGTTTTCCACTTCGGTAAAGCTGATAAACTCCCACTCCGGGTACCGTCCGTGGAGCAGCTCAGTCAAAGCGGACAGGGCCTCGTAGGCATAACCCTTCCGGTGATGGGCGTAGTGGAAGGTGTAGCCCAGACTGAAACAGTCGTCATTGGGCATGACCACGATCTCCCCCACCATCTCTCCGGTCTCCTTCAATTCCACAGCGACCAAGGCATTTCCTTGGTTGGACAACACGTCGTTCCCGCGTTTTTCCACAAGCTCGGCAATACCCTCCCGGTCCTTGGTCTGATCCCTCTGATACCGGGCACAGATTTCGTTGTTGCGGTAATCAAACATCACGGCAGCGTCCTGCGCTTTCACATTGCGCAGCACAAGCCGCTCGGTTTCCAGAAATGTCATAAGCTCCTCCTGATGGCGTAGTACACACAGTGATGTACTTCGCCCCGGTATTCAATCTCTTCCGTCCTGTCCAGAAGGGTCATGCCGCTCTTTTCCATGACACGGATGCTGGCCGGGTTCTCCGCAAAGGCTCCGGCTATGACCTCGGTAAAGCCCAGTGCAAACAGCTCCTCCACCGCCCGGGTAACAGCCCGGGTGGCATACCCTTTGTTATGGTGATCAGGATGGACCACCCAGCCCAGCTCCACGCTGTCTCCGTCGATCTCCACATCGTTGAGAAAACCGATCAGAGTTTCCCTCAGATAAATCCCCCGGACATAGCGCCCTTCCTGTCGGGAAAGCGCTTTCAATCGGTAAAACAGTCCTTCCGCCTCCGCCCGGGAGGGAAAATCGGGCAGCATATAGGTCTTCTGCACTGTGTCATTGGTCAGGATGTCGATGACCGGTTCTTTATCCCCGTCGGACAGAGGACTAAGTTTAATCGATTCTGCTTCAAGCCGTGCATGGGCCGCTGTCAGGATGCGTCGGTTATCTTCATGGGTCAGCAGTGCCATCCCCTCTTCGTA
>JAZMZW010000089.1:0-3280 GCA_045586205.1 Faecousia sp. | reverse complement strand
CTCAACAGTGCTTTCCATATAGACGGTGCTCATGTCGAAGCCCTCCAGCAGGGTCTTGGCAACACCGAAGTTGATGGAAATATCACTTGCCAAATTCAGGCTGTGGCCGATCTTCAGGTTGGGATCAAGAACAGGCTCTTTCACCTCAATTTCTCCGCAGATACAAGTGCCTTCGACAAAGCTGTGGGCTTGGATCTCATTCCAATCACAAGCTTGACAGAACTGCTTGTGGCTCTGACCATCGGTCTTCTCATAGATGTAGCTGTGACCGGTGGCAGGGATCACTTCCTGTGCCGTCAGGACTTCGTTACAGGTGGAGCAGTGCTTGCCTTCCGTCAAGCCTGTTGCGGTACAGGTGGAAGAAACACCCTCCACAAGGACAGGCATATGTCCCAATGCCGGGATCTCACTGCCTGCAGAGATCACATACGCACACTGGGTGCAGTACCGCTCTCCGCTGTGTCCGGCCTCGGTACAGGTGGCGGTTCTCTGATTCCGCACCGCCTCCGTATGGGCAGTAGCTGTAAAGGAAGCGTAAACACTTGTGCTTGCGGTAATATTGCTGAGATTTGCCGCAGTTGTTCCACTCTTCTCTGTGACCCAGTTTTTGAAGCTGTAGTGATTGGCAGAAGTGGAAGCCTTGGTGGGAGTGACTCCCTTGTAGGTGGCGGTCTTGCCACTGACTGCGGAATTTCCGTAGATATACATGCCGTCCTCACTGCGGAAGGTCACATAGTAGCTGAATTTACTGCAGGTGGGACTATCGGTGATCTTCAGATTGGAATAGTCTGCCGTCTGCACCTGGAAGGTGATCTTGGACTTGTCCGAAGGAAGATTCTGGCTCGTCTGGTTGGCTGTGTTGGCAAAGGACACATTCATGACTTCTCCGCCGTAGCTGTTGCCGGCGATCATCACCTTCGCTGTAGAACTACCGCGGATGTTGTTGATATGCAAAGCACCGGGGTAACAATTTTCAAAACGGTTTCCCAAAATGGCAACATTGCCGTTACCGGGCGTGGTAGAACCGCTGGCTACCTCGGAAGACAGCCAGAAGGGACGCATCATACTACCGGTATAGCCGTCAAAGTAGTTTGCAATAATGCTGATGTCCCCCAGATTGCGGAGGCTGATACCGCGGTTGGTATAGTTGACGGTCTTACCGCTACTGTCGGTATAGGTGGGGATTTTGGTCAGGTGGAAATAGTTGTCTTCAATACTGCCGGTTTTCCGAACAGACGTAATACCATGGACGGCACTGCCGTTGTTTGCCGCTCCGTCGGTGTAGCAGTTGAAGAGGTTGTTGCAGATCCGCAGATCTACGGTCTGATCGACCGAACCACCGGTAATACGCACCTGTCCCGTAGCGGTTCTGTTAAGGAAGTGGAAGCCGTTGACCATGATACTGCTTGAGGTCTGACTGCCCACATTGTAGGTAATACTGCCGGAAAGATAGGTTTCATAGGTGCGGTTTGCGGAGTTGACCGTAAGCTGTCCGTTCTTAATGACCAAAGCCTTCAGATTGGTACGGTTCTGCCCGTAGAATTTCAGACTCTTCCCGGAATAGCTGACTTCCTCTGTATAGGTTCCCGGCGCAACCAGGATCTGATAGCCGTCCTTTGCCGCATCTACTGCCGCCTGAATGGTGGTAAAGCCGTTGACTCCCACAGTTACCAGTCGGCAGTACCACTTGTCGCAGTACAGAGATTTTGATCCCGTAGCTTTGCCCTTCAAAGCCTGATCCACAAAGACCGCATTTGCCATGGTGTTGGCATTGCAGGAGCGGAGGTATAAAGTCTGCACCATACCGCCCCACTTGATATAGAGGGTGTTTTCCGGTCGGTAGGTCTTCACATCTCCGCTCTTAATGGTCAGGGCTGTACCTGCACTTGTACTGCCGGAGGCATCGGTATAAACGCTACCGCCGGACAGCTTCACCGTAATGGGCAGATCTGTGATCCGCTTGCTGAAATTGTCGATATAATATGCCCCGTTGGAATAAAAGGCATCCAACTCCCCTTCCGTTGCACTGACCTGCAGGGAAGGCATGTTGTATTTGAAATGCACCAGAATGGGATCATGGTCGGACAGCTTGGTGGAATAGGTCCGAGCCAAAATCTTTTCCATTTTCACAGGGGTATAAAAATCATCATGGTAAACTACATGGTCGAAACAGGTCTGCAAGCTGTTGTCGGAAGTCTTGAGAACTGTCCGTGTGCCGTTGCCATCTATGGAATACTTTTCCGGTGCGGTTACCAGACCGTCTGCGTAGTTGGCATTGGTCATCAGCTTGGCAATGTTGACTGCATCGCACTTGGTAGTGCTGTTCTTCAGTACATAGGAGCTGTTAAAGTCACCGGTTATAAAAAAGTGCTGATTCTTGGCTAGAGAATTGACCTTTGCGGCAAGCTCCTTAGCCTGTGTGGCTCTGGTAGCCTGATTCTGTGCCAAGGTCTGATTGCCGTCATACTGCCAGTGGGTGTTGAAGACGAAAAACTCCGTATTGGTCTGCTTATCCTTCAGCTTGACCCAATGGAAGGCACGCTTGCTGTTGGCAGGATCACTATATCCCTGTCCCCCACTGCTGACCAAGGTAAAACGGCTCTTGTTATAGAAAATGATCAGTCCCCGATACACATCCAGTGCAAGGCTCGTATCGTCCTTCAAGCTTCTGTAAGCATAGATAGACTTAAGATCCGTATTCAGGGCGGAACACCAGTTCAAGCTACCGCTGTCTCCGCCCTGCCCCGCTTCCTGAATGCCGATGATATCGGGCTTGTATGCATTGAGCATGTTGGCGATCTGCTTTTCTCTGGTTGCGGGAGCGGCATAGGTAAAGTTACCGCTGCTGTCCTTGTTGTTATTGTTGAGTACATTGAAGCTCATGACTGTGATCCCCTGTCCTGCAGGGCTTGCACAGGTGGTCTCCGCCGCCTTTACCGTAGGGAGCAGGGAGCAAAGTCCCAAAACATAGCCCAGAAGCAAACAGGCACACAGAAGTCTAAAGCCTTTCCTTATTTTCATGCGAAATACTCCTTTCCGAAATCCTGTAAGATCGAAATTTTTATCCATATGCGTTTTGGGGAGGAGCAGACTGCCGTCCGCTCCTCCACCATAAGAGAATTGCTTAACCTAAGAAATATGCCTTTGCACTGTCGGAGTAGGCAAAGAGTGCTTTGCACAGCTCCAGCAGAGTGCCGGTTTTGTTGTTGCCGTAGGTATCGGCGCTGTAGAGGAAGGTAGAGGACACAGGGGTCTCCCCTTCACGGATCTGCAGAGATAC
>JAZMZW010000088.1:0-9753 GCA_045586205.1 Faecousia sp. | reverse complement strand
AAAGTGAAATACGGTGGGTGTAGCGTAGTTGGTTAACGCGTCAGATTGTGGCTCTGAAGACCGAGGGTTCGAGTCCCTTCACTCACCCCATTTTCCCCTCTTGGCCCCCCTACATTGGGATGTCGCCAAGCGGTAAGGCACCAGACTTTGACTCTGGCACTCGTAGGTTCGAATCCTGCCATCCCAGCCATGTCGGAGCGAAGTCCGCTTTGCTCCGATCTTTTTTTATATCTATATGACCCGCTAGCTCAGCAGGCAGAGCAATTGCCTTTTAAGCAATGGGTCTGGAGTTCGAATCTCCAGCGGGTCACCATATCTGCCTGTTGCATGGTCTTTTGATCGGCAGCAGGCCTTTGTGTATATGTCCGCTTTTGAGGAAAGGAGGTTCCTATGCTCGAATTGTTATCCGATCCCATTGCTGTATTCCTCTTTATTATGATCCTCGTATCGGTTGCTTATTGGTGCTATAAGCATAATTCCAAGCCGGAAGAAAAGCTACGCCATGATCCCCTGCGGATCGGCATATTCTCCCTGCCCCACCAATGCGGAGATGTTACATGGAAGGAAAAGGATAAGCTCCATCGGGTACAGATCAGCACTGCTGAATCCTACCGTAACAAAGCCCTGCAAAAGCTGGTGAAGAAGCGGGTCACCACCACCCCCATCAACAACAACATCCGCATTACCAACTATGCCAACGACATTGTGGAAGATCTGGAACTATGCAACCTGATCCCCATAGGTTGGGAGCCTGTTCTGGCTCTGCTCCACACCAATGGGGTCTGCATGGTTCGTTATAAAAAAAGACCCGTGAAGGATGCACCGGAAAATCCCGATTTTAAGGATGTGTATTTCTCCACGGAAGACGGACATATTATTTATTTCAAGCGATAAAAAAGGAGCTTCCCATGATCTATATGGACAATGCCGCCACCTCCTTCCCCAAAGCTCCGGGAGTGGGACAGGCAATGGAATATTATGTTAACCAAATCGGTGTAAACATCAACCGCAGTGTCTACGGCCCTGCGATGGAAGCGGGACTGCAGACCCTGACCCTGAGGGAACAGCTCAGTGAATTTTTCCACCATGACGATCCCACCCGTGTGATCCTCACAAGCGGTAATACCGCCGCTTTGAATCTTGCCATCAAAGGCAGTGTAAAGGTCGGAGATCATGTGCTGGTCAGCTCTATGGAGCATAATGCGGTCATGCGCCCTCTGGTACAGACAGGGATCGAATTTGACCGCATCCCCTGTGATGAACAGGGCTATCTTTGCATAGACAAGATCGAAGGTCTCCTGCGCCCCAACACCCGTCTGCTGGTACTGTGCCATGGCTCCAATGTGTGCGGAAGCATTCAGGATGCCCAAAGGGTCGGAGAATTATGTAAACTTCACAAGATCCCCTTTGTACTGGATGCCGCCCAGACCGCAGGACATATTCCCATTGATTTTGAGGCTCTGGGCTTAAGCGCCCTTGCTGTTCCCGGTCACAAGGGGCTGTTAGGCCCGCAGGGTATCGGAGCATTGCTTCTGTCGGAGGACTTTGCCAAGTCCTTAGAGCCTCTGATAGCCGGAGGTACGGGAAGCATGTCCGACTCCGAGGAGCTTCCCCCCTATTTGCCCGACCGCTTTGAGTCCGGCACACCCAATCTCCCGGGGATCTACGGCTGGTCTGCAGCAATGGAATATGTCACAAAAACCTTCTCCGAGCGCAGGCAGAAAGAGCATAGGCTCACGGAATGCTTCCTCCAAGGACTGGCCTCTATGGAGCATGTGCGGATCGTAGGGACTAAAGGCACGGACAAACGAGTGGGGGTCATTGCACTGGATTTTCTCCACAGAGATAATGCAGAGGTATCCGACGAGCTGGAACAGCGCTTCGGCATCCTGACCCGTTGCGGTCTCCACTGCGCCCCCTCTGCCCACAAGACCCTTGGCACCTTCCCCGGAGGCGTGGTGCGCTTCTCCATAGGCCCAAACACCACGGAAGAGGAAGTGCAACTGACACTGGAAGCCATACGGAAAGTTGACAGTTAACAGTGGAAAGTGGATAGTTTCCTAAATCTGAAACTTTAGCTATAGCCTATAACGAACAAAACGAAAGCAACCTTCGACACAAGCGGTCGGAAGTTGCTTTCAGCTATTATTATGGCAATAAAAATTCAAATTACATCGACGCAGTCGATACATTCATTGTCCATTGTCCATTGTCCATTACAAAAAACTTTCCGCTTTCAACTATCAACTCGGAATCACCGTCCATTATCTGAGACCTTTGTCGTAGGGGATGCCGGCGGCTTTGGGGGCGCGGGAGGTGTTGGAGCTGAAGGTCAGGATAAGGAGGGAGATCACATAGGGGAGCATCAGGTAGATCACTCCGGGGATCTCCGACTCACTGAGGAAGGGAAAGCCCATATAGACATTGCCCAAGGCTCGGAAGAAGCCGAAAAGCACCGAAGCCACTGCAATGCGGAGGGGATGCCATCCACCGAAGATCATCAGTGCCATTGCCAGGAAGCCGAAGCCCCCTACCCCGTTTTCAAACTTCCACAGGCTGACACCGGCGGTAATATAGGCAATGCCACCGAAACCGCCCAGAACACCGGACAGAAGCACTCCCCTGTAGCGCATACCGCTGACGGAGATCCCTGCGGAGTCTGCGGCCTGAGGATGCTCCCCACAGGCACGGAGTCTGAGACCGAAGGAGGTCTTGTATAAGACAATATAGGAAAGCACCAGACACACAAGTGCCAGAATCAGGAAGCCGCTGATCTCCAAACTACCCAGCTTCAGGGTCAGAAGCTCACGGGTTTCCGTATAAGCAATGTCGGAGGTGGTGTCCCTGCCACCGGACAGGGAGGAATTCAGTGCCTTGACCCCTACGGTAGCGGCGGCAGCTGCCAGCATATTGACTGCCGTTCCCGTGAGGGTTTGATCCGCACGGAAGCGGATGGCCGCCACACCCAGCAGGCAGGCACACAGCATGCCCATGAGAGCCGCGGCGGCAGAGGCACTGAGGAGCAGCACAAGCCCCCCTACCCGAGGAGGCATATATTTCAAAACCAAGGCACCACCCAGTGCGCCCATGACCATAATGCCCTCCAGACCGATGTTCACCACACCGCTACGCTCGGAGAAACAGCCTCCCAGTGCCACCAGAAGAAGCACAGAGGAAAACAACAACGTATACTGTACCAAAGGGATCATGCTTATTCCCTCCCCTCAAGGCTCGCAAGTCTTCTGCGCCGCTGCCTCAGCCACAGCTTGAAGCAACCGCTAAAGGCGCAGAGGTAAATGATCAGGCCGGAGATCAGCTCCGTGATCCGAGGAGAATAGATCCGCAGATCCAGATTGCCTCCACCCATAGTAATGTGCTGGATGAAAAAGGTAGAAGCCAAAGCCCCCAGAGGGTCTAAGCCACCCAGAAAGGCAACGGCAATGGAAGAGAAGCCCACGGAGGGCAGTACCGTGGCGGTAGTCTTCCAATTTTCAATGCCGGACAGGTACAGACAGGCCGCACCCAGACCTGCAAGTCCCCCGCTGATCATCAGGCTCTGTATGAGGATGCGCTTTTCCCCCATGCCTGCATAACGGGCGGCGGCAGGGCTGTTGCCGACGGCTCTCAGTTCATAACCGAAGACAGTCTTCTTCAGCAGTACCCACAGACCCACTGCCGCCATAAGTCCCAGAAGTATGGCGATGGTCACGGTTTTTTCTCCTCCGAAGAGCTTAGGCAAGCCCATTTGGGGCAGGAGTGCGGAGGGGTTTGTTCCCTGCAGTCCCAGAGTATCCGGACCTGAGGGCTGTTTGACCCGATCCAGGATCCAGTTCGTCAGGTAGAGGCTGATCCAGTTGAGCATGATCCCGGACACTACCACATTCACCTTGCGGTAAAGCTTCAGGATACCGGGGATCGCACCCAAAATCCCACCCACTGCCACAGCTAAGGGCAGACAGCCATACCAGGGAAGCTTCCACACAAGGGCGCTGTACAGACAGATACAGGCACCGGCGGTATACTGCCCTGCCACACCGATGTTGAAGATGCCTGCCTTTTGGGCAAGGATCACAGACAGGGCGCACAGAAGCAGGGGTGTTCCCCTGACCAGCGTTTGTCCCAAATACTTGTACATCAGCTGACCGGGCATGCGGAAGGATGACAGCAAAATAGAGCCGATGCCCTCCACTGCCCCGGAGGGCTCGATCAGCAGAAGAACTCCAAAGCCCAGCAAAAGACCTGCCAGCACACACAGCAGGGATGCCAGTGCCGTATCCAGACCGGACTCCGGACGAAGGGTGCGAGTGTTTCGTTTCACAGCAGTATACCTCCTGATTTTACAAAAAAGTATGGGAAAGGGGTCTTTTACCTCCCCTTTCCCTCATACATTGTGATTTATTTCAGATTTCCCAGCCAACGGACGCTGACATGGGAGGTATCGGGCTGAGCAGATACATCGGCGGAAATGCTCAATTCGCCCTTGTAAATGGCACTGACCAGAGCCTCATAGTCTGCACGGCTGAACTTCCCTTCCTCAAAGAGAGTGGTGGGAGCCAGACCTACATAGTTGGCCTCGGGATCCTCGGACACCAGCCCCAAAGCACGGATCTGTCCTGCGTAGCTGTTCCAATTGTCCTTGACCAGAGCATCTACCAGAGTGTCATAGGTGGCGGTTGCCAGACCCTTCATGGCAGAGGTCAGGGTCATACCTTCGCCGTACATGCCGTCGATGGTGGCCTTCTGGTCAACATCCACGCCGATCATCTTGCCGCCCGCCTTCTTGGCGGCCTCTGCAACAGAGGTCCAGATCGCCGCACCGCAGGAGAAGACCAGCTCCGTACCGTCCTGATACCAGGTGTCCATAGCGGCGGTAATGTCGCTGTCTCCGTAGAACTGGTTGCCGTAGGCATACTTCAGCTCCACCGCCACATCCAGCTCGGAAGCGGCGGCCTCTGCGCCCTGCACAAAGCCGTAGCCGTAGCGCATGACAGAGGGAACTGCCGTACCTCCCAGATAGCCCAGGGAGCGGTAACCCAGCTTCACTGCGGCATAGCCTGCCATGTAGCCGGGGATCTCCTCACGGAACAGGGCGCAGTAGACATTGTCCATATGGACAAGAGAGGGCAGATCCCAGTTTTCGGGAACATAATCATAGCTCTGCCCCTGTGCCTCCACAGCGGGGGCAAGGAGGTCATTCTCTGCCACATCCAAAGCAATGAAGCGAACTTCCGGATATCTGCCGGAGATCTCTGCAATGGTTGCGCCGTGGGTGTAGCCGGGGAAGACGATCACATCGTAGCCCTCAGCAATGGCACGCTCCGTAGCGGCGATCCTTGCGGCATTGTCATCGGATGTGGGCATATAATAGCGGATGTTGCTTTCATAATCCTTGCTGAATTTCTCAATGGCTTCCCAAGTAGACTGGTTAAAGGATCGGTCGGTAATATCTCCCAAACCGGTGACCATGGCGATCCTGTATCCGTCACCCGGCTCTGCTGTGTCACCGCAGGCACAAAGCGACAGGGGCATTGCCAATACCAGCAACAGTGTCAAAAGCTTTTTCATGTTTCCATCCTCCAAAATATGTTGTTTTCTATACAGAAGGGATCTTCTGTAACTTACAAATTTCACAATGTGAGGGACTCTTTTACTCTTCCTCGGAAGCGACCATATTATCCACAAATTCCTTCAGTCTGCGGTATTGCTCCTCGTTGACGGTGATGCTCCGTTCCTTCCTGGTAATCAGGCCGGCATCCTCCAGACTCTTGATGGCACGGGTGACGGTTTTGATGTTGAAGCCCGTGGCATTGGCAAGATCCTGACGGTTGCCTCTGGTGCTGAGGACGCCCTTCACACTGCGGGTCTCGTACTGGCGGATCAGGATCTTCGCCAGACGCTCGGGGCCCGGCAGGAACATATCGATCCGACTGCGACGGCCCTCCTCCAGAAGATGCTCTCCCATGAGCTTGGACTCGTAACGCAGGGTCTGAATGTCGGACATGAGCCAGCTTTCAAAAGACTCTCTGGGAATGCGGATCATAAGACAAGGCCCTTGGGTTTTCAGGGTAGTGCAATAGTCTTTCCGCTCCATAAGGATCTCCATTGCGCCCAAAGCATAGATTTTTGCAAATTGCATGAATTCATACTCCACACCGCAGACCCGATAATCCACAGCGTTCAAAGAGCCTCTTGCCAGAAGATAGACCCAAGAGGCGGGAGAGCCTTCCCGTACAAAGACCGTATCTCCCGGGATTTCCTCCACGGCGAAATGCTCCAGCAGACCTTCCGGTGCCGGAGTGAGATAGTGGATCAGTTGTTCTTTTCTGCCGGGATCACAATCCGCAAGGCGGGGAAATCTACCGAATAACTGTTTTTCTGTCATGGCATCCTCCAAAAAATCAATCATCCAACAGTATCACTAACAGGGTGCTTATTATAGCAGATCCCTGTAAGCCTGTCTAGGACATTTGTCCCTATTCCGAAAATTCCCGAAATTTCTTGTTTTTCTCAAAAAGGGGGGTTGCAGACATGGGTATGTACAGGGGAATTCGAAAAACACAGACCACCGATGCCGTAGAGGGATCGGTGGTCTGTGTGTCTGGTCATATTGGAATTGTAATGAATGATGAATAATGTAGATTGAAGAATGAATCATTGATGGATCGACTGCGTCGATGGGATTTAAAATTTGCACAAGCCCTTGGCTTTCCCTTTGGGAGAGGCAAGGGGTTGGTGCGTTGATTGAGGTGCGGTGGAAGTAATATTTCCTTCGGAAGAGATGTCGCTTCGCTTACTGATAGCACTTCAATTACTGCCTAGCTTGTTTTCGGAAGCATGCACCCATCGTAGGGCAAGCTGCCGTAAGAATATGTAGCAACCATCTTTGATCGGCGTAGATGGCACTTCAATTACTGCCTAGCTTGTCTTCGGAAGCATGCACCGATCGTAGGGCAAGCTGCCCTACGGTTAGTGTGTGCGTTTATATGCTGTTTTCCGTCCCTGTAGTGCCTGCATCAACCATCAATGATCGGCGATGCAGGAACTATCAGTGATGTGAATGATTATTTTCGTAGGTAGGGGCTTGCAAGTTAGTGCCTCCCTCTGATGAGGGAGGTGGGGGTCGCCCGGAAGGAGAGAAGAAAGCCGAAGGTCTGTACGATTTATCGTCAATTCGTACAAGCTTGGAAGCTTTTCTCTCCTTCAGTCGCTCCGCGACAGCTTCCTCGTCAGAGGAAGCCGCTTATTGGAAGTCCCTACCTTTGGTTTTAATTCATTGGATGATGAGAGTGCCTGCATCAACCGTCGGTGATGGTTGCTACGAAGGTGATTGATTGACTGTGCAAAATTGACAACCAAGGCAATTTTGTATTTTCAATTACGAAAACTTTCCACTGTCCACTGTCAACTTTCAACTTGGATTCATTGTCCATTTCAAAAACAGTCAGCTTGCCACAAAGTAGGCCTTTGCACTGTCACTGTAGGCGATCAGGGCTTTACACAATTCAAGCAGGTCGCCCTTTTTGTTGTTGCCGTAAGTGTCGGCGCTGTATTGGAGAGTGGCAGAGACGGGGGTGGTGCCGTGGTAGATTTGGACGGAGACCACCTCTCGCAGCTCGGAGGCTAAGAGGGCATCCAAAGTGAAGGCATAGAGGAGGCCGTTACCACTGTAATCGTAGGGATCTGTGAGGGTCAGATGCATTTCTTCTCCAAAGAGATCCTTGTAGCTGACCTTCAAGGTCAGATCTGCCAAATCACCGCTGAAGCCGGCGGGGTTGAAGATGAACTTCAGGCAAACCTTGCTATCCAGATCCAAGCCCTTACCTGCCCATGCAATGGGAGCGTTGGGCAGATCGTTCAGCACCTTGTTGGTATTGCCGAAGGTGACGGTCTCAATGTCGGACAGGTATGCCATATGTGCTTCCGTCATCTTAGAATCTGCAAGATCAGAGGTGCGATAGCCCTTGAAGATCTGCGCCTTTGCACCGTAGCGGAGAAGGTCGGCACAGAGGGTCTTCAACGTATCGGGAGCAGAGGTTTTGTTCAATTGAGAATAGGCATAATCGGCGATCTTGTACACATCCGCATTGGAGTAATAGGGCTGTCCGTCCTTGGTGCCGTAGAAGACAGAGGTAATGGTATCGTTCATCTGCACAGCGGTAAGACCCGTCAATGTAAAATAAAAATAGTAACCGCTGTCTACGGGGTCGATGCGGACGGTGGTCGTACCCTTGTACTCCTCGCCCTCATAGACCTCAACAGTGCTTTCCATATAAACGGTACTCATGTCAAAGCCTGCCAGCAGGGTCTTTGCTACGCCGAAGTTAATGGAAATATCACTTGCCAAATTCAAGCTGTGACCAATCTTAATGGAAGGATCAAGAACCGCTTCCTTCTCCTCCACTTCTCCACAGATACAAGAACCATCCACGAAGGTATGTTCTTGGACCTCGTTGAAGTCGCAATTCTCACAGCCCTGCTTGTGCGTCTGTCCGTCGATCTTCTCATAAGTATAGCTATGACCGGTTGCGGGAATAACTTCCTGTGCAGTCAAGACTTCGGAACATACAGAGCAGTGCTTGCCTTCGGTCAGACCGGTTGCGGTGCAAGTGGGAGCAACTGCCTTGTCAATAACCTCATTGTGTCCCTTTGCAGGAACAACTTCCTGTGCGATCAGAACTTCGGAACATGCAGAGCAGTGCTTGCCTTCAGTCAAACCGGTTGCGGTGCAAGTGGGAGCAACCGCCTTGTCGGTGACTTCGGTGTGTCCCTTTGCAGGAACAACTTCCTGTGCGGTCAGAATGGTGTTACATACAGAGCAATGCTTACCTTCAGTGAGACCGGTTGCGGTACAAGTGGGAGCTACTGCCTTATCGATGACTTCGGTATGGCCGGTTTCAGGAATAACTTCCTGTGCAGTCAGAACGCTGTTACATACGGAGCAGTGCTTGCCTTCAGTCAGGCCGGTTTCGGTGCAGGTAGGAGCAACCGCCTTGTCAATGACCTCGGTATGACCGGTTGCAGGAATAACTCCCTGAGCGGTCAGGACTTCGTTACATACGGAGCAGTGCTTGCCTTCGGTAAGGCCGGTTGCGGTGCAAGTGGGAGCAACTGCCTTGTCGATGACTTCGGTGTGTCCCTTTGCAGGAACAACTTCCTGTGCGATCAGAACTTCAGAACATACAGAGCAATGCTTACCCTCAGTCAAACCGGTTGCGGTGCAAGTGGGAGCAACAGCCTTGTCGATGACTTCAGTGTGGCCCTTTGCAGGAACAACTTCCTGTGCAGTCAGAACACTGTTACATACAGAGCAGTGCTTGCCTTCAGTGAGACCGGTTGCGGTGCAAGTGGGAGCAACCGCCTTGTCGATGACCTCGGTATGACCGGTTGCAGGAATAACTCCCTGTGCGATCAGGACTTCGGAGCATATAGAGCAGTGCTTGCCTTCGGTAAGACCGGTTGCGGTACAAGTAGGAGCAACCGCCTTGTCGATGACTTCGGTGTGGCCCTTTGCAGGAACAACTTCCTGTGCAGTCAGAACACTGTTACATACAGAGCAGTGCTTGCCTTCGGTAAGGCCGGTTGCGGTGCAAGTGGGAGCAACCGCCTTGTCGATAACCTCGGTGTGACCGGTTGCAGGAATAACTTCCTGTGCAGTCAGAACGCTGTTACATACAGCGCAATGCTTGCCCTCGGTCAGGCCGGTAGCGGTACAAGTGGGTGCTACTGCCTTGTCGATGACCTTGGTATGACCCT
>JAZMZW010000087.1:0-9537 GCA_045586205.1 Faecousia sp. | reverse complement strand
TTCATACTTGCCACCACGATTCTTGTTTATTTGGTCATTTACAATATATCATAGCGTGGCAAGAGGGAGGACTTCGGTTCTTCCTCTTTTTTATTTCCTCCGAAATTTTCGGGTTTTGCCAATTATTATTTTACACTAATCGCAGATGGGAATGCTCTACGGAGGGGTGGAAATTTAGGATTCTTGTTTTTTCTTTTCAAGGGTATTCCAATTGATACGGCCGTAACGGGCGCTTGTGGCAAAGATCCGCTCCTCCAGTCCTTGGGGCAGTTGATCGGGACGCAGACGCCATGCCCAGTTGTTCCCCACCGTACCTGGAGTATTCATACGGGCAGAGTTATCCAAGCCCATCCAGTCCTGCAAGGGAATAATGCAGATCCTTGCGGCACTCATCATTGCAAGGTCAATGAGCTTACCGGGGAGCTTCTTGATCCCCGTGCGCTCCTGTCCAAGGTAACCACGGACATATTCCAATTCCTCGGGACTCATACCGCCGATCCGGCCTGCAAGAGTTTCGTTGTCATGGGTGCCTGTATAGACCACACAGTTGTTATTGAAGTTGTGTACCAAATGATCTCCCGTGCCATAGATATCCTTAAGGTCAAAGCCGAATTGCAAGACCTTCATATTGGGAAATCCGCTGTCTCTGACCAGATCCCGTACTCCCTGGGTCATAAAGCCCAGATCCTCTGCGATCACATCCCGTTTGCCCAGTTGACGCTCCAATTCACGGAACAGCTCCATGCCCGGGCCTTTCTCCCATCTGCCATCCAGGGCAGTAGTACTTTCCGCAGGGATGGAGAAATATTCATCAAAGCCACGGAAATGGTCAATCCGAACCACATCATACAGTTGGAAGCTGTACCACATACGGGTGACCCACCAGTGGTAATTCTGCTCCCTGTGATAGTCCCAGCGGTAGAGAGGATTGCCCCAAATCTGTCCGTCAGCACTGAAATCATCGGGAGGACAGCCCGCTACACGGGTGGAAAGATGGGTCTCATCCAATTGGAACAGTTCCGGATACGCCCACACATCGGATCCGTCGGGAGAAACATAAATGGGAATGTCCCCCACAATGCGGATATGCTTGCTGTTGGCATAAGCCTTCAGTTTGCTCCACTGCTCAAAGAATTTATATTGGAGATATTTGTGGAACTCGATCTCAAAATACAGCTTTTCTCTGTAATAATCCATCGCATAGCCGTAGTGCATACGGATATCCTCCGGCCAATGCATCCATCCCCGGTCACCAAAGAACTGCTTCACCGCCATAAAAAGGGCATAGTCCTCAAGCCACCAGTGATTCTCCCGTGTGAAATCCACATAGCCTTGTATGGTAGTCACATGGCTACGCTCGTAAGCTTTGCGCAGGAGCGGCAGTCTGTACTTGTTGAGAATATCATAGTCCACCGCAGAGTCGGACTCGCCCCAAGAGATGGCATCAACCTCCGCTTGCAGAAGAACTCCCTCCTGCACCAAGGCATCCAAGCTGATGAAATAGGGATTGCCCGCAAAGGCGGAATACGACTGATAGGGCGAATCATAGGATCCCCCGTGACTGGAAGCTCCCAGAGGAAGGATCTGCCAATAGGACTGCCCTGCCTCAGCAAGCCAATCCACAAAGTCATATGCTGCCTTGTCAAAACAGCCAATACCGTGATCGGAGGGCAGGCTGGTAACAGATAATAAAATTCCGGCTTCTCGAATCATGTGAAAAGCTCCTTTCAAACTCATGCCATACAGTATATTGCATTTCCCTAATTTCGTCAAGGGGAATATTTGGTACTTCCTCGTGAAAAAATCGGCATCCGACTTTTGAAGGTCGGATGCCGATGGGGGCTGTGGGATAGGTTTTGAAAGGGTGTTATTCTGCGAAGTAGATCTTGGCGCTGTCGCTGTAGGCGAAGAGGGCCTTGCACAGGTCACCGAGAGTGCCGGTTTTGTTGTTACCGTAGGTATCGGGACTGTAGCGGAGGCTGACAGAAGCAGGCTGATCCTTGCAATAGACCTGTGCGGTCACAGAGCTACGTAGTTCTGCCGCCAGCAAGCCGTCAAAGGTAAAGGAATACAGGGATACATCGGATCTGTATTCCTCAAGCTCCGTCAGAACAACGGTCTGTGCCTGTCCGTCCATATCTACATAAGAAAGGTGGAGGCTCAGATCTTCAAGCTTTCCTTGGTAAGCGCCGAGATTAAGGATGTACTTGATGCCGACCTTATAGTTAAGATCCAGAGCCTTGCCTGCCCAGCTTACAGTGGGCGCAGGGTGATCCGACAGACTAAGGTTTACATTTCCGAAGGATACTGCTTCCAAATCGGACAAATAGTCTCTGTGAGTCCGGGTCAGCAAGGAATCCACCAAGCTGTCTGTACGGTAATCCTTGTAAAGTTGTGCCTTTGCGCCATAGACCAGCAGGTCTGCACACAGGGTCTTAAGCGGATCGGAAGCACTGTTCTTGTTCAGCTGTGCCAGAGCATAGCTTGCGATGCTGTAAGTGTCCACGGCAGTGTAGTATTCCTCCACACCCTTGAACATATGCAGCTGTGCGGTAATGGAGTCATTCATCTGCACCGCAGTCAGACCTTGGAGGGTGAAATAGTAGAATTCCCCTACTTCCCGACCCTCGATACGGATCGGCTCATCTTCCATATGTCCCTGCTGTGTGTAAACAGGAATCTCACATTCCAGATAGAAGCTGTCATAGCCTGCCAGATCAGCCTTCGGCACTGCATAGTTCAGGGAGATGTCGGCCGCCAGATCCAGACTGTGAAGAATGCGAGTGCCATTGTCCACGAGGGGTGTTTCCGTCTTGCTCACAGCATGGATGAAAGCTTCTGTGGCAGGAATGGTATTTCCGTCTACCTGGAAGAAGATCTCCCCTTCTTCCGGTTCCTCTGCATTGCGTTTTTGAATCTCGGTGTCCCCGCTGCTGTCCTGATCCATTTCTCCCGCAGGACTGCTCATGAAGCCCAGTTTCACATCTGTAAGAGAGATCACGCTTTGGGAAACGGATGCATTGCTCTTCACAGAAGATGTGTTGTAGAACACCAAATACAGAGGCTGATAATAGCCGTCTTCCTTGGCCTTGAATTGCACACCCGTCAGATCCAATTCCCAATATTGTGCTGTGGAACTGCTGATGTTCACGGTCTGATAGGTTTCAATGGTCATTTGACGGTTTTCATCCATTGCCAGAATACCGATCTTCAAAGTGCCGGAGCTTCCGTCAATGGTCTTTGCGCCAATGTCCAGACTGGCAACCATAGTGTTGGTACTGACCTTTAGATTGAAGGCTACAGCCTGATTTGGTGCAAGATAAACCTCGTTCTTAGGACCGATCTTGTTGTAGGTTTCCACCTCTGTGGTGTAATAGTCCGTTGAGGGATTCTCCACCGTACCGGTGTCCGGATATACATTCGAAGAATTCACATCTACAAACACCGCACCTTCCACAGTGTCGGAAAGGGCATCAAACTCCGGCTTTGTAAGAAGGATGTTGCGGATCTCCTTGATCCGTTGGAAGGCCTCACGATCCAACTTATAATTCTTGTTAGCTGTTTTCTGCACCGGAGTGACGCTGTGGGTAGCGTTGATGGGATTATAAATACGGACAGCGTCGAAATAGAATTCTCCTCCACGTTGTAAGAAGGCAAATCCCGAGTCCACCGCCTGATTGACCCAGTGGGTCACAGTGTAAGTTCCGTGAGTCAAGCCTTGGACAGATACAATGGGGATCTGGTAAAGTTCCAACTCACCCTTATTGTTCACGGTCATGGACTTGACAACCGTACCCTTGGAGTTCTTGACCTCCAGACGGATGGTTGCCTGCTTCGCACCTGTACGGCTGATGATATCAAAGCCTGTTCCCGTAAAGGTGAAGCTCGCCTCCGTGTACTTCTCCGTGTTGCTTTCCGTCTTCACGCCGGAGCCTTCCACAAAGAGGCTCGTGCCATCGGAATAGGTAGTATCATCATTGTAGTGGCTGTCATAGCCGTAGACCTGATCCGGTCGGTCATCGGGTCCAATATAAATATAGTCCACATACAGTTGTCCCTGCTGTTCCGGAGACAAGCTTTCCAGGCCTCCGAAATAAGGACGGATACCCATAATGCTGTGAAGATTACGATTTTCTTTGGGGATCTTCAGAGTGACAGTTACCCATTTCCCGGAGGTCAGAGTATCCACACTCAAGTTGGTACGCTCAGATGCATCGGAGGTAGCACAATTGGATGCCCGCCACTGGAGCTTCATATAAGGATTGATTTTAGAAGATTCAGGGGTAGAATCATAGGTATCCTCCGTAAGCAAATAGTCCTGCCCTTCAAACTGCAAGTTTGCAAATTCTGCTCGCAAGCCATTCTTCAATGTGAAATGACCCATGCGATCCGTTTCTCCGCTTCCCACAAAAGCACCCTTTTTATCAAAAATGCTGTAGGGATAATAGGCAACGGGAGCAGTATCTCTGGTAAGAGTAAAGCCAAAGTCCAGCTCATTGAGGTAAGACATGGTAGAGGCGGAAATAGGCTTATTCCCATCCCCATTATAATTAGGGTCGATTTTCTTTTCTACAGAGAGTACATCGGTACTGGTCAGGTTAAACTTGATCATGCAATTGGTTTTGCCCTTGCCACGATCCATGTAGAAGATCTTGAGGGTATGACTGCCATCCATGGCAAAATCGGAAACGCTTTGCTTCATGACCTCTGTATAGAGATTCTTCTGATAGATCACGCCCTTACCAAGATCCACGCCGTTGACCACAGTGTTTTGGACAGAGCCGTGATGGAGATTAGCGCCTTGTGTGGCATCAATTTCCGTAATGGTATAAGTAATGCCTTCAGGAGCCGTCTGCCCGTAGCCATTGGGATTCTTGTCATGGACACGGTTATACTTTTCGGAACTAACGGTCACATCACCGGTTGCGAAGTTGATGACACCTTCTATTTCCCCGTGGATACCACCGAGGTCCAAAACCAGCTTATCGTCAATATAGACCCAAACATCATCATCTCCGGAGAATTCAAAGACTGCATCCTCTCTGGAGCTACCGTCGGGAGTGGTCACCTTGCCGTCCTCGGTCATGAGGAAGTCTACTGCAAGCTGCATACCTGCACTCCAGGTCATATTACCAAGATTGTTATACTTATAACGATAAATTTCCGAAGCATTTGCCTCCTGTGCCAAGCCTCCAATAAGGTAGCCCTTTATGACAGAGGGCCCCTCTGTTTCCAGATCCACATCGGAGGAGAAGCCTAAGGCAGTCTTGTATTGCATGGATGCAAAAGGCTGGAATCCGGTACAATATCGAGCTTCCGCATCATAAAAGCGCATGCCGTCTTTCCCCTCGAGATTCGTGGCATCGGGGAAGTTGGAAGTGCTGACATAGGCCACAGTGGGTTTGTCCGCAATGCTCAGAACGCCCCCATCTGCTGGCTGTCCTTGGAAGTACACACCGTATTTATCACTGTTCAGGGTGTAATAGCCTGTGGAGGGATCATAGATAAAAGGCACACTGACAGAGTTGTACACATCCACAATGTTGTCTATGCTCTCCTCGCCCCAGAAGCCCTGCACGGCCAAAATGTCATTGTTAAAGGGAGGATTGGTAGCTTGGGTCAAATCTTCCGCCGCAAGACCGGAATAAATGCCAAAGGATTGGACATTTACATTGGATACTCCATGGAATAGGTTCATGACCTCCGCATGTTGGGTACTGTTCCATGTATTATAGGCAGGAACCGTGACTGCGCCTGTGCTTCCGTGGAAATAGAAGCCGTGATCCTCCGCCTGACCGTCATTGAGACTGTGGACTGCTGTGTTCACATTGACAGCATCCCATTTGTACAGATTGGCATTGAAGTAGCGGATCTCCTTGCCATCCTGTCCTTCATTTGCAGAGGCATTGATCCGAAGCTCGCTGATGTAGGAATGTAGCTTCAGAGCCTGTGCTTCCACTGACTTACGGCTTGCCTTGGCGGCACCTTCACTGCCTTGAGACACTCCGTTATAGGTGGTATAAAGGTTCATAGTCTCATCCAGACAGGCAAGGAAGGCTTCGTAGGTTTCCGGATCATAACGGCTATCCATGGGCAGAAGGCTCATAGCTTCCTCTATAGCGGCATAGAGATCTTCCACATAGACCAGATCCGTCAGAAGGCGGTAGAAGAAAGAAGATACCATATAAGGAGTGCTTGCAAAGAAGGTCGCATAGGTGTTGCTACTGGTATTTTCGTTCCACTGATAATAGACCTCTTCTACATTGATATCTGTAGTGTTCAGACCCAGATAGAACCAGTTGCCGGGAGTATTGGTAGGCTTAACGCAGAAGGATGCTCTTTCCGTAAAGCGAAGTTCTACATGGAGTGCACTGCCGTCGGCAATGGTCTTGCCCGTGACTCTGTAAATATCCCGATAGTCACCGTTATTGGTATTTGTGCCGGATTTATTGGTACGGAAGGCTCCCAGATAGACATTGAGCCCCGCATCCTCATAGGGTCCTAAAGGCCTGATATTATGCCGAGTATCACCGGAGACCGTTGTATTCCGGTCAAAAGACAGTGCCATATCCGGGTCTGCACCCATAATGGCAGTTCCCTTCATTCATTTGCTGAGGAATCTCAGCATAAAATTATAATAGGCATTATACTATAACATGCTAAAAATAGCAAGGTCACACAAAGAAATCTCAGAGTAAAGTTCACTTTTTCAAAGAGAAATAAATTATAAAATTTCAAAATTCCCTCTTCCTTTCCGGGGGAAAATGTTATAAAATAATAGGGTATGAAGAATAGGACTATTTTGAGAAAGTAGATAGGAATATAAGATGGATCGAAATTACGAACAACGATTTTTGACTGCTCGAAGAAGCTATATCGGGCAACAGTTTTCTAATATGAATCGCCGCCAGTTGGAGGCGGTATTGACCACGGAAGGTCCTCTGCTCCTCCTTGCAGGCGCAGGTAGCGGCAAGACCACTGTATTGATCCACAGGATCGCAAATCTCATCCGCTTCGGTTGTGGCTCTGACTCCCCGGAGATCCCGGACTTCATTACGGAAAATGATGTGGAATTTCTGGAGTCACTGGTCAATTCGCCTGTTCCCCAATATAACGAAAGAGCCGAAAGTCTATGCAAACTCTATCCCGCTGCGCCTTGGTCGATCATTGCCATTACCTTCACCAACAAGGCCGCCAATGAATTAAAAAGCCGTTTGGCGGATATGCTCGGTCCTAAAGGGAATGATGTTTGGGCAATGACCTTCCACTCTGCCTGCTGCCGCATTCTCCGTCGGGAGATCGACAGACTGGGATACACCTCAGACTTCACCATTTACGACACCTCCGACTCCGAGAGAGTCATTAAGGATATCCTGAAGGAGCGGAATCTGGACGAGAAGATTTTCCCTCCCAAGGTAGTTTTGAATTTGATCTCCGTTGCAAAGGACAAACAAAGAGATCCCGACGGCTTCGCCTTTGATGCCGGTGACGATTTCCGCCTCAAGCGGATCGCAGAGGTTTACAAAGAGTACCAGAAGCGACTGAAAAACAGCAATGCTTTGGACTTTGACGATATTATTCTGAAAACCGTAGAGCTTCTCCAGAATTCTGAGGAAGTTCGCTTGGCTTATCAGAACAAGTTCCGTTATGTACTGGTTGACGAGTATCAGGATACCAACCATCTGCAATATCTCCTGACCTCCCTTTTGGCAGGGGGACACGAAAACATTTGCGTAGTCGGTGACGATGATCAGAGTATCTACCGCTTCCGTGGGGCTACTATTGAGAACATTCTCAGCTTCGAACAGCAGTATCACGGAGCAAGACTCATCCGCTTGGAGCAGAATTACCGCTCTACCCAGAGCATTCTGGATGCCGCCAATGCGGTGATCGCCAACAACAGAGGGCGCAAAGGCAAGCGCCTGTGGACAAACAACGGTAGCGGGTCTCCTCTGGTACATTATGAAGCCCTCAGCGAAAACGACGAGGCCAATTACATTGCCAATCAGATACTTTCCGGAAAAGCAGAGGGAAAGAGCTTCAAGGATTATGCCATTCTCTACCGCACCAATGCCCAGTCCAATGCCATGGAGCAAGCCTTCAAGCGTTCCGGCATCCCCTACCGCATTATCGGCGGTACCCGTTTCTTTGACAGAGCGGAAATCAAGGATATGCTGGCCTATTTATGGGTCATTAATAACCGTGCGGACGATCTGCGTCTGCGACGGATCATCAACCAGCCCCCTCGCGGAATCGGAGCCAAGGCTCTGGAAACCATTGAACGGCAAAGCACAGCCGCAGGGATGCCCATGTATCAGGTGATCTCCGATCCCTATAATTATCCTGCCCTGCAAAGAAGCGCTCAGAAGCTTATGAATTTCACCATTCTCATTGAAGAATGCGCTCAGCTTCTGGAAACCCTTCCCCTGCCGGAGTTCTATGAAGAACTGCTCCACCGCACAGGCTATTTGGCAATGCTGCAGGAAAAAGACGAGCCGGAAAACCGTGCCCGTCTGGAAAACGTACAGGAATTGAAATCCTCCTTTGTGAACTATATACAGACCACCGATGAGCCCAGCCTCAACGGTTTCTTGGAGGAGATCGCCCTGTATACGGATATTGAACAATACGACGCAGAGGCAGAAGCCGTGGTTATGATGACTATGCATGCTGCCAAGGGTCTGGAATTCCCCAGAGTCTTTGTGGTGGGTATGGAGGAAGGTCTCTTCCCCAGTCTCCGCTGTATCGGCGAGCATGAGGAAATGGAAGAAGAACGGCGACTATGCTATGTAGCCATTACCAGAGCCAAGGAAGAACTGAACCTGACCTCTGCTAAACAGCGTATGCTATACGGTCGCACCTCAGCCAATATGCCTTCCCGTTTTCTCCGTGAGATCCCCGAAGAGCTTCTGCTGAAAAAGCAAAGTCCCAATGCCTCCCATGCTTACTATTCCCAGGGCTACGGCAATCAAGGCTACGGTTCTTACGGCAATACGCAGACCTTCGGCAACGGCTCTTACGGCTCATATGCCAAGAGCTACGGACAGAGCAATATGACCAAAACTACAGTCTCTCCCTCCAAGCCTGCTGTGGCTGTACCGGAGTATCGCAAAGGGGATATGGTCCTCCATGATGCCTTCGGCCGGGGAATGGTACTGTCTGTCCTGCCTATGGGACGGGATGCCATGCTGGAGATCGCCTTCGATCAGGTAGGCACAAAGCGTGTCATGGCAGTGACCGCCTCCCAAAGAATGAAGAAGCTTTGATTTCCTTCCGAGAAATCATGTATTTGCGCCGAGACAGATGCATACATATCTCTGAGGTGATGTTGTATGTCTCTGCACAGACGGAATCATTTGCGTTTTCTGGTGGCAATGTCCTTGATCCTTATGGGCATCGCAAGCTTGGTGTTCCGCAGTTATCTTGCACCTCTGGCAGAGGAGCTGATCTGCACCCAAGTGGACAATCAAGCAAGCGATGTGATCAATGCCGCCATTGCTGTTCATCTAGCCTCCGGCGAGATCACCTATGACCGTA
>JAZMZW010000086.1:0-8544 GCA_045586205.1 Faecousia sp. | reverse complement strand
GCCTTGTCGATGACCTCGGTGTGACCCTTTGCAGGAACAACTTCCTGTGCGGTCAAGACTTCGGAACAGACAGAGCAGTGCTTGCCTTCAGTCAAGCCTGTAGCAGTACAGGTAGGAGCAACTGCCTTATCAATGACCTCGGTATGACCCTTTGCAGGAATAACTTCCTGAGCAGTCAAGACTTCGGAACAGCTAGAGCAGTGCTTGCCTTCGGTAAGACCGGTTGCGGTGCAAGTGGGAGCAACAGCCTTGTCGATCAGTTCGGTGTGCCCCTTTGCAGGAACAACTTCCTGTGTAGTCAGAACACTGTTACATACAGAGCAGTGCTTACCCTCGGTAAGACCGGTTGCAGTGCAAGTGGGAGAGACAGCCTTGTCAATGACTTCGGTGTGTCCCTTTGCAGGAATAACTTCCTGAGCGGTCAGGACTTCGGAACAGACAGAGCAGTGCTTGCCTTCAGTCAAGCCTGTAGCAGTACAGGTAGGAGCAACTGCCTTATCGGTGACCTCAGTGTGTCCCTTGGTGGGGACAGATTCGGTCTTGGTTGCCTTACAAACTGTACAGGTGTAGGTCTTGATGCCGGTTGCGGTACAAGTAGGCTGGGTGGTGATAGATCCGCTGTTATAGCTGTGACCGGTTGCGGCTACATAAGTGTCCTTGTAGCTGTCAGAGCAACGAGAGCAGGTGTGGGTGGTGTAGCCCTGTGCGGTGCAAGTAGGTGCAGTTACTACACTGTTGTAGTTATGTCCCAAAGCTGCCACTGTGGTCTGAGCAGTCAGGACAGCTTTACAGACAGAGCAGTGTGCGCCTTCTGTGAGGCCGGTTGCGGTACAGGTAGGTGCAACAGCCTTATCTGTAACAGAAGTGTGTCCCTTTGCGTCGGTGGTCACATTGAAGTAGAAAGAGCCGTAAGTGGTGGTCTTCCATGTGTACTTATCTGTACCGGTGGCAGTACAAGTGGGAGCCTTGATAGTGGTCTTAGTGTAATCCACAGTGTTCAGCTTGGGCAGAGTGACCATGGTTGTCTGAGAACAAATGGAACAAGTTCCTGTCAGTGTGCCCGCTGCGGCGGTAGTCGGGTCTTTGGTAGCCTTATAAGAATAGCTATGTCCCTCAGATTTGCTATAGCCACAGGTACAGCTTGCCTTATGATTATTGGTATCTACCTTTGAATAGGTATAGCTGTGGACGGTTGCATTAAAAATTGCTGTGATCGTTGTATCTGCAGAAATCTTAGTTAAAGCCTTATCCCAGCCCTTAAAAGCATAGTGAGAATTTGCATCATAAGCCTTTGTGGGAACGACACCTGCGTATACCGCTGTTTCACCCTTATTCACAAGCTGAGCATCCAAGACTTTTCCATTCTCATCCACAAAGCTTACTGTATATACAGGAGTAGGAAGCTTGCTCTTAGGTCCTGCATAAATGTAGTCGATAGTAACCGTTCCACCTTCCGGATTCATAATAGAATTGAAACGGAGTCCCAAGGATCTGATTTCGTCTGCACTGCGGAATTCATCGGTCAAGGGGATGGTCAAGATCTGATAAGTCCCTGCTGTAAGGGTATAAGCTTTGGAAATTTTCTGTATTCTGGTCAGCGTTCCATTGAAATCCCCTACATAAAGAACTGCTACAGAGGGTGTCTTTCCGGAAGGAACGGTGCAATTGTCCACACGGAAGCGTACTTGCAAATATTCCGCAGTGCCCGGCTCAAAGTGCAAACTCATATTTGCGGCAGTACTCCAGGGATAATAACCGTGTCTGGCAGTTGTTTCTACATAAGGACCGTAGCCGGGATTATTGGCACTTCCTGTATAATCCCCGGTTACATCCACTACCAATGTCCCTGCGCCGTTATCCACACGGAGGTTGGTTGCATCGTCTCCTGAATTGTTCCCCGAGCCGTCACCGAAGGGATCAAAGTCATTTGTAAAAGTTGCCCAATAGCTGTTTTCCGATTGTGCAAAATTCAATCCGCCGTAATTTCGACGGCTGTAACGATCCCGATCCGAAGCAGAATCCTTAAAATCAAAGTAGAGATGATCCTCCACCGGCAGTTCGCTTTCTTTGCCTACAAATATGTAATCCAGGGTGATCTTGCCCAAGTGGTCGGAGTCCATGCTTTCCATGTTAAACAGATTCAGTCGGAGGGCAGATACTGTGCCACTGGTTTTTAAAGCGGTACTGACAGGAAGCGTCACTGTGATATATTTCCCGCTACACAAGTCCTCCTCTGTAAGAGAATAGGTTCCTGTAGCCGCATTTCGGATGGTGTCGCTTCCTGTGGAATTATAGATCTCCTCCGCGTAGAAGTACAGACCCACATAAGGAGAATTGTAGGATTTGAAGTTCTCCAATTTAAAGCGGAATTGCACATATTCGGCATCCTTGGGATCGTACTTCATGGGGAAGCCGGAATGCAGTGAAGCACTGGATTGGATATAAAGACTCCCCTGGGCCGCATTTGCTTTGGAAGAAACAGACAGCGTTCCTGCATCATTGTCGATCACAGGTGCAGACAGTCTGCTGTTGCTATAACTCCATGAGCCGACATCGTAATTCACATTACCGTAAATCTCTGTATTATAGCGAACCAAGTCCTCGTAGGTGTTGGTAAAGTCAAAGAACAAGGGCTCATCGGCAATGGGCAGTGTTCCTTTCCGTCCCACATACATATAGTCCAGAGAAATCGTGCCGTTGGTTTCGCTGTAAATATTCTGGAAGCATACACCGAAGGAACGAATGAGATCTGCACTGCGGAAGGTTTCGTCCAAGGGAATGGTCACGACCTGATACTGCCCTGCTTTCACGGTAAAGCTTTGGTTAATGGTCTGGATTCTCTGGATCTCCCCGTCATATTCTCCCACATAGAGAACATATATGGTAGGCTCTTTTCCGTTTGTTGCCAGACAATCCGAAACCTTAAAGCGTAACTGCAGGTATTCTCCGTTGGTGGGAATGTAATTCAGAGAGAAACAGCTTGCATTTCGCCATGTGAAAGTACCGGGAACGGCGGTGGTTTCCAGATAAGGCCCTGCATAGGCGGCGGTCTTCGGTGCTACATTGATGACCAATTTCTCATTTACATTATCAATGGTAAAGTCTGTCGTGGATGCCGCATTATACAGTGCCCAATAAGGCTGTGTTTCTCTGTCAAAGTTCAAGCCGGAATATGTCCGATTGCTGTAGCGGATACGGTCTGCCTCGGAATTACCAAAGTCAAAGAACAAAGCATCCTGTGCGGGCAGGTCTTCTTGTTTTCCCACAAAGAGGTAATCTACGGTGATCTTACCCAAATGCTCGTTATCAATGCTTTCCATTCCGGCAAAGTTCAATCGCAAGGCGCTGATCCTATCCTTTTTGAGGAAGTCAGCGTTAACGGGAAGAGTAACTGTAATGTACTCCCCACTTGTCAAATCCTCCTCTGTCAAAGCGTAGGTGGTGGTACAGGCATTTTTCAGGTTATCCTTTCCACAGTAATTGTGGCTTTCTCCTGTATAATAATATACACCAAATGCAAGATTGCCGTATTTTTTGAAGTTTTCCAGCTTAAAGCGTGCCTGAATATACTCTACCTCGGAGGGGTTGAAATGAAGGTTCAGACGGTTGTGTAAAGAGGCACTGGATTGGATGTACAGCGTCCCCTGTGCCGCATCTGCAAGAGATGTCAGGGACATGGTGCCGGCTTCTGCATCAAACAAAGGTGCGCCAAGTCTGGTATTGCTGTAACTCCAACCACCCTTATCGTAATTCACATTCTCATAGACGGTAGTTGCGTATCTCTCCTGTGCCAAAGTGTCGTTGCTGAAATCGAAATACATATTGGAAGGTGCATTTTCGATCTTCCCCATGTAGATATAATCCACAGTGATCTTGGCAAAAGATCCGCTCTGTTTTGCTCTGGTATTCAGGAAGCGGAAGCCTAAAGCTTTGATATAGTCCGCAGAGGTCACGCTTTCATCCAAGTAAATACGGATGGTTTGATATTCTCCGTTTTTTACAGAGAAATTTGAGAAAAGGGTATTGTTAGCAGAGGTGACGCCGGCTGTTTCCTGTGTGCTTAAAAGAAGCAAACGAGGGCTTGTTCCGCTGTGTGCCAGAAGATCCTCGCTCTTGAAGCGGATCTCCACGATTTCCGATCCGGAAGGATCAAAGGAAAGACTGTGGCGGTTGGTGTTGCCTACCCATGCATACGATCCCATCCGATAGCTGGTAGCTAAGTATGCACCGTAATCCGCCGTTCCGTAGTGATCCATACCGGTGTAGAAACTGAGGGTTCCTTCTTCATTGTCTACCGTAAAATAAGCCCCGGTCTCTCCGGTACAGGCTGTAGCCCATGCGGCGGCAGTTTGGGAATCGTAATCCACTCCACCGTAAGCCCCTTGAGAATAGCGCAGAGAGCTACCGCTGTTATCGAAACCAAAGTACAAAGATTCCGTTCTAGGTCCAATGTAGATATGGTCAACGGTCACACTGCCTCCGTTGAGGTTGCCAAATTGGAACATGAGACCCTTGATCTTCGCATAGCTTTGGAACTTCGTCCCATCTAAGGACATGGTCAGGGTCACATACTTCCCTTCCAGGCTTCCCCCATCCAGACAGGCAGAGTTTATGGGCAATTTGATGACCTCGTAATTTGTGTAACTATCGGGTGACCAGTTGCTCCACGCCTGCTCCCCTTCAGCCAGATAATTTAGGGAAACATAGGGATCTTTCCCGTTGTTCCCTGTGACATTATCCAGTTTCAGACGAATCTGGAAAATCTCCGCTTCTGAGGGGCTGTAATTTAAAAGATTAGCCTTATTGATCGTGGAAGACCATGCGTAATTGGATACGCTGTCGGAAGGCTCGATATTTGTGCGCCATTCGGTAATATTTCCGTTCGCATCCTTCATGGTGGTCAGAGGCAGTACCAGCTTACCGTCGGTAATCTTGGCGGTCTTCCCTTCCAGATAGGCTGTTGCCCACTTGTCTACGGAGGAATAATCCTGATATCCGTAGGTATAGCTGTTGTATCTGTCTCCGTTTTCAAAGTCAAACATGAGGCCCGATACCGTACTCATAGAAAATTCAGCAGAAACAGTTTTGCCCAAAGAGCCGGTAAAATTCACTGTGAGGACAGGTTTCGCACTACCGCTGACCGTGAATTCCTCATCTACAGAAGTGGCACTGAGGTTGCGGTTGATCTTAATGGTTGCGGTGGTCAGCTTCTGTGTGGGGTCGCAGGCGGAGAGAATGTATTTTCCGTCCTTGTTTTGGATGGTCACGATCATGGGTTTATCTACAGTAATATCGCCGTAAGTACCGGCCTTCCAGAATACCATAGCGGTGATTCCCAAGGTATTTTCCTTTACCACATGGATGTCGTTGGTATTTTTCACGATCTGCACATCGGGGACGAGAGAATAATCCTGTGTATCCTCCACTGACATTTCAGGAAGCATCACATAGCTATAGCTTCCGTCTACAGGCTTGCTCCCATGGCTGAGCCAGAGCTCGAAAAAGCTATGACTTTCTGTGGTTGCAGTTGCATGAACATTAAATCGGTTAAAATCATCGTTTGAATCGTCTCCGTCCTTGGAGGATTGACGGAAGGTTTTATTTACATAGACTTCTCCACCTGTAGGGAAATAATAACCGCCGAAATTCTCCTCGTGTACCCACTGCGGATTGGTGTAAACCTTAGGCTCTGTAAAGGAATTGGTTTTTTCTAAGAGAGTGCCATCTACAATAATGTCTTCCGTTCCGTAGACTGTCGTACCCTTAGTTGTGGTTTTCTCCAGAAGTCTGCGATTTTCCACATAGGTATTGACTACAGAATCTCTGGTGCTGAAATCAATATCAGAGCCGACGCACACGATCTCATCATCAAAGATGAAGTAAGATTTTTTAGCCGTCAGGTCGGATACAAGAACTTGTTTCATCTTGTTCCGTTCTACGGTCTCATCCTTTTGAGAGGTTGACTTGATCCATGCAACCTCCTCCGCGGCTTCTTCCTCTGTCCAGCTGTAGGCCTCAAAGTCCATAGCCGCAACAATGTACTCTTCTTCATGCTCTAAGCCGCCTACAAAGGTGGCGACTTCTGTTCCGTCCGCCTTTTTATCCTGTGTCCAAACGGGTGTTTTGGTGGCATCATCAAAGGAGAATGTCATGCCCGGGAAATAGGCATTTCGATTACTCCAAGGCTGGCGAAGGGTGCTGTCCTCCTCTGTCGTGCCGGCAACGCGATACATGTTGGCAAAGCGGAAATAGGTTTCATTATACAGATCCGTATCATAATCGGAGTCGGAATTATACAGGAATAATGCGCCGTCTCCCATATACCAGCCAACACGGTTTTCTCCGTTGATGCTTTCCGGAATGGCAATTCTGGTTGAACTCATAGACAATGCCACGGTGTAGTCCTCCCGATGTTGAACAGCACGGTCTGTGCAGTAACGCATGGCGGCATAGGTGCTGATGCCATCACTGATGGACTGATTCGTCACAATATCTTTCAATTTCTGTGCCAAATTCACATCCGAAAGTGCCACAATGGCGGCGGAGCAGGATTTCTTGGTATCGTCAACGATTTCTTCCTGCACCATGGAACGGATAAATTGCTTGAGTTGCAGATTTGATGCCGCATCCACAGAGTCTGCAAGGATCAAGGCACCACGGAGGACATTCTGCCCATAGGCACGAGATTTCCAAGGATATCTGCCGTTGAAAGGTGCCATTAGCAAGCCTTCATACATAACAGGCTGAAAAACTTCCAGAAGCCAATCATCCAAAATCTCCGATCCCTGAGGCTGGAAGGCAGTCCCGGCCATAGCAGAATAAGTGGCAATAATACGCTCCACGATGACACCTGTGCCGTAAGTACCCTCCATAGGCCAGTAGTTATGGCAAATATAAGAGCCGTCAGGGCGTACCCCTTCTTCCCATTCATAATGCTCTGACATAAAATCAGACAGATTGTATCGGGTCTCCTCCATGAGGGCTTCGTCCCGATTGATGGCGGCAACCATTGCGCAGATGTTCAATCTTGTTCGGCGGTTACCCAAAGTAGTAGTGTCATTTTTCCCCGTATTATTAGGACGCATTTTGTCCATAAAAAGCTGACTGTTGTCCGCGTAGGTCTTGGCAATGCTCCGTTCCCGTTCCGTTTCATAAGGGTACATAGCCAGAAGGGTGCGAAGCACTTCATAAGGTGTCCCGTATGCCCAGTCCCACCAATTGTAAATCGTTCCTTTATTGGGACTGTTGAGCTGTGCGATCCAACGGTCGTAATTGAAGAAGGTCAAGCCCTTTTCTAAGCCGTCAAAAATAGCCTCACGGAATTCCGGATTTTGGTACAATTCCATAGTCACGATTTTCCCTGTGCCATCCTTATAGGTATAGCTTGCATCGGGGATATTGTAAGACTGTGCCATATAGAACAGCTGAATGAATTGCCTGCGCATGGTGTCACTGGCTACCTCTACCAGAATATCCGTACTCCAGAAAATACGGTTGGGATTAGAGCGATTTGCCTCCAAGCTGACCCAACTCCGTCCTCCCTGCCAGGCAATGCCTGAGGTAGACAAACCGGAAGAATTTTTCACTTCCACAATTTTCTGAATATCGGGATCGGACCAATCTACTGCGTCACTGCCACACAGATCCCGTTGATAGTTGCGGATCAATTGTTCCCAATCCTGATCCGTGTAGCCCGCGGCCTTAACTTCTCCTCCGAATTGCGGAAGCAGAGGAAGTAACAGTGCAAGCAAGAGAACAAACAACAATGTTTTTTTCATAAGGCATGCCTCCTTCACGATTCTTAGGTATATCATAGCATAAATTATATCATTTGCAAATAGGAAGGAAAAAATAAATCAATTTGAAATGCGGAAATGTGATGCAATTCGAAAGGAATTTGGGAAATGTCTATGTTACGACAGCTTATCCTCTTCCTTTCGGAAAATCATTGCTGTAATTCTATTCAATTACGCAATAAAGTATTGCTTAGCACTGTCGGAGTAAGCGATAAGTGCCTTGCACAGCTCCAGAAGATCCCCCTTCTTGTTGTTGCCGTAGGTATCGGCGCTGTACTGAAGGGTTGCGGATACGGGAGTTTCGCCGTTGAAGATCTGTACGGAGACCACTTCACGCAGTTCGGAAGCCAGAAGGGCATCCAAGGTAAAGGCGTAGAGGAGACCGTTACCGCTGTAATCGTAGGGATCCGTGAGGGTAAGATGCATTTCTTCCCCGTAAACATCCTTGTAGCTGACCTTCAGTGTCAAATCAGCCAGATCTCCGTTATATCCTGTGGGGTTGAAGATGAACTTCAGGCAAACCTTGCTGTCCAGATCCAAGCCCTTGCCTGCCCATGCAATGGGAGCGCCGGGAAGATCGTTCAGCACCTTGTTGGTGTTGCCGAAGGTGACAGCTTCGATGTCGGAGAGGTAGGCTCTGTGAGCCTCGGTCATGTTGGCACCCGCCAGTGCAAAGGTGCGGTAGCCCTTGAAGATCTGTGCCTTTGCACCATAGCGGAGAAGGTCTGCACAGAGAACCTTCAGAGTA
>JAZMZW010000085.1:0-2414 GCA_045586205.1 Faecousia sp. | reverse complement strand
CATAAGGGTCAGAAGTTCCAGAATGATCTCACCGCAAGCGGCGGCGGCAGGGTCTACATAGCCTACCTTTGCAAAGCCATCATTTCTGCCGTGGTGGTCAATGAGCAGTTCCACCGCCCTCAACTCCTCCGGGATGTTCAGAGGGAACAGACCTTCTGTTGCAATATCCACGGAAAGCACCGTAAGGTCAGACTCCACCTCTGCAACGGTCAGTCCCTCCACAAAAGGTCGGAGTTTGGGGGTAAACTGGGGGTTATCCCAAATCCAAGCCGTCTTATCCAGAAGGCGAAGTCCCCGACACAGTGCGGCGGCACAGCCGGTGGTATCTCCATCAGGGCGACGATGGGTCAGGATCACATAATGGTCATGTTCCTTTAGGTAGGCTGCGACCTCATTCAGCGTCAGTGCCTTCATCTTCCTCATCCTCTCGAATATCCAGCTTGGAAAGAATGTCTAAGATCCGTGCTCCATGGGTAATGGAGTCGTCTGCCTGCCACTGGAGCTCGGGGGTATAGCGGAGCTGCAGGGCACTGCACAGGGCACGGCGAAGGTAGCCGGAGGAGGACTTCAGCCCTGCCAGAGCTTCCTTGGTGCAGTCTTTGTCAAACACGGAAACATAAACCTTTGCCCAACGGAGATCGGGAGTGGTCTCAACACGGGTGATGGAAAGCATAGTCTTATGGACACGGGGATCCTTCAGCTCTCTGAGCAGATCGGAAAGCTCTCTCTGGATCTCCTCGTTGATCCGTCCGATGCGATTGGATGCCATAATTTTTTCCTCCTTATTCGGAAAATGCGGGAGAGCTTAGTTCCCTCCCGCATTTCGTAGTATATCAAATCTTTTTATAGGGTTCAAGGAACAAATTCTGCCATTGCACAAGAAGAGAAAGCCTATGTAGGGGGCGGACGACTCTGTCCGCCTGACAGGCGCTTCCCGGCATAGCAAGGAATCCTTTGCAGATGGCAACTGCCACGGGCGGACAGGGTCGTCCGCCCCTACGGCTGTGCTTGAACCAATGAGTTCCCTCAACAGGGCTTGCTTATCTGGGGATCTCCTCCATGATGAAGCATTCGAATACGTCGCCTTCCTTGATGTCGTTGAACTTCTCGATAGACATACCGCACTCGTAGTTGGAAGCAACTTCCTTGACGGAGTCCTTGAATCTCTGGAGAGAGCCAAGCTTGCCTTCGTAAATAACGATGTTGTCACGGAGTACACGCACCTGTGCGTCACGGGTGATCTTGCCGTCCTTGACATAGCAATCGGCGATAGTGCCGATGGAAGATACCTTGTAGGTCTGTCGAACTTCTGCGTGGCCGATGATGGCTTCACGGAACTTGGGAGCCAGCATACCCTTCATAGCGGCCTCGATCTCCTCGATGGCATCGTAAATGACGCGGTACATACGCATATCTACACTTGCACGCTGTGCGGAAACAGCCGCGGCGGCATCGGGACGGACGTTGAAGCCGATGATGATGGCGTTGGAGGTAGAAGCCAGCAGGATGTCGGACTCGTTGATAGCACCGACTGCGGCATGGATAACGCGGACACGAACCTCTTCGTTTGCCAGCTTCTCCAAGCTTGCCTTGACAGCTTCTGCAGAGCCCTGTACGTCTGCCTTAACGATGAGCTTCAGCTCCTTCATTTCACCCTCCTGCATCTTGGCAAAGAGGTTATCCAGAGTAACCTTGCTCTGGAGCTGTGCGGCGGCATCCTTCTCAGCCTGCTTACGCTGTTCTACCAGCTGGCGAGCCATACGCTCGTCTGCAACAGCATTGAACTCGTCGCCGGGGGAGGGAGTCTCTGCAAGGCCGGTGATCTCCACGGGGATGGAGGGGCCTGCCTCGGTAATGGCTCTGCCCTTGTCATCGGTCATAACACGGACGTGACCCACTGCAGTACCTGCAATGATCAGCACGCCCTAACGCAGAGTGCCGTTCTGCACCAGCAGGGTGGCGATAGGACCACGGGTTTTGTCCAGACGGGACTCGATGACCGTACCCTTGGCGGCGCGGTTGGGGTTGGCCTTCAGCTCCTGCATTTCTGCGGTCAGAATGACCATCTCCAGCAGGTTGTCGATGCCCATACCGGTCTTTGCGGAAATGGGGCAAATGATGGTGTCGCCACCCCATTCTTCTGCAACCAGTTCATACTCGGTGAGCTGCTGCATGATGCGGTCAGGGGTTGCGCCGTGCTTATCCATCTTATTGACAGCAACAACGATGGGGATATTGGCGGCCTTGGCATGGTTGATGGCCTCTACGGTCTGGGGCATGATGCCGTCATCCGCTGCGACTACGAGGATCGCGATGTCGGTTACCATTGCGCCGCGTGCGCGCATGGAGGTAAATGCCTCATGGCCCGGAGTATCCAGGAAGGTAATGGGGCTGCCGTTGATTTCGACAGTATA
>JAZMZW010000084.1:0-8830 GCA_045586205.1 Faecousia sp. | reverse complement strand
GGTGCACCATGCCCTGTACCAGAAGCAGAACTATTCCTATGCGGGCATCATTGAAGCGCTGTCCGGCGCTCCCTTCGATGTGAAGTTCATCTCCTTTGACGATATCCGAAAGGATCCTTCCATTCTGGATGCCATCGACGTGCTGATCAACGTGGGCGATGGCGACACCGCCCACACCGGCGGCGCGGAGTGGGAGGACGCGGCGGTTTCCTCCGCCGTGCGCAAATTTGTGCACAACGGCGGAGGCTTCATCGGCGTGGGAGAGCCCACCGGCCATCAGTATCAGGGCCATTATCTCCAGCTGGCCAATGTGCTGGGCGTGGAGAAGGAAACCGGCTTCACCCTGAACTATGACAAGTATAACTGGGAGCAGAATCCCGATCATTTCATCCTGTCCGATGTAGCGGGGGAGGTCAACTTCGGCGAAGGGAAGAAGAGCATCTTCGCATACGAAGGCACCGATATTCTGGTACAGAAGGACAAGGAAGTGCAGATGGCAACCAACACCTTCGGCGAGGGTCGCAGTGTGTACATTTCCGGTCTGCCCTACTCCTTCGAGAACAGCCGTGTGCTCTACCGCGCCATTCTGTGGGCGGCTCACGGAGAAGAACTCCTGAACAAGTGGTTCTCCACCAATTACAATGTAGAAGTCCATGCCTTCGTTGCCAACGGCAAATACTGCGTGGTCAACAATACCTACGTACCTCAGGACACCGTGGTCTACACCGATAAGGAGCACTTTGCCCTCCATCTGGAAGCCAACGAGATCCGCTGGTACAATCTGTAACAAGTTGTGGGGATAAGTCGCAGTAGTGACTTATCCCCACAGGTACTATTAAAAATGGAGGTAAATCTGTGAAAATCGAAACCTACATAGATGCATTGATTTCCTATGCCATGAATACAGGCTTGGCAGAGCCGGAGGATCATCAGGTTCTGCTTAACCGCCTTCTGGATTTGCTGGGCAAGCACGATTACGAGCCGTCCACCGAAGCTCAGCCGGAGGACTTGGAAGAAATTCTGGCAGGTCTTTTGGACTATGCGGTGGAACAGGGACTGTGCGATGAGGGCATTACCGCAAGAGATCTCTTTGATACCAAGCTCATGAGTGCCTTGACTCCCATGCCCAGAGAGGTGATCCGCAGCTTTTGGGAAAAATATGCGGCAGATCCCGTTTCTGCCACGGATTGGTATTACAAGTTCAGCTGTGACACGGATTACATCCGTTGCTATCGTATTAAAAAAGATATGCGTTGGGTCTATGACAGTGAATACGGCCAATTGGATATTACCATCAATCTGAGCAAGCCCGAAAAAGATCCCAAGGCCATTGCGGCGGCAAAGGATGCTCCCCGGACCTCCTACCCCAAGTGCATGCTCTGCGTGGAAAATGAAGGCTATGCAGGTCGCATGAATCATCCCGCCAGAGGGAACCACCGTGTGGTACCTATTCGGATCTGCGAGGCGGATTGGTGTCTGCAATATTCCCCCTATGTGTATTACAACGAGCATTGCATCGTTTTCAATGCCAAACATATCCCCATGAAGATCGACAGATCCGCCTTCGAAAAGCTGTTGGATTTCGTCAGGATCTTCCCCCACTACTTTGTTGGCTCCAATGCGGATCTCCCCATTGTAGGTGGCTCTATTTTAAGCCACGAGCATTTCCAAGGAGGTCACTATACCTTCGCCATGGAGAAGGCTCCCGTTGAGACCGATATTTCCTTTGCAGGCTTTGAAGATATTCAAGCGGGGATCGTGAAGTGGCCCATGAGCGTGATCCGTCTGGTAGGGGAGGATCCCAACCGTGTGGCAGAGCTGGCAGACAAGATCCTGAACAAATGGCGTGCCTACGCCGATGAGACGGTCAATGTGATCCCCTTCTCTCAGGGACAGCCCCACAATACCATCACTCCCATTGCCCGCCGTCGGGGAACTGCCTACGAATTGGATCTGGTTCTCCGTTGCAACATTACCAGTGAGGAACATCCCATGGGCGTCTTCCACCCCCATGCAGAAAAGCACCATATTAAGAAGGAAAATATCGGCCTCATTGAAGTCATGGGTCTTGCAGTCCTTCCCGGCAGATTGCGGACAGAACTCAGCGCCTTGGCAGAGGCCGTCTGTACCGGCAGAGATGTTTCCGGCGATGAGGTACTGGGGAAGCACGGACCTTGGCTGGCAGAACTGAAGGAACGTTACACCTTCACAGAAGAAACTGCCATGGACATCCTCTTGCAGGAAACCGGCAAGGTATTTGCCGCTGTATTAGAGGATGCAGGTGTCTATAAGAACACAGAAGAAGGCAGAGCCGCATTCCTCCGTTTTGCCGAAGCGGTAAACGCAGACAATCCCTAATGCACCACCTTGTATACCGTAATTTGCTACTTTTTCCTGCTCCAAATATATAAAAAGGACGAGGTCGTAAAGCAAGGGGATACCGAATCGGCGTTACCCAATACTCTCGCTCGTCCACTCTGATAATATCAGATTTATGATAAAAAAGCTATATCAAATTCGGAATTTCTCCGACAAATGGGCCGGCCTGCGAAAAGCAGGTCGGCCCTTGGTTTATGTGGTTATATTAGATACCGGCCAGTTCCAGGATCTGGGGAACCTTGGCTTCCCAGCCCAGAGCCATCAAAAACTCCGTTTTTCCACGTAACAGCTATAGTTACTCGTTTTAAACCATTTCAAAGCGAGTAAAGAATAATTTAAGACGAGTAAATACAATTTTATATGAGTTTTCTAATAGATTTCTATTGACTTTTTTCCTCAAACTGAGGTATACTATAGAAAAGGAGGAATGCTATATGCGATTCGACCAGCCTAAGAAAAAAGCAATTATACTCTACCTGCTGGAAAAGATCTATCAAGGGGACAAAAGCATCGCCAAAACCGTTTCCGACAATTTTGATATTAACCAGAACACCGTCCACGGCTACATCAAGGAACTGGTAAACGAGAATATCATCCGTCGTGTGAAACGGGGCGAGTACGAATTAGTCGAGAATGTATATACCTATTCTCTCAGCCGTCAAGAAGGTCATCTGGACAGCGACACCTATGCCTTTGAAGCATTTCTCAAGCAACACCTCAAGGACTTTGACAGGAATGTAAAAGATGTATGGGCTTACGCTTTCAGTGAGATGACCAATAATGTTATGGATCACTCCGCTGCGGAACACCTTCGGTTGATCGTTACCCAGAGCTACCTGAACACCTCTGTATTCCTCATAGATGACGGTGTCGGTATCTTTAAGAAAATCAAGGATCACTTCGGCTACGACACCTTGGATGATGCCATTGACGAACTGTTTAAGGGCAAATTAACTACGGATTCTGCCAACCATTCCGGGGAAGGTATTTTCTTCAGTTCAAAGCTCATGGATCAATTTATGATCATTTCCGACCGGAAAGTATTCACCCACAACAAGTATGAGGATATGTCTGTTGATAGTATGCAGTACTCTCCCCAAGTCGGTACCTGCGTATATATGATGCTCTCCAATTTTTCTCAGAAAAATCCTCAGGATGTGTTTGACCGTTATGCCGACATTGAGGGTGGATTTACAAAAACCCTGATTCCCCTAAAAAACATGTTCGATACTTCCCCGGTTTCCCGTTCCCAAGCAAAACGGGTATGCAACCGTCTGGAAGCATTTGAAGAAGTCATCATTGATTTTGCAGATATCGATTGGATCGGGCAAGGCTTTGCCCACCAAATTTTCGTGGTATTCCAATCAGCCCATCCTCAAATCACCCTCAAGCCTATAAACATGTGCGATACCGTAAAAAAAATGTATCTCCATGTGACCCAGACAGTATAAATGAAAAGGGCCGGCCTGCGAAAAGCAGGTCGGCCCTTGGTTTATGTGGTTATATTAGATACCGGCCAGTTCCAGGATCTGGGGGACTTTGGCTTCCCAGCCCAGAGCCATGATGTGGACACCCTGGCAGTAGGGACGGCATTCCTTGATGATCTTGGCGGCGATCTCTACGCCGGTGATGCCTGCCTTGGCACGTTCCTTGTCGGCGGCCAGTGCGTCGATCATTTCCTGGGGAACATGGACACCGGCAACGTTGTTGTTCATGAACTTTGCCATGCCTGCGGACTTGGGGATGATGACACCCAACTGTACGGGCTTGCCGAATTGCTTTGCCTTCTCCATGAACTGAATGAACTTCTCGGAATCAAAGACAGCCTGAGTCTGGAAGTACTCGGCACCTGCCATGACCTTGCGTTCCATCTTGGCAAGCTGTGCATCCACACTGTCGGAGCAGGGGGAGACAACTGCGCCCTTGGCAAACTTGGGGGGCTCGCCTACCAGAGGCTGACCGCCCAGATCCATGCCCTTTTCCAGCTGGCAAGCAGTGTGGAGCAGGGAAACGGAGTCCAGATCGAATACGGGCTTTGCACCGGGATGGTCGCCCATCTTGGTGTGGTCGCCGGTGAGGCAGAGGATGTTCTCAATGCCCAGCATAGCGGCACCCAGAAGCTCGGACTGCAGGGCGATACGGTTGCGGTCGCGGCAGGTGAGCTGGAGGATGGGTGTCAGGCCGGCATTCTTCAGAGCGATACAGGCAGGCAGACTGCCCATACGCATGACGGAGGACTGGTTATCGGTGACATTCACAGCGGTGATGCCACTGAGGTAGGTCTTAGCTTCCTCAACCAGATGGTCAACATGGATACCCTTAGGAGGGCCAACTTCTGCGGTGACAACAAACTCACCGTTAGCAAACAATTCAGTAATTCTCATTGCGATATTCTCCTCTCAATTATTTGGATACGGCGTCGTCGGTTGCGTAGTTACGCAGCTGAACGGCACATTTCATAACATCCAGCTTGCCAAGCTGTTCCAATTTGCGATAGATACGCTCCCAGCCACATTCCATGTTGGGATCGACTTCGCACTTGCCGTCCTTGGCACCGCCACACTGGCCGTTGATCAGGCTCTTGGAGCAGGCGGTAATGGGACAGATGCCTCCGGTGAGGTTCAGGTAGCACTGACCGCACTGCTTGCAGTCCTGCTCCATGGGGGTCACACCCTGGAAGCCCGGCAGACGGTAGGTATCACAGCCGGGGATCACCCGCTTGGCGGGGTAAAGGGAAGCTACGGTCTGCACACCGACACCGCAGGACAGAACCAGAATGGTGTCGGCTTCCTCGATCTGCTGTGCAAAACGAGTGAGGCGAAGCTTCAGATTTTCTTCATTACAAATATAATCGGTGGTGAAGCTACCGATGGCGATGCCCTCGGCGGTCAGATCTTCTACCAATTCTTCTGCTTCCTTCTCGGGGAAGCGGAGCTCACTGCAACCGTGGCACAGGAGCAGGAAGACCTTGCCCTGTAATTGCGCCTTCAGGGCTTCTTTGTTTTTCAGTTCGGTAATCAGCATTACTTCAGCCCCCTTACTCCGTTTTTGCCCATCTTGATCATGGTGACCAGAGGCAGTTTGGAAGAGCAGATATATTCACAGCAACGGCATTCCATGCAGTCCATGATCTTGCGATCCTTGCAACCCTGCCAATCCTGTGTACTTGCTAACTTGTAATAATACAGAGGCTTCAGCTCCATGGGACAGACATCTACGCAACGGCCGCATTTGATGCACTCGTTGGCTTCGGTCTCGTCGTTGTCCACGGCGATGATGCCGTTGGAGCCCTTCATAATGGGGGTGTCCAGAGTGCTCTGGGGGAAGCCCATCATGGGGCCGCCGGCCTTGACCAGAACATTCTCGCCCTTGATCCCGCCACAGGCCTCCACCAGAGCGGCGGCGCTTGTACCGATGCGGACAACAAAGTTCTTGGGCTCGGGGATATACTTACCGGTGACGGTGGTGACACGCTCGATGAGAGGCATGCCGGTCTTGATGGCATCGGCAATGGCCTTCACGGTGGAGACATTGCTGACGCAAGCGCCTACATCCGCAGGCAGTCCGCCACTGGGGACGCTTCTGCCCATGGCACGCTTAATGAGCATCTTTTCACCGCCCTGGGGGTACTGGGTGCTGACTTCCAGCACTTCGATGCCCTCAATATCGGCTGTCTTTTCTCTCAGGAGGGCGATGGCATCGGGCTTGTTTTCCTCGATGACGATGATGCCCTTGGGAGCATTGACGCACTTCATCTCTGCACGCAGGCCATAGATGATGTCGTCGGCATATTCCAGAAGCACACGGTGGTCGGCAGTAAGCATGGGCTCGCATTCGCAAGCGTTAATGAGAACTGCATCAATGGGCTTGCCGGGATTCAGCTTGACGTAGGTGGGGAAGCCTGCACCGCCCATACCGACGATGCCTGCGTTCTTGACGATCTCGATGATCTCTGTAGGAGTCAGCTCTTCCAAGTCCTTGTTGGCCTTGACAGTCTCGCAAAGCTCGTCCTTGCCGTCGTTGGCGATGACCACAGACAGGCAAGTGCCACGGGTGGCATGGGGACGATCCTCAATGGCGATGACAGTACCGCTGACGGAGGAATGTACGGGAGCGGAAATGAAGCCGGCGGCCTCACCGATCTTCTGACCCTTCTTCACACTGTCGCCGACGCTGACACAGGCGGTAGCGGGAGCGCCCAGATGCATGGACAGGGGAATGACTACGGTCTCGGGAACGGGGAAGACCTCCAGAGCCTTGCCTTCCGTGGGCTCCTTGCCCTCTACGGGGTGGATACCGCCGTACCAGCCGTCGGCACGCTTCTCACGGATGGCCTTGACGTAGTCCTGAATGACCTTGAAATTGACCTTGGAATAATCACGAAGCTGTACGGGCTGAGCACACAGCTCAGACAGGCGACCCTGCTGTTCCAGACGCTCCTGGATCTTCTGCCAGGCGCAGTCCTTGTCGGGGCTGACTTCGCACTTGCCGTCCTTGGCACCGCCACACTGACCGTTGAGCAGACTCTTGGAGCAATCCACCACGGGGCAGATGCCACCGGTCATGCCCAGATAGCACTGCGCACAGGCTTCACAGGTCTTTTTGGTCAGAGCCATGCCGTGATGACCGCCGTAGTTCAGGGAATCACAGGCGGCGTAAACGGGCTTGTCCAACAGCTTGGCAACACCCTGCACACCCAGACCGCAGGACAGAACGATGACGTTCTCTGTGCCTTCGGGGAGTTCGAGAGTCTTGCTTGTGTGATTTTGGTTGCACAAAAAATCTGCCCGGAGGCAACCGGTAACAGTCTTGTCCAGTCCTTCTGCCAGAGAAAGAACCGTGTTGATCTCCGGCTCTTCTAAGGTTTCGAAGGCTTTGAAGCACTTGTTGCAGGAGATCACAAAGAGATTGTCCTTGTTTTCCAGCAGATCGGAGAGCTCTTCAAAAGACTTGAGGGCATATTTGGTGTAGTTTTCCAACTCCTCACCTTCCTTGCAAAACAATTTTGTTAGAGAAATGATATTGGCAATCCCAAGGGAAGCCCCTTGTATGCCATACATCTAATACAATATCATAAAATCTCCCCTATTTCAAGTGTCTGTTACAGGAAAAGAGGGCAAAAAAGAGAAATTAGGGGCGAAATAATGAGCAAGTTGACAGTTGACAGTGGAAAGTGGACAGTTGCCTGCGACGGAGGCCTTTGATATAAATACAAGCCCCGACGGAATGAGTCGGAGCTTGCAATAAAAATTTTCAATTTTCCATTGTCAATTGTCAATTCGGAAACTTTCCACTGTCAACTTCTTTTGGGGTCTTCTCCTGCTTTGTAGGGCACTACGGCGGCGGGGACTACTTGGGAGGCGGGGCCGGCGTGGGTGTATTGGTCGTCGAAAAAAATGTGGGCGCCGAAGGCGGACAGCACATCTCGCTTTTCTACGCCACCTAAGAAGAAGGCCTCGTCCACTCTGACACCCCAACGGCGGAGGGTCTTAATGGCACGTTCGTGGGCGGGGGCGCTTCTGGCAGTGACCAGAGCGGTGCGGATGGGGGCATTTTCCTTGTCCGGGAACTGCTCCTGAATGTGGGCAAGGGTGCGCAGGAAGTTAGCAAAGGGACCGTCCTGCATGGGGATATCCGCCTGTGCCTTTTCGTGGGCGGTGAAGGCCTCCAAGCCTTGGGTCTGGTAGATCCTCTCGGAGTCGGCATTAAACAGCACTGCGTCACCGTCGAAGGCAATGCGGATCTGCTTTACGGGGGCTTCTCTTTCATAAGAGCCTTGGGTCAGGATCATGCCTGCGGCGAAATTGTTGTCAATGGCCTGTTGCACATCCGGACCGTATGCCGACAGGAACAGATCCGTGCGGAAGGGGGCTAGATAGGGGGCAATGGCTCCGCCACCGGACAGAGCCGCACGGCAGATATCCAGTCCGTAATGCTCAATGGAATGGAAGATCCGCAGACTGGTGTTGGGGCTGTTTCGGCTCATAATAATGACCTCCACCAGACGTCCCTCCGGGGAAAGCTTGTTCAGGCCGAGGAAAGCCTCTACCAGAGGGAAAGCAGAGCCTTTGGGCAGGATCTCCTTCTCATGTTGAAGCTGATAGGCCTCATAAGCGGGAACTCCCTGCTCCTCAAAAATCCGATTTTCCTCCTCCAGATCAAACAAAGCTCTGGAACTGATGCCGATGACCAACGGCGCACTGAGATCATAAGCCATACAAAAGCCCTCTCTTTCTGTCATATATCCCATAGTACCACAGCCGACCGAGGAAGTCAATGGTACTTGAAAGCGTTCAAAACAGACAAAAGACAAATTTCAGTTTATCGCTCTGTTTACCGATGCGGTAGGCACTAAAGCCTCCCTTGTGTAAAGGGAGGTGGCACGGCGTAGCCGTGACGGAGGGATTGTGCGGTAAGCACTATAACATAAAATAAAATCAATGCGAAAACG
>JAZMZW010000083.1:0-14307 GCA_045586205.1 Faecousia sp. | reverse complement strand
GCTCACAGAACGACATGGCTACGATCCGACTTGATATTATACATGTAGTTACATATTGGGAAATGACGAAAACTATTCCTTGATGACAGGAAAAGAACAAAAGGTCAGTCGCCCAACAAACTCTCTCAGAACAAAATTTTTCGACAGACATCCGTGTGTCCCATACTCCTCCTATAATAGATAAAAAGGTGTAGGAGGTCCTCGGTGTGAAGTATATGAAACAAGAACGAGTTTTAGAAATCTTTTTCCGTAGCTTGTGAGGGGAAGATCGCTCCGTACAAGCCTTCGCAGCGGAAACCTACGGCGACGGCATTAAAATGTGGCTTATGAGTCAAGGAAGCCGGGTCAAGGTCACTGCGCCCCGGGACTTTGTAGACGAGATAAGGCTTGAACTCCAAAAAATGGAGCAAGCTTATCATAAATAAACAAAAAGGAGATTATACAATGGGACTTTTGAATCAGTGGAAAATTATCAGTCTGGAGACTGACGCACAAGCAGCCTATCGGAAAGGAAATTATCAGGCGTGCTATGATATGGCGTGTGAGGGTCTCAGGCGTCTGGACAACGAGACGCATAGCTCCATGCCTATCAACTGGGAGATGTCCGAAAAACTGGTGGAGCTCAGAAACAAGGCAGAACACAAACTGAAGTATGGCCCAAACGCAAAGTGGTAACCCACCAAAATGTCTGACAGCACTTGCATTTCCGGCAAGTCTATTGTCTGTGGATCAGTATACTCAACATCTTTAGGAGGAAACGATATGATAAGCAAACATGAGGCAACGAAGCTGTTTCAGCTTTATTTCCCCGAGATGAAAAAAGGGAACCCCTATCAGCTTGTAGATGATTTTAGTTCCGACAAGAATTACAGAAGACTGAGAGGGGCTATAGATGAGTTTGGCGGAGGCTCAACTTCTTTTGATAGCTCTCAATTGATAGCCCTCTACGACACTACTTTTTGGGATTCGGGTACAGAAGGCTATCTTTTCTGTACAGAGGGATTCTACTACAAGCGTTGCAAAGATCGTGGCTATATCCGCTACTCTAATGTAGAATCCGTCACTTATTACAATGCCCGTAAATCCAAGGACTCTGACAGAGGTATGGTGATCTCCCTGAAGGATGGCAGAAGTCGTTCTATCGAGTTATTGGCCCTTAACGCAACGGCTTTCATTTCATATATCGAGGAAATGGCGGCTCTCTCCTAAGCTGCTTCATTTCAAACTCTCCGTAATATGTACAGGGGGACATGCCTATGGATGAAACACGCAAGGATGACCGCGAAAAAAGAATCGAAGAAGCCGGAATAGCGGCAGCGCAGCAGGATGTTGTGCAACGCTACGGAGCGGCTATCAAGGAACATCTTGTCGCATACTCCGGTGAGGATCGTGAGAGGGGTCAGACCCTTTCCCGACATCTTAAAGGGATTTCCAAAAGTAAAGTTTCTCCCCAAAACGCAGATACGAACCTAAAACAACAGGCGGGTTTTTCGGCAGAAGTAAAGGCGGCTGCGCGAGAAAATGCAGAGAAGCAGATTCTTGGAGTAAAAGACCGCAGAACAGTCCGAACAGATGACATTCCAAAGCAAGCTGATGGCCGTGGCGGGATCGTAGGCGGTCGGAATGACCGGATATACGATCTGGCTGAGGTAGACGGAAACGGCATCTATATTACAGGAAGTGGCCGCCAACTTAAATTTGTAGGTGGAACAGCGGAACAGTGTGCGGACAGGCTTTTGGATCGGAAGTATGATAAATACCGTAAGGCCGGAGCAGATCTTGAGATCCCGAACGACTTTTACGAAACAGTACAGGAGCGTTTGGAGGATAAATCCAAACAGCTAAAAGAGCAGATTTCCCACGCCAAAGCCGGCGGAGATCATGCCCTCGCCAAGAAAAAGCAAGAACAACTTGCTCGGGTAGAGCAAACCAAGGCCCAGCTTCGGAAAAGCAATGTTTCTAACCGGGAAGCTATGGAAGCCCGCGTACATCCCGCACTTTCTACTGTAAAGGATGTTACAAAGCTTTCCCATCGGGCAGGTACGGAGGCCGCAAAAACAGGAGCCTTATTGGGCGGAGGCTTATCCTTCATCCGCAACAGCGTCCGCGTCGTTAAGGGAGAAATGGATCCGCAGGATGCTGCCTGTGCTGTCGCCAAGGATACGGCTACAGCAGTTGGTGTGAGCTATGCCACAGGCTTTGCGGGAAGCGCTCTGAAGGGTGCAATGCAAAACGCCTCCTCAGGCTATGTACAGGCACTGTCAAAAACCGGTTTGCCCGGAAATGTGATAATAACGGGCTTGCAAGCCGGGAAAACCCTCTATCGCTTTGGTAAGGGAGAGCTTGACGGCACAGAATGCCTCACAGAATTGGGCGAGTCCGGAGTCGGGATGCTGGCATCGGGAGCAGGTGCCGCACTTGGCACAGCGGTTCTCCCGGGCATTGGCACAGTCATAGGCGGTATGCTGGGCTATGCCATGTCAACCTCTTATTACCATGATTTGGTCTGCCTCCTGCAGGAAGCGAAGCTGTCGGAGCAGGAGCGGATCCGCATTGAGGCGGAATGCCACGAGGCGATAGAAGTAATGACGCAGTACCGTTTGGAGATCGAAGCCGCCACTGAACGGTATTTGCGGGAGCATACCCAAGTGTTCCTTTTGGCGTTGACAGAAATGGAAACTGCCTGCCTCAACGGGGATGCAGACGGTTTTGTTGCCGGGGCGAATGCCATTACCGAAAAGCTGGGACAAACCCCGCAGTTTAAAAACAAAGCTGAATTTGATCGGCTTATGAATAATGATGCAAGTTTCGTCTTGTAAAGTAAGGAGGATTTATATGCCAATACCTTTTTTGGTAGGAGCTGCTATCGGCATTTCTGCATTGGTAGGTGTCGAAAATGGTGCAAGTGCCATTAGCAAAAACAAGCAAGCAGGCAAACTCAACGCTACCGCCCAATACGAAATTGAGCAGGCACAGGAAAGAGCAATTGCCCATCGTAAGGAAGCAAATAAAACTCTGGAGGACCTTGGAAAGTTGAAAATCGAGGTACTCAATGGCTCTATGCAGTCTTTCGTCACAGCTTTTAGCCAATTGCATAATGTAGAGATTAGAAACTCATCTGCAATGGAGAATCTTATGGACTGTCAAATCGACAAGGACTCCATTGCAGAACTAAAAAAACTGAGTGCCAAGGCTGCAACTATGGTCAGTGGCGTTGCGGGAGGTCTTGGTGCAGGGGCACTGGCGGCATTTGGTGCGTACGGTGCCACTATGACCTTTGCAACGGCTTCTACCGGCACTGCCATTGCATCTCTCAGCGGCGCTGCCGCAACCAATGCCACACTGGCGTTTCTGGGCGGAGGGTCTTTGGCAGCCGGAGGTTTGGGCGTTGCCGGCGGCACAATGGTTCTTGGCGGATTAGTCGCAGCTCCAGCCTTGTGTGTCCTTGGGATCACAATGAATGCTTCTGCGAATAAAAATCTGAACAACGCTTTAAGTAACAGTGCTGAGGCGGAAAAAACGATTGAAGGCATGAATGTCGTCTGCACCCTCTGTTCAGGAGTGAAGCAACGAGGACAAATGTTCATTCAACTGCTTACTGCTCTGCAGAGGAAGTTTATAGAGCTTGTGGATTCTCTGGAGGCCGTAATTCGTGGCAGTGGAACCAACTACGCCGCATACAGCCTTGAGGAACAGAATACGGTAATGACGTCCATGGCTATGGCAAAGACCATTAAGACGGTACTGGATACACCGCTCCTTACAGAGGAAGGCTGTGTTACAGAAAGCTCTGCTGAGGTGTACGAAGCCCTTTCGCAGAAATATATTGCACCAAGCGCACCTAAGGCATTGCCCAAGATTCCCATAGAAGAACTGAGCGCACAGTATGCAGCCTTATATTTCTTTGCGAATTGTGACAACTCTATTTCTCAAGCGGAGCAAGAATTGATCGATCAGTATATTTCAGCGGTGGTGGATTGTGATGCACTCCCTGCCACACAGCGGAAGCTCCTTGCCGAGTGCAAAAAAGTTCGCTACTTCTATTCTGATTTAGAGCCATACCTGGACAAGGTTTCCGTGAAGGTTCTGACGAAGATCAGGTCACAGATTTCTAAAATCATCATAGCGACGAATGGTGTCAACTCCGAGGAGGAAGACGAATTCCACGAATTTATGGAATACTATGCGAAGCGCAGAAGCAGAGAATAATATAGCCTTTCCCTGCGACCAATGCGGGCTGTGTTGCAAAAACATTGGGCACATTCCGGAATTGTCTGCTTTTGATAACGGAAACGGTCGGTGTATACATCTCACAGATGAGAATCTATGCGAGATTTATGCCCAACGCCCACTGATTTGCAATGTTCGGGGAATGTTTCTGCACTATTTTTATACCCAATATACATGGGGGGAGTGGTTGCAGTTGAACTCCACAGTCTGCATTGAGCTAAAAGAAAGAGCATCCCAAAACGAGAGCAACGCGCTGTAATACTTATTTCTAATAAAACGGATTAACCGTTTTATTATGCCGCCGGTAAGCGGCATGGCGGCAAAGCCGCCAAGAAATGCCGTGTAATACTGTTCTTGCCGCCATAGGCGGTGCAGGATATTCATCCTGCAATAAAATGGTTTTCAAACCATTTTATCAAGAAACAGTATAATACCTCCAACGCAAGAACCGACGCTCTCCCCAAAGAGTGTAAAAAGCCCCACTGACAGCATTTCTTTCATTTTCACAAATCCGTTATGAACACCCACACCATAAGCAAACCCCGTAGGTACAGGCACAAACCTTCCCTACGGGTTTTTCTTATCTTTTTATAGCTTCCTACAAAAAACTCACCGATCGTAGCTTGTGGATTTACGCAACATTCCGTAGGGGCGATGCCATGTCATCGCCCGGCGCAGGCATTGCAGATACGCTCAAATCTTTCCACGAAGGAACGCACTGCCCGTAGGGCAAGCTGCCCCCCAGCTTGCCGGTGCAGGAAGTGCGTGCTTCTGTTATGGCTTCTTGGCTTGCTGTTTCTTAATTAGCTTTCTGCGTTGAGTTCGGTTACCTTGTTGGCTCTGAAGGACTGTGCCCCCCTGCCGGGAGGCCTTACTTTCTTGTTTCGGCAAGAAAGTAAGCAAAGAAGCCGCCCGGGGAAGGCGCTGAACGATTTCCTTTCGATGCTCTTTCCCTCTCGTTCCCTTTCTCCTCGGAAATAACCGCCCTTCCCCGGACCCCATCCCGGCGCTACGCTCAAGTCGTTTTCCTGTTCCGTGTCGATTGTCGATAGCTTGTGCCTTTGCAATGGGTGCTTACTCCCACGCCGGTGGAGGAATATGATACAAGTCTACCTTGTTCTATGCTTTAGTTATCTGTCCCCTATTGGGAGCTGTTGTGTCGTTTTAGCCTGTGCCGGATCATATTCCTCCACGCTGTGGGTCTGAGAGTTTGTCGGATCATATTCCTCCGCGCTGTGGGTCGGGAGAGGTTTGCAGGATAATACTCCTCCATGCTGTGGGGATCTAAGATGGATTTTAGTTTATCGGCCTGTTCGAGTTTCGCACAGACTGCTTGCCTCTCCCTCCGGGAGAGGTGCCCGTAGGGCGGAGAGGGCAGTAGGGGCGTGGGATATAATGGGATTTCCCGTAGTCTGATAGGCAGTAATTTGTACTTGCTTCGATAGTTTGTTCCGAGCTATACTGCCATCTGCCCTCTCAGCCGCTTCGCGACAGCTCTCCCAAAGGGAGAGCCAAGGGAATTTTCGTAATCGCAAACAGTTCGATAAACTGAAATTTAAATCCATCACCGAAGGTGATACCTTCATTAGCGAAGCGTCATCATTTCCGAAGGAAACATCACTTCCTCAGAAAACATCACTTAACAAAAAAATTCCCTTCCCCCGTTTTGGGAGAAGGGATGTTTTTTGACTTATTAGTCTGCAACGTAGGGAAGCAGAGCGATTGCACGGGCACGCTTGATTGCCACGGTCAGCTGACGCTGATGGGCGGCACAGGTACCGGTGGTACGACGGGGCAGGATCTTGCCGCGCTCAGAAGTGTAGCGACGGAGCTTGCCAGCTTCCTTGAAGTCAATGCCCGTAACCTTGTCTACGCAGAAGTTACAAACCTTCTTACGCTTGCGGGGGCGAGCCTTTTCGTTAGCCATTATGAAATCCTCCTTCTTTCAGTCTCTTGTGGAAAAGTTTAGAACGGGAGTTGGCTGTCGTCATCCTCGATCATAGCGAAGTCGGAGGACGGAGCGGGCGCTGCAGGAGCGGAGAAGCCGTAGTTTCCGGGAGCATTGCCACCGTATGCAGGAGCATTGCCGTATGCGGGAGCGTTGCCGTATGCAGGAGCATTGCCGCCGTAAGCGGGGGCATTGCCGTATGCGGGAGCACTGCCGTAGTTGGAATAACCGCCTTCGTTGCCGCCTTCACGCTTGGAGTCGCCGAAATAGACATTGTCGGCAATAACTTCAGCACTGCGACGCTTATTTCCCTCTTTGTCGTTCCAGGTACGGATCTGGAGACGACCGGACACCACTGCCATACGACCCTTGGCAAAATACTTGCTGACAAACTCAGCAGTGTTGCGCCAAGCGACGATGTCAATGAAGTCAGTTTCTCTCTCGCCTGTTGCACCGTTTGCAAAATCACGGTCAACTGCGATAGAGAATGTGGCCACTGCCACGCCGGAAGCAGTCCGACGGAGCTCGGGGTCACGGGTAAGACGACCCATGAGAACGATGTGGTTCAGCATGTAAAAGGGCCTCCTTACGCTTCGACTGCGACGATGATGGAACGCATGATGCCGTCAGTGATCTTGAAAACGCGGTCCAGCTCAGCGGGGAGCTCGGGCTTGCATTCGCAGGTCATGAGGACATAGTATCCCTCGGGCAGGTCGTTGATGGGGTATGCCAGCCGGCGCTTGCCCCACTCCTCGATACCGGTAAGAGTACCTTCTGCCTCAACCATCGCCTTGAACTTTTCCACGAGAGCAGCGATACCCTCTTCACCCTTAGCGGGATCGATGATATAGATGATCTCATACTTTGCGGAAATCTTAGCCATTGTTGTGTGCACCTCCTTTTGGACTTTTGGCCGACAATCTCGTTGCCGGCAAGGATTGCCTGTTACACAGGCTCATATATTTTACCCGAAAAACCTTCATTTGTCAAGGGTTTTTTCTAAGTTTTTCAAGTTTTTTGATGGATTTCTTCTCTTTCTCAGCAGGCAAAGTAGGTTCTCACACCGTCACTGTAGGCAAAGAGAGCCTTGCACAGCTCCAATAGCCCACCACCTTGCCTCAACCTTAAGCATCTGCGTCACAGAGATCAAGCCCGGGGTCAGCACCACGGCCAAGAGGACGGCACACAAACGCTTGCTTTCTTTCATAACCAAGCCTCTTTAAAAAGTATACCGCAGGAGAACAGATGTCGTTCTCCTGCGGTTATTCTGCCTATAGAATATCATTGTCACCCCTGCTTGTCAAGGGCGGAGCTTCCGGAATCAGGCACTGATTTCCTTTTTCCGCTTCAGAAGAAGGAGGAACAAGCCAAAGCACAGCAACAGCCCACCGGCAATATAGATGACGGTCGTGCCATAGCCACCGGTACTGGGCAGGATCGTTCCTGCAGTGTTCTTCACTGTCACTGTCCACTCTTCCTGATGGCTCTCTCCGTTTACCAGAATTTCCGATGCCTCAGGCAGAGGGGTATAGCCCATGGGAGCTTCTGTTTCCAGCAGATAGTAGGTGCCGTATGCCACACCGTATACGGTGATGTTTCCATCTTTATCGGAACTTACTGTGCTGACCTTCTCCCCGGTCATGGCCTCCTTGTCATAGAAGCTCACCTTGATCATGGGTGCGGAATGGCCGTAAATGTAGCACAGCCCTTCCCCTGCGGTAACTTCATCTGCAGTAGCCTTGCGGTACAGCTCAAACTTCGCCCCGGAAAGTGTCAGGTCATGATTCAGGGCATCGACCTTTTTCACACGGAAGCCACCGGTGACTACCTCGGGTCTGTCGGACTTGCTGTTAAATTCGAACTTCAGAGCGTTGATATAGGAAACCTCTGCCTCATTGGGGATGGCTTCTCCCATAAGGGCGGTGGAGTTGATACGGGTATCGTAGTAAACACGGAGGCGATAGTCTGTGAACACCTCCTGTCCGATACTGCCACCTGCGTGGCTCATGCCCATGTGGGTCAGGTCGATGGTAAGCTTCCCATCCTTGTCCACAGTGAGCTTGTAATCCGTTCCTTCCTCCAAGGTGGTGCATACGGTCTGTCCGTCGGCACTTTCCACTTGGACTTTCACATTCCCCGCATAGTCCAGACGGGGATCGATGACATCGGTGATCACATAGGAATGGCCGTTGGCAATGTCCTCGGGAATGTTGGCACTGATGATCCATGTATGCTCCTCTTGGACATCTACGGAAGCACTGTCATTGCCCAGAGAGATCACATCCTTGTCAATGCGTACATAGCCCTTGACCTGATTCTTGGGATGAATGGACAGCTCATATTCATAGTCCGTTCCCTCTGCATTGGTGGTGGGCATGACCACATAGAAGGGTTCTACAGGAGCAACGATGGAGGGGTGGGATCGCTCCACTACCAGGTACAGACCGTCGGGCATGCCCGCCTGGGTGAAGTTCACAGAGGTGCGACCCTGTGCGTTGGTAACCAGTGTGAAATCGGAGATCTCGGGATAGGGATAGTCCGTAGCCTCGGGGATCTCTACCTTATCATAAAGGTAATCCTCCAAGGAAGCTACATAGTAAATATCAAAGGTAATGCCCTCCAGAGGAACTTGTCCGGAATCCTCTGTGCCGCCGGTGGTCTTGTAGATATTGAGGATGCGGTCATTGTGGGTCTCTGTCACAGAGGTCTCAATGGAAGCATACACCGGCAGTCGATTGGCATCCATGCCTACCATAGCCTGAGAGGCTTCTCGTCCGCCCTGTGCATCGAAGAGGTACACATCAAAACCGGTTTGCATGCCTGCAATAGACAGCTGAAGCTTTTTGTTCATGTATTCCAGAGGCACATTCTCCAGCTTCAGGGTCAAAGTCTGAGTGCCGTCGGACAGACGGGCAGAAGTGGCATACTCTCCTCCAAAGGAGGCGGAAAGCTTCAGGTCGTCTCCCGTATCCACACGGACATCCACAGTCACAGTGACCGTCAGATCAAAAGTGCCGTCTCCGTTGTCCGTTGCGAAAGGTCCGGAGACCTCCTTGAAGGAGGCGGCGGAAACCAGTCCCGCAGTGGGAGACAGCGGCTCCAAGGACATGAGGTATTTGTATACCTTCTGAATTCGTCCTCCAACTTCCTTGTCGCTGGCACGGTCAAGCTTGGCATTGCCGTTTTCAATACCGTTATACTTCACATGGCCGTTGTAGCGTTCCGCATTGCAAAGCTCATAGTATCTCACGCTGTCGGAAACATCTGCCATGTACATGGAATGGAGGAAGTCCGTGTATACCATGCCATTGCCGTGAGCCGCCTGCCAAATGGCGGCCTGTGTGCCGGTGATGGCCTCACCGATGGTCAGGTCCTTGACTCCGGCTGCTTCTCCAAGCAGTTGCAGTTCCGTCTCCACACGGAGGGCATGGGATTCATCACTCTCCCCCGCTACAGGAGGGATGTAGAAGCCCTTGTATACAATGGCACGGATCATATCCGCCGCATCGGCGGCAAAGGTGGACTCCTCCAGATTGATCCGCCGATAGGCAGAATTTTCCTTTGCCAAAATGCTGATATCCGTACAGTATACAGGGATCACTTCCCCGTTCACCGTGTTGTACAGAGAGAACAGGCAGTTTTTCATCTGAATGCTTTTCTTGTCCAAAGTACAGCTGAGACGGTAGGGGCTGAAGTACTGCAATTCCGGTCCGTCATAGCCGTCCCCGTCTACCTGATAATGGAGTACATAGGTATCTGCATCCCCCGCAGCCCTTGCCGCGCCCCCCAGTTGGGCAAACAAAGACAGCATTAGAGGCAAACACAGAAAAACTGCAAGGAATCTTCTAATTTTATCCATAAAAAAGCCTCCTTTTTATCGCAATTATATTTATTATTATATAATAATCCTCATTCCCCAATCTGTCAATGGGTTTTGTAAATTTTTACACAGAATTTCTACAGGCCTTTTATATAAAGTTCTTGCATTTTCCGCCATTCAATGGTATGATTTATTGTGTATAAGTATTAGCTAACGAGTCGATAGGAGGTATATATATGAAACAGCTAACAGGTTCAATGGTAGCCATCGTAACTCCCTTTAATGCAGACGGATCCGTGGATCACGGCAGACTGCGGGAGCTGGCAAACTGGCATGTGGATATGGGTACCGATGCTATCGTAGCACTGGGTACTACAGGTGAAACCGCATCCACCACTCTGGAAGAAGATATCAAGACTCTGGAAACCATCCTCTCCGCTGTCAAGGGCCGCATTCCCGTTGTGGCAGGCAGTGGCTCCAACAACAGCTATATGATGCAGCATAAGAGCGAGGTCTACACCCAAATGGGCGCAGATGCCCTGCTGTGCATCAGCCCCTACTATGTGAAGACCAATGAAGAAGGCATGTACCGCCACTTCATGATGTCTGCCGACAGTGATGTTGCTCCCATCATTCTTTACAATGTTCCCGGTCGTACCGGTTGCAAGATCTCTCCCGAGGTCGTCCGCCGTCTGTCCGCCCATCCCAATGTTATGGGCATCAAGGAAGCCAGCGGTGACATGAGCTATGCCATGCAGGTAGCACGCTACCTGTCCGATGACTTTGCCATGTATTCCGGCAACGACGATATTACCGTCCCCCTCATGTCCGTAGGTGCCAAGGGTGTCATCTCCGTCTGGGCAAACATCATGCCCACCGAGGTACACAACATGGTCAAGGACTATCTGGAAGGTCGCACCCGGCAGGCTCTGGAGGCTCAGCTCCGCTATCTGGATCTGATCAACGGCCTGTTCATGGAGGTCAACCCCATCCCTGTGAAGGAAGCTATGAACCTCATGGGCCTGAAGGCCGGTCACTACCGCATGCCCCTGTACCCCATGGCAGATGCCAACCGTGAAAAGCTGAAGAAAATCATGCTGGCCGCCGGTCTGTCCGTGGAGGGCTGAGTATGAAGCTGTTCTTAAGCGGCTATGGCAGAATGGGCAAAATGCTCCAAGACTTAGCCGAAGAAAAAAACTGGGAGGTCATCGCTTGGGCAGATATCAACTCTCCCGAGAGCTATGATACCGCTCCCAAGGCGGATGTGTGCATCGACTTCTCCGGTGTGGGCGCTCTGCCCCGTCTGGCAGAATATATCCGCAGAACCAAGACCCCTCTGGTCAGCGGTACTACGGGCTATACCGATGCAGAATTTACCGTCCTCAAGGAGCTTGCAGAAGAAGTTCCTGTGATTTGGGCATCCAACTACTCCACCGGCATTGCCGTACTCCGTCGGATCCTCCGTCAGTACGCTCCCGTTCTGGAGGATTGGGACAAGGAGCTCATCGAGACCCACCACAACAAGAAGATCGACGCTCCCAGCGGTACTGCAAAGACCCTTCTCCAAGAGCTTGATCCCAAGGGCACTGCCACCCTCGTTCACGGCAGAGAGGGCTTCTGCGGAGAACGCCCCAAGGGGGAGATCGGTGTCTTCGCCCTCCGTGGCGGCACTGTGGCGGGAGAACACAGCGTCCTGTTCTTCGGTCAGGATGAAAGCTTGGAGCTGACCCATAAGGCAAGCTCCCGTCGGATCTTCGCCGCCGGCGCTCTCCGTGCCGCCGAAGTCCTTGCAAGCAAGGCTCCCGGCTATTACAACTTAGAAGATCTTATTTTTACAGAAGGATAATTTTTATATGGAAAAAATCAGACCCCGTACCTTATCGGGCTTCATGGAGCTCATGCCCGCACCTCAGAAACAGCTCGAACGCATGATGCAGATCCTGCGTGAGACTTATGAGCTATACGGCTTCACTCCCTTAGACACTCCCATTCTGGAATCCGCCGAGATCCTCCTTGCCAAGGGTGGCGGAGATACGGAGAAGCAGATCTACCGCTTCCAGAAGGGCGACAGCGATCTGGCCATGCGTTTTGACCTGACCGTGCCTCTGGCAAAGTATGTTGCCATGCACGCAGGAGAGCTGTCCTTCCCCTTCCGCCGTTACCAGATCGGCAAGGTCTACCGCGGAGAGCGTGCCCAGAGAGGCCGTTACCGTGAATTCTATCAAGCCGACATCGACATCATCGGTGACGGCAAGCTGGATATCCTCAATGAGGCAGAGATCCCCTCTATTATTTATACCATTTTCCGTCGCTTCGGTCTCAAGCGCTTTGTCATCCGTGTCAACAACCGCAAGCTCCTCAACGGCTTCTACGCCCTTCTGGGACTGACAGAGAAGTCCGGTGATATCATGCGAACCGTGGACAAGCTGGACAAGATCGGTGCAGAAAAGGTCCGCAGCATTTTGCTGGAAGAAGGTCTTACGGAAGAGCAGGCAGACGAGATCCTCCGCTTCATTGCCATCAAGGGCAGTAATGCAGAGGTTCTGGCACAGCTGGAAGGCTGGAAGGGCAAGAACGAGATCTTCGATCTGGGTCTTTCCGAGCTTAGCACCGTTGCCACCCACCTGACCGCCTTCGGTGTTCCCGAAGAGAACTTCGCAGTGGATCTGACCATTGCCCGCGGTCTGGACTACTACACCGGCACCGTGTATGAAACCACCCTGCTGGATCACCCCGAGCTTGGCTCCGTCTGCTCCGGCGGTCGCTATGACAACCTTGCAGAGTATTACACAGACCGTCAGCTTCCCGGTGTGGGTATCTCCATCGGCCTGACCCGTCTGTTCTATGTACTGGGTGAGCAGAATATGCTCAATGACAATCTGCCCACCGCCCCCGCCGATGCTCTGCTCCTGCCCATGACCGAGGATCTGGGTGCCGCAGTCCGTCTGGCAACTCAGCTCCGTAATGCCGGTGTCCGCACCCAGATCTATGCCGAGCAGAAGAAGTTCAAGGCAAAGATCGGCTATGCAGACAAGCTCCACATTCCTTACGTCATTTTCCTGGGTGAAGACGAGATCGCCAAGGGAGAATGTTCTGTGAAGGATCTGACCACCGGTCAACAGCAGAGCCTGAGCGTAGAGGGTGCTATTGCCCTCATCAAAGAATCCATTGCACAGAAATCCAATGACTGTGTCATTGTTGAGAGATAATAGGAGGAACACCATGAAAAGAACACATAACTGCGGCGAGCTCCGCTTAGCAAATGCCGGACAGACCGTCACCCTCATGGGTTGGATGGAAAATGTCCGTGAAGTCGGTGCAAACCTGGCCTTCGTCGTCCTTCGCGACTACTACGGCACCACTCAGGTAGTCATCGAGAGCGAAGAGATGATGGCTGAGATCAAGCCCCTGAACAGAGAATCCACCATCGCTGTCACCGGTGTGGTTCGGGAGCGTACAAGCAAAAACCCCAAGCAAGCTACCGGCGAGATCGAAGTTGTCCCCACCTCCATTGAGGTTCTGGGGCGCTGCCAGCACAATTCCCTGCCCTTCGAGATCAACCGTTCCCGTGAGGCAGACGAGAATCAGCGTCTGAAGTACCGCTACCTTGACCTGCGTAACCCCGAGGTCAAGAAGAATATCGTCCTGCGTTGCAATGTGGTCGCCGATATCCGCAAGGGTATGACCGAGCAGGGCTTCTTGGAGATCACCACCCCCATTCTCACCAGCTCCTCCCCCGAGGGTGCAAGAGACTATCTTGTTCCCTCCAGAAATCATCCCGGCAAGTTCTACGCTCTGCCTCAGGCTCCCCAGCAGTTCAAGCAGCTGCTCATGACCTCCGGCTTCGACCGTTACTTCCAGATCGCTCCCTGCTTCCGTGATGAGGATGCCCGTGCAGACCGTAGCCCCGGCGAATTCTATCAGCTGGATATGGAAATGGCCTTTGCCGGTCAGGATGATGTTTTCGGTGTTATCGAGACTGTATTCCCCCCCATCTTTGCCGCCCGTGGCAAGTATAATGTCGCTTCCGAGGCTCCCTTCGTCCGTATTCCCTTCAAAGAGGCTCTGGAGCGTTTCGGCTCCGATAAGCCGGATCTGCGTATTAAGCTGGAGCTCACCGAGGCTTCCCAGCTTCTGGGCGATTGCGGCTTCGAGCCCTTCGCAGGTCAGACCATCAAGGCTATCGTGGTTCCCAACTTCAACAAGACCCGTAAGTTCATCGACAAGCTCTGTGCCGATGCAGAGATGCTCTCCGGCAACAAGGCATACTGGTTCCGCCTGGACGAGAACGGGGAGCTGGTGGGCGGTA
>JAZMZW010000082.1:0-36269 GCA_045586205.1 Faecousia sp. | reverse complement strand
TTATGCCGCTAATAAGCGGCATGGCGGCTTTGCCGCCAAGAAATGCCGTGTAATACTGTTTCTTCCGCCTAAGGCGGTGCAGGATATTTATCCTGCGATAAAATGGTTTTCTAACCATTTTATCAAGAAACAGTATAATACGAAATCGGTACAAAATTGGGAATCCCTACTGCCCTCTCCGCCGCAGTCGCGGCACCTCTCCTATTGGAGAGGCAAGGGCCTTTACCAACTTGGTGAACAGTTCGACAAACGGGAATTTGAATATGGGTAGAAATGGACGAAAAAGAAGCTACCCTCGAAAGGGTAGCTTCTTGATTGTTCGGGGTATGAATTACTTCATGTTCATCTGAGCAGCAACTTCTTCTGCGAAGTTTTCCTGCTTCTTCTCGATGCCTTCGCCCTTCTCGTAGCGAACAGCCTTGACGAACTTGACAGCGCCGCCCAGTTCCTTTGCAGCAGCGTTTGCATACTGCTCAACGCTCATGGAGCCGTCCTTAACGAAAGCCTGCTGCAGGAGGCAGTTCTCTTCGAAGAACTTGTTCATCTTGCCGGCAGCGATCTTTTCCTTAACAGCCTGGGGCTTGGAAGCCATCTTCTCATCGTTGTCCATCTGAGCAACAAGGATCTTCTTCTCTTCAGCCAGGATTTCTTCGCTGACTTGGCTCTTGTCCCAGAAACGGGGATTCAGAGCAGCGATCTGCATAGCCATATCCTTACCGATGTTGGTAGCGTCGATGCCGCCTTCAACAGCCAGATTGACCAGAACGCCGATCTTGCCGCCTGCGTGGACATATGCCACGGAGGTGTTCTCAGCGTAACGCTCGAAACGGCGGATCTGCAGGTTCTCACCGATGGACATGACCTTCTCGGGCATGATCTCGGCAACAGTCAGTTCTCTGCCGGGGTAGGTGCAGTTCATGAGAGCTTCAACGTCAGCGGGAGCGTTGACAGCAACACAGGTAGCGATATCCTTAACAAAGGGAACGAACAGGTCGCTCTTTGCGCAGAAGTCGGTCTCGCAGTTGACTTCGACAACAACACCGATACCATCGATAACAGCGGCGTATGCCATGCCTTCAGCAGCAATACGGCCGGACTTCTTAGCAGCCTTAGCCAGGCCCTTCTCACGGAGCCATTCTACAGCCTTGTCCATATCGCCGTCGGTTTCCTGGAGAGCCTTCTTGCAGTCCATCATGCCGACATTGGTCATTTCACGCAGGGTCTTAACATCAGCAGCAGTAAATGCCATAGTATTTATCCTCCTAATATTTTTGTAACGGTGTCTCCGAAGATCAATTCCCGGAGATCACCTTGTTTTTTCTTTTGGAAAATGCCCGTCGGGATGCGGCGGGCATTGGTTGTTTCTTATTCCTCTACGGGAGCCTCAACAGCGGCCTCGGTGTTGGCCTCGCCCTGACGGCCTTCCTGAACAGCGTTAGCCATGGTGGCAACGATCAGGCGGATAGCGCGGATAGCATCGTCATTGCCGGGGATGACATAGTCGATCTCGTCGGGATCGCAGTTGGTGTCAACGATAGCAACGATAGGGATGCGCAGCTTGCGAGCCTCAGCAATAGCGTTACGCTCCTTGCGGGGGTCAACGATGAACAGAGCGCCGGGGAGCTTCTTCATGGTCTTGACGCCGCCCAGATACTTCTCGAGCTTCTCGATCTCGCCTTCGTGCTTAATGACTTCCTTCTTGGGGAGCATTGCGAAGGTGCCGTCTTCCTGCATCTTGCGCAACTGAGCAAGACGGTCGATACGGGTACGCATGGTCTTGAAGTTGGTCAGCATGCCGCCCAGCCAACGAGCGTTGACATAGTACTGGTCAACACGGAGTGCTTCTTCCTTGATAGCTTCCTGAGCCTGCTTCTTGGTGCCGACGAACAGGACATTCTCGCCGTTAGCGGCGATCTCGCGGATGAAGCTATAAGCTTCCTCGATCTTCTTAACGGTCTTCTGCAGGTCGATGATGTAGATACCGTTACGCTCCGTGTAGATGTAGGGAGCCATCTTGGGGTTCCAACGACGGGTCTGGTGACCGAAGTGGACGCCTGCTTCCAGCAGACTCTTCATGGATACAACTGCCATTTTTTGTTTCTCCTTTTTTGTTTTTACCGCCATTGTCCTCATCTCCCCCGCTCACCGCATAGCGGCACTGGAGCGGAAAATCCGACAATGTGTGGTGTGTTGATGTCACGGATTTATCCGTGCCGAGTAATTATATCCTATCTTCCCGGAATTTGCAAGCATTATTTTTGATTTTTTCAAGAAATTTTTCTAAAATAAGTCCTTTCGCCCTCTCGGAAGTCGGAATTTGTCCAAATCTCCCTCAATGAGGATAATATCATCCCCGATTTGACGGATGCACCGCCAAGGAATGACGTAATCCTCCGTCTTTCCCAGCAGTCCGAAGCACCGTCCACGACAGGGCACGACCAGCGCCACCACCTGTCCGCAACGGCAATCCACCTCTACATCGCACACATAGCCCAGCCGGCAACCGTCGCAGACATTAACTACCTCCTTGCATTTCAGGTTCGAAAAGCGATTCCCCATAGGATCCCCTCCCACATTCAGTTTTATACAATCATTCTATGTAAAATCGCGAAAAAATAGCCTAAATTTTCGTAAATCCACGGAACTTCCTTCCCGCTTTTATCGTCTAAATAGCAAAAGTACACAAAAGGAGGAAATCCTATGCGCGGAAAGTCCAAATGCAAGATCCTGAAGCAGATCCGTCAAAAGATCGCCCAAGAGAATGATATCCCGCTGGTCACCAAGGAATGCACCTATCAGGGAGAATGTTCCGGCACCTGCCCCCGCTGCGAGGCCGAGCTTCGCTATCTGGAGCAGCAGCTTGTCCGCCGTCAACAGTTGGGCAAGACCGTCACCGTAGCCGCCCTGTCTCTGGGGCTTGTAGCAGGTGCCGCAGGCTGTAGCCTCCAAGTCGTGGGAAAGGTTCCCTTAGAGGGAGAGCCCCTTGCTTCCCTCGAAGAGCCCACGGAATTGGACGGAGATGTGGCATGGGAAGACACAGCAACCGCCGGTGCTCCCACCGCTCCTCTGTGCACCACCGATCCCGAGCTGTGGGAAAGCACAGGTGTCCTGTCCACGGAGGAGCTTGTGGTAGGAGAGCTCCCCGAGGCTACGGATGATACCGCCTTTGAGCTTCCGGGATACGTAGCCTTCTCCGAGGGTGAGGGAAATGACTGAGCTTCTCTACCCCTTCCTCTCTGCCTCCCGCCTGCGGATGACTACGGACGGTGAGGGGGTAACAACTCTGGTAGCAGGCAGTGCTTGTCCCCTTGCCTGTAAGTACTGCATCAACAAGAAAGTCCTGCAACAAAAGCCTACACTCCTCACCGCCCAAGAGCTGTTCCGAAAGGTCAGCATAGATGATCTGTACTTCCAAGCCACAGGTGGGGGCGTGACCTTCGGTGGAGGAGAAAGTCTGCTCCACGCCCCGTTTATCCAAGAATTTTCCACTTTGTGCAAAGGTCGCTGGCGGATCTATGCAGAAACCTCCCTCTGCGTCCCACAGGAACATATAGACATTGCCGCCCAATGTGTAGATGGCTTCATCGTAGATATCAAAGACATGGATCCCAACATTTACAAAGCCTACACCGGCAAGGATGCCACCCTCCCTCATCAAAACCTCCTGCACCTGAAGGAGCTGGTAGGCCCGGATCGCATCCTCGTCCGCATCCCCCTGATCCCCGGCTACAACACCGAAGCCCACCAAGCCCACAGTGCCGAACTCCTAAAATCCATGGGCTTCACCCGCCTTGACCTTTTCCCCTACATCATCAAGGAAAGCAATAGCTAAACCAACCCCTGCGCAAGTGGATAGTTGAAAGCGGACAGGGGATAGTTGCCACAGAAACGGAAAATTGACAATTGAAAATTACCGTAAAAGGAGCTTCCGCAAGACCAACGATCCTGTGGAAGCTCCTTTTTCACACCCTACCTCAGTGCAGTTCAAATGTTACGGTGATCGGGAATTTCTCGATTTATATTTCACTGTCCATTACTACAAGTTCTCTCAATTGACACAGATCGCCTTTCTGAGGGATGCTATGGCATTTTTCTCCAATCTGGACACCTGTGCCTGGGAGATGCCCACCTCACTTGCCACCTCCATCTGAGTCTTGCAGTCGAAGAAACGCATGGTCAGGATCCGCCGTTCCCGTTCTCCCAGGGCAGAAATGGCATCCCGCAGGGCAATATGCTCCAGCCAGCGCTCATCCGTATTCTTGGTATCCCGTACCTGATCCATAACTGTCAGGGGATCTCCCCCGTCGGAATACACCGGCTCAAAGAGGCTGATAGGGCTGACCATAGCATCCAGTGCCTCATTGACCGTCTGCAAGGGCAGTTCCAGCTTCTGTGCTACCTCCTCAATGGTGGGCTCCCGATTATTTTCCGCAGTCATAGCCTCCTTACACTGCAGTACCCGATAGGCAATGTCCCGAATACTGCGGGAGACCCGAATGGCACTGTAATCCCTGAGATAACGCTTGACCTCCCCTTCGATCATAGGCACTCCGTAGGTGCTGAAGCGGACATTGAGATCCGTATTAAAATTGGCAATGGCCTTCAGCAAGCCCACACAGCCCACCTGAAACAGATCGTCGGGATTTTCATTTCTGCCCATGAATTTCTGGATCACAGAGAGTACCAGCCTCAAATTTCCTTCAATCAGTTTTTGCCGTGCTTCCTCATCCCCCTGCTGTGCCAGTTTCAGGAGGGCAATGGTCTCATCACTTTTCAGCGTTTTCAGATCTGCAGTGTTAACACCGCAGATCTCCACCTTTCCCTGCATGGTCGTTCCTCCATCAATGTGTGTGAAAACAGTATTTCCCAAGAAAGAAGTTCTATTCCTGTTTTTGGTCACTTCGACGAAGGTCACTGCAAAGGGAGAAAGAAAGTACGGCTTAAAGGACTTTTTCCCTTCGACAGCTTTCCCTGTTTTTCGAACTTTTTCCCTATTTTCATCAGGTTTTCGGTTTACATAACAACATATTATGAAAGACATACATCCATTATTGAAACCAAAAACAGTTCTTGCTTTTTGCATATATCCAGCCTATTCACAGCCTATACAAGAGGATAGCCCCCTATGAAAGCCCTTGCAATCCTTGAGTTTTGCACACTATGCACAGGGTTTTGCACAGGGCAGTATATACCTGCATCCCCTGCATAGGCAGTTTACATAACTACAAAGCCTATTGGGGAACAAATTGGTGAAAATCCTCATAAGAAAATTCCGGATGCAAAAACAGGTTCAGTCCCCCTGCCAGAATCATACTCAAACTACGGATCTTGCCGTCAATATCCCGTGGGGTCACCATCATAGGTTTATTGCCTCCTCCGTCCATGACCGTCGGTACACCGATGGCATATACAGGCAGTCCCAGACTCTCCCGTGAGAAGGCCTCACGACAGTTCCCTACACCCGAGCCGGGAGCGATGCCTCCGTTACAGCATTGGACGGTGGTACACAGCCGTTCCGCCTCTCCCGTAGCCAGTGCATCTATGCAGATCACACAGGCAGGTTTGACACGTTCTGTCACTCCCCGTACCAGTTCCAGGCTTTCTATGCCTGTATTGGCCAGCACGCCGGGAGCAAGGGCGGTCACAGGGCGGCAGCCTCCGAAGCTTTGGGGCAAATGGCGGTGGAGATGTGCGGTCACAAACAGTCTGTCCACAGTCTGCGGACCCAGAGCATCGGGGGTCATGGCTCTGTTCCCCAAGCCCACCACCAGAACGGAGTCCTTTTTCTCCAGGGGGCACAGCTCTTCCAAGACCTGTGCCAAAGCCTGTGCCTGTGTAGGAAGCTCCCAAAGAGGATCCGACAATTCCAATGTCACATAAGAGCCCATAGGCTTCCCCAAAGCCTCCGCTCCCTCCCGATCCAGAATGTCTACCCATGTCACATTCCCCTTCTCCCGTGCGCGGACACCCCGTAATTCCGTAGTCCTTTCCGGGGAGTTTTCCCATATTTTCTTGGCCTCCAGAGCCAAATCTGTACGCAGCACCCTGATTCCTCCTTCTTTTCCCTTGTTTTTTCCCAATTTCTAAAAAAATATTTCATATTTTTGAAAATTACCTCTTGATTTTCTTGACCATACACGCTATAATAGATAACTGCTGAAGAGAATTACACTAAAGGAGGAGGTGGAAATCCGTGCCCAACATTAAGGCAAACAAGAAGCATGTTATCCTTTCCCGCATTGCCAACGAACGCAACAAGATGGCTAAGTCCGCTCTGAAGACCACCCTCAAGAAGTTCGACGCAGCTGTTGCATCCGGTGACAAGGCTCTGGCTACTGCCGCTTATACCGCAGCAGTCGTCGCAGTTGACAAGGCAGTCAACAAGGGTATCCTGCACAAGAACAACGCCGCTCGCAAGAAGAGCAGCATGACCCTGAAGGTCAACGCTATGGCGTAAGCAAAATAAAAGGATTATTCCGCCTGATGGAGCTTTTTCCATCAGGCTTTTGCTTATTTTAGGCATAATTTTCTCCATTCCCAACTTCCCGCCTCCTTTTCTCAAAGAACTCTGTAGGGGCATCCGCCCCTACAACATCTACCCCTTACGGAAAAAGTTGGGATTGCAGTTCTTGATAAAATAATGTATAATAAATAAAAGAGATCATAAAAAATCTTGAAAAGGTGGGTCGGTATGGCACAGAAAGCACCCAATTCCATATTACAGCTTCCGGGCATCGGCCCCAAGAAGGCAGAGTTATTTGCCAAATTGGGTGTGGAGACCATGGAGGAGCTTCTGCGTCTGTATCCCCGCGACTATGAGGATCGGACAAAGACCGTTCCCATTGCCTCTTTGCAGGTGGGAGAACCGGCCTGCTTCATCGCCTCGGTGATTTCCACCCCCATGACCCAGAAGATCCCCAAGGCCGACAGACGAATGCTACAGATCACCAAGCTTACCGTTGCAGACCATACAGGCCGGCTGAACCTCACCTTCTTCAATGCCGGCTACAGTGCGGAAAAACTCCATCGGGGAGAAAGCTATATTTTCTACGGCACTCTTGTAGGGGACTACATCGGCTTTGCCATGCACAATCCCCAGTTCGAACCTCTGGACAGTAGCGGAAAGGTCACCCGATGCATCCTGCCTGTCTATCCCTTGACCGCAGGCTTGACCAATGGTGTGGTTGCCGCCGCAGTGAGAAACGCCCTAAAAAAATGCTCCCTCCCTGAACCCATTCCGGAGGAGATCCGCAGATATTACGGCCTCATGGATATCCATACTGCCATAGAACAGATCCATGGCCCCTCGGATCATGAGGCTCTGGCACAGGCCAACCGCCGACTGATTTTTGAAGAATTCTACTGTTTCTCCGCCGCACTGAGCATACTGCGGAGCAAGCGTGGGCACAGATCCGTCCCTCCCTACCGCACAGACCCCAACCCCTTTTACGCTACCCTCCCCTTCACCCTCACCAATGCCCAGAAACGGGTCATTGAGGAGATCCTGGTTGACTTCCGTAGTGGAAAGGCCATGAGCCGTCTGGTACAGGGTGACGTCGGTTGCGGAAAAACCATGGTTGCCGCCGCCGCGGCTTATGTGGCTATTCAAAATCAAAAACAAGTCGCCCTTATGGCTCCCACGGAGATCCTTGCCAAACAGCACTACGAACGGCTGTCTCCCCTGTTCCGTTCCTTGGGCATTGAGCTTGCCCTCCTCACAGGCTCTATGAAGCTCAGCGAGAAGAAATCCTGCAGAGAAGCCCTTGCGGAAGGTCGGATCCGGCTGATCATCGGCACCCACGCCCTGCTGACAGAGGCCACGGTCTTCTCCGAGCTGGGACTGGTCATTGCAGACGAACAGCACCGCTTTGGTGTTGCCCAGCGTGCGGCTCTCCTGTCCAAGGGAGAACAGCCCCACCTGCTGATCATGTCCGCCACACCCATTCCCCGTACCCTGGCGCTGATCCTTTACGGGGATCTGGATGTATCCGTGGTGGATGAATTACCTCCCGGCAGAGAACCGGTAGAAAGCTTTTTGGTCGACGAGCGCTACCGCAGACGGCTCAACGACTTCATCCGCAAGCAGGCGGCAGAGGGACACCAAACCTTCATCGTCTGCCCTGCCATTGAGGAGGGGGAGATCGAAAGTCTCAAGGCCGCAGAGCTTTGGGCCCAGACCCTGCAACAGTCCGTCTTCCCCAATCTCCGTGTGGGACTGCTCCATGGCAAGATGAAGGGAGCGGAAAAGGATCGGATCATGGAGGACTTCGCCGCCGGTAACTTTGACATTCTGGTTTCCACCACTGTCATAGAAGTGGGTGTGGATGTACCCAACGCCACCCTTATGGTAGTGGAAAATGCCGACCGCTTCGGCCTGTCTCAGCTACACCAGCTCCGTGGCCGCATCGGCAGAGGCAGTGCAAAGTCCTACTGCATCCTCGTGTCCGACAGTACCTCCGAGGAGACCCGTCAGAGGCTGAAGGCTCTGTGCAAAACTACAGACGGCTTCCGCATTGCCAAGGAGGATCTGAAGCTCCGAGGCCCCGGAGACTTCTTCGGCTCACGACAGCACGGACTGCCCCTGTTCCGCCTTGGCTCTCTGAGTACAGATCTGGAAATTCTCCAACAGGCACAGGAGGCCGCCGCCCAAACCATCCAAGCAGAGCTCCCTCTGCCCCCGGCTTTGGAAGGACGCATCCGTGATCTTCTGGAGCAGGAAGATACCTTGAACTAACAGAAAATTCCCATGGGCGAAAGCTTTCTTATACAAAACAGCCAAATTATAGGCTTGTTATGAAGTTTTCCATGTTCTTTTTTATGGTTTGTTCCAAAAAACAAAATTTCTCATTGTGTATTTGCAAAAAATGTAGTAAAATAGATTGAATACCTTTAATAATAATGGAGGCATATGGTTTATGAAGAAACCCATTGTATTAGTCATTATGGACGGCGTAGGCCGTGGCGACGGTGGCAGCGGTGATGCTGTAGCAGTTGCAAAGACCCCTGTCCTGGATCAGCTTTTCGCACAGCGTCCCTACACTTGGCTCAAGGCTCACGGCTCCGCAGTCGGTCTGCCCAGCGACGACGATATGGGCAATTCCGAGGTCGGACATAACGCTCTCGGTTGCGGTCAGGTTTATTCTCAGGGCGCCAAGCTGGTTGGCGAGTCCATCCAGAACGGCACACTCTTCGCTTCCCAAACTTGGAAAGATCTTGTGAGCAATGCTGTAGCAGGTAAGACCCTGCATTTCCTGGGTCTGCTCTCCGACGGCAACGTTCACTCCAACATCAGCCACCTGATTGCTCTTCTCCGTCAGGCAAAGGCAGAGGGCGCAAAGCAGGTTCGTTGCCACATTCTGCTGGACGGCCGTGATGTTCCCGCTACCTCTGCTTTGGAGTACGTGGAGCAGTTGGAAGCTGTTCTGGCTGAGCTGTCTACCGACGGTTGTTGCTACCGCATCGCATCCGGTGGTGGCAGAATGAACATCACCATGGATCGCTATGAAGCCAACTGGAAGATGGTCGAAGACGGCTGGAACACCCATGTCCGTGGCATCGGCAGACAGTTCACAGATGCAAAGACCGCTATCGAGACCTTCCGTGCAGAGACCGGTTGCATCGATCAGGATCTGCCCCCCTTCGTCATTGCGCAGAACGGTGCACCCGTAGGCACCATTGCCAACGGCGACAGCGTGATCCTGTACAACTTCCGTGGCGACCGCGCACAGGAAATTTCTCTTGCTTTCGACCGCAAGGACTTCGACAAGTTCGACCGTGGCGATTACACCGGCGTACAGTTTGCCGGTATGCTGGAATATGACGGCGACCTGCACATCCCCAGCCGTTATCTGGTACAGCCCCCCGTGATCCAGAACACCCTGACCGAACTGCTGTGCAAGCACGGCATCCGTGAGTACGCAGTTTCCGAGACCCAGAAGTACGGCCATGTGACCTATTTCTGGAATGGCAACCGCTCCGGCAAGGTTAGCGAAGAGCTGGAAACCTACGAGGAGATTCCCTCCGATGTTCTGCCCTTTGAGCAGGCTCCCGCTATGAAGTCCGTAGAGATCACCGATAAGCTGGTGGCCGCTATGGAATCCGGCAAGTACGACTTCCTCCGTTGCAACTACCCCAACGGTGACATGGTCGGTCACACCGGTGTTATGGAAGCTGTTATTACCGCTATGGAATGCGTAGACGAAGGTCTCCGCCGTGTGCTGGAAGCCGCCGACCGTCTGGGCTACACTGTCCTCATCACTGCCGACCACGGCAATGCTGACCAGATGACCGAAACCAAGAAGGGCAAGACCAGCATCCGTACCGCTCACAGCCTGAATCCCGTTCCCTTTATCGTATACGACAAGGATACCGCTTACACTCTGAAGGAAGGCAATTTCGGACTGGCAAATGTTGCTCCCACCGTAGCAACTCTGTTGGGGCTGGAAGCTCCCGACTGCTGGGAAGAAAGCATCATCTGATCACACGAACAGGAGGTATTACTATGCTTCGTCAGGAAACCGATTACGGCAATATCACCGTAGGCTTGAATGTCTATACCCTCATCGCCGGCAATGCCGCCACCAAGTGCTTTGGTGTCAAGGGCATGGCCATGCGTTCCATGAAGGACGGTCTGGTTCACCTGCTCCGCCGCGAATCCATGAGCAAGGGTGTTTCCGTCCGCTTTAACGAAGACGATACCCTGTCCATCGACCTGCACATCATGGTTGATCAGGGAGTCAACATCCCTGTTGTATGCAGATCCATTATCTCCGAGGTGCGCTACATGGTCACCAAGCAGACCGACACCGAGGTCAAGGATGTCACCGTATATGTGGACTCCATGATGCTTGACTGAGAGGAAGGTGCACCATAGTGATAACAAAAATCAGCGGCTCTGACCTGCGAACTATGCTCCTGGGCGCTGCCGCGATGGTAGAAAACAAAAAGCAACAGTTAAATGATCTGAATGTCTTCCCTGTTCCCGACGGCGACACCGGCACAAACATGAGCATGACCCTCAATGCCGCCGCCGCAGAGCTTCGGAAGCTCAACGATACCGCCACCCTGACCAAGGTGGCAGATACCGCCGCCTCTGCCATGCTCCGTGGCGCCAGAGGCAACTCCGGTGTCATTCTGTCCCTGCTGTTCCGTGGCTTCTCCAAGAAGCTTAAGGGCATGGAGGAATGTGACGGCATTCTTCTGGCAAGTGCTTTGAAGGCCGGTGTGGAAGCCGCATACAAGGCAGTCATGAAGCCCACCGAAGGCACCATCCTCACAGTTTCCCGTGTGTCCGCCACCGATGCAGAGCTGAAGTCCGCAGAGGATAATAGCTTCCAGACTGTTCTGGAAGTCACCGTGAACTCTGCTACCACCGCTCTGGCTCAGACCATGTACCAGAACCCCGTTCTGGAAAAGGCAGGCGTCGTAGACGCAGGCGGTAAGGGCTGGCTTCTGGTTCTGGAAGCCATGCTGAAGGTCTGCAAGGGCGAGGTCATCGAGGCCGTCGCTCCCACTGCAGAACCTGCAAAGGAACAGGCCGATTTCTCCGACTTCAATACAGAGGACATTACCTTCCAGTATTGCACCGAGTTCATCATTTCCCGCGAAAATCAGAAAGACCCCGAAAATCTCCGTGCTTATCTTGCCACTCTGGGCGACAGCCTTGTTCTGGTAGATGACGACGAGATCATCAAGGTCCATGTCCACACCAACGACCCCGGCAAAGCCATGAGTGCCGCCATTGAATATGGCTCCTTTGTCACCGTCAAGGTGGAAAACATGAAGCTCCAGCACACCGAAAAGGTGGTAGAGGACGCTCCCGTGGCAGAAAAGCCCAAGGAAGTCATTGCCACACCCGAGAAGCACTACGGCATGGTGTCCGTCTGTGCAGGTGAAGGTCTGGCAGATATTTTCCGTGAGCTGGGTGCAGACCACATCATTCAGGGTGGTCAGACCATGAACCCCTCCACGCAGGATATCCTGCAGAAGATCAATGCTACCCCCGCAGAGGTGGTCTTCGTCTTCCCCAACAACAAGAACATCATCATGGCCGCTCAGCAGACCGTAGGCTTAACTGAGAAGAAGGTCATTGTGGTTCCCTCCAAGACCATTCCCCAGGGTGTCAGTGCTATGCTGAACTTTGATCCCGACAGTGACGAAGACAGCAACATGGATGCCATGACTGTCGCCATGGACAATGTGACCACCATCCAGCTGACCTATGCCGCCCGTAACTCCGATTTCGACGGACACAAGATCCGTGCAGGAGAATATCTGGCACTGTATGGCGGTTCTCTCTTCGGCAGCGACAAGCATGCAGAGACCCTGCTGAAGGCCATTGCCAAGAAGCTTGCCAAGGAGCGGAAGGAGTTCATCACCATTTTCTACGGTGAAGACACCAACGAGGCACAGGCAGAAGCCACCGCCGAAATCCTCCGCAAGTACTGCACCGGCGCAGAGATCTCTGTCCTCCGTGGCGGTCAGCCCGTATACTACTACCTGATCTCCGCAGAATAAGACAAAAAACAGGGACAGCCTTTTCGGGGCTGTCCCTTTTTTTGTAATGATATACCTTCGGTATGATATATTTTCAATATGATATTCCTTCGGAATGATGTCGCTTCGCTAATGAAAGTAAGGCCTCCGGCAGGAAGCAAAGTGTTTCAGAGCCAACAAGGTAACCGTATTTCAGCGCAACAAAGTAATTCAGAAACAGCAGGCCAAGAAGCCGTTTGAAAAGCACGCACTTCCTGCACCGGCAAGCTGAGGGCAGCTTGCCCTACGAACAGACCATGCTTCTGAAGAAGGGGGCTAGAGTTGTTGAAGTGCCAACAGCAAGTGGTAGGTTGCCGCCCCTACAGATCCGTGTGGTAAATCAGTTCACAAGCTGATATTTGTTCATTTTCCTGCGGCATTTTTGATTGGAAATATAAAAGCTGTTCCTTGGGGGGATTTATCCAAGGAACAGCTTATTTTTCGGATTCGTTGCATATACTTTATACCGCCAGGATCTCGGCTTTGCAGACGCCGTCGGTTTGGGAGAGGATCCGCAGAAGTTCTTCCACTTGGATGCTCAATTGAGTGGTATCCGCAGAAACCGTCACAGATGCACAGCCCCCCGTGGGGATGGACTGGTTGATGGTAAGTATATTTACATGATAATTGGCAAAAATGGAAAGTATGGAGGACAGAACACCGGACACATGGTGCAGTAACAATTGGAATGTCAGCACCCGTCCGGACAGAAGATCATGGAGGGGAAACAAGGTGTCCCGATACTTATAAAAAGCACTGCGACTGATATTAACTTGCCGTGCGGCCTCATTCACCGTACGAACTGCACCGGTTTCCAGAAGCAGCTTTGCCTGGGCTACCTTGATAAAAATCTCGGGCAGGGCCTTGGCTTCTACAATATAGTATTTCGGCAGTTGTTCCATATGTAAACCCTCCAATATATAACATCTGTATTTTCCTATGAATATATTACCACAAATCCTGCAAAAAAGCAAGAAGAAATGGAGCAATTTATGAAAAAAACTTGGAATTTTTTGATATATTTCCTGCTGGGAGCCATAGGAATATGGTTGTGTTCCTGTATTATTATTCCTGTGGGGCTTCCCTTTCTTCTGGGTTTCCTGATCGCACGCTTTGCCCGCCCCCTTGCCCCAAGGAAGTGGAAACCCATCTACTCCGGGATCTTCAGCGTCAGTCTGGTATTCCTGATGCTCATTCTTCTGCTGTGGATCTTGTTCAAAAGCCTGTTCTCAGAAGCCCAGCATCTGGCAAAACAGCTCCCTACCCTTCTACAGGAACTTAGCCCCTCTATGGATCGGCTGTACGAGAGTCTGTTGGGCTTTGCACAGCGTTTGCCCGACCCCCTGTCCCTCGCCATAACAGAGTGGTTTGAAAAGCTCTTTGCCGGCAGCAGTGTCCTGTTGACCTCCGCATCGGAACGGCTTCTGTCCTTTGTGGCAGGGGTTCTGACCAAGGTGCCGGATCTACTCCTTTTCGTCCTGACGGCTCTGCTGTCTGCGTATTTTTTCTCTGTTGACAGGGCTCGGCTTTCCCGGTGGCTTCATAACATTCTCCCCCGGCCTTGGCAGGATAAGGCCCACACTGTGTACCGCAGACTTCGACATGCCCTGGGAGGCTATGTCCGTTCCCAACTGTATCTCTCCGCCGTTAGCTTCGGTCTGTGTGCCCTGGGCTTACTGATTTTGGGCTATCCCAAGGCCTTTCTCCTTGCCCTGCTCATTGGACTGGTGGATGCACTCCCGGTATTGGGGGCAGGCGTCGTGCTGATCCCCTGGGGACTGCTGTGCTTTCTCCGTGGGGATCTCAGTGGCGGAAGCGGTCTGTTGCTCCTGTACGGAGTGGTGGCGGTTGCCCGTACGGTACTGGAGCCTCGCTTTTTGAGCAAGCAGATCGGCCTGCATCCTCTGCTGACCCTATTGAGTCTTTACGGAGGCTATCGCCTGTTCGGGGTAGGCGGTATGATCCTCTTGCCCATCGGAGTCATGCTTTGCAAGCAATTATACGGCCTGTCCTTGGAATTTTGATTTGACTTTCTTCTCCCTTCGCAATATAATGGAGGCAGAAAATCATTCTACCACCCAAAAGAACGGAGGTTTTTCCATGGAAGAACTGAAACAGGTCGCTATCCTTGCGACAAAGGAATTGATTGAAAAAGCAAAGCTCCAAAAGGGAGATCTGGTGGTTGTGGGTTGCTCCACAAGTGAGATCTGTGGCAGTCGCATCGGCTCGGACTCCAGACCTGAGGTCGCCCGTAGTGTCTTTGATGCCATTTATACCACTCTTTCGGAGGCGGGGATCTACCTTGCCGCCCAGTGCTGTGAACACCTGAACCGTGCCCTCATCGTGGAACGGGAGGCTCTGCCCCATGCCCAGAGGGTCAATGTTGTTCCTCAACCGAAAGCAGGTGGCTCTTTTGCCACTGCAGCCTATGCCCGTTTCTCCCAACCTATTGCTGTGGAGCATATCCGTGCCGATGCAGGTCTGGATATCGGTGGTACTCTCATCGGCATGCACCTGAAGGAGGTTGCCGTCCCTCTGCGTCTGAGCATGGATCACATCGGCAGTGCCCTCCTCCTTGCCGCCCGTACCAGACCCAAGTTCATCGGTGGCATCCGTGCGGTGTATGACGGGGATCTGCTGTAATGAGAGATATTCCCCTGTTCACCGTCACCGACGGCATGGCAAGTCTGATCCTCCACGAGATCCCCTTCCGTGGGGAAGCCTATGTTTGGATCCGCACGGTCTATGGTCGCATAGGCGGTCTTATGGAAGAATGCGCCGGCTTTTGCCGTGCCGCAGGTGCGGAGAAGATCTACTTCTCCGGCAATGCCGATCTGTCTGCCTATCCCGTCCATGCCAAGCTGATTTACCGCTCCGCAGAGGCAAAGTCCCTTCCCCCAACCAGGGCTGTGGCAAAGGTCGCCCCAGATCCCAAAGCATGGGCGGAGTCCTACAGGGAACGCTTCCGCTGTGTCCCTGCGGCCCAGTCCACCCCTTCAACGGAGGGGCTGTACGACATTTACTTAGGAGAAGACCCCATCGGCATCGGACAGGTCAAGGATGATCTGATCCTCAGTGTTGCTTCTCTCCGTCCCGGCATGGGCCGGGACTGCCTGTGCGCTCTGGCAGAAGTCAGCCAAAGTCCCACCCTCCGTTTGGTCTGTGCGGAAGAAAATTTACCTGCCATGAAACTCTATGACAGACTGGGCTTTTCCCGTGGAGAGGTCAAAGAAGTCTGGTATTCCATGAAATAATGCTTGCATTTTCCCGAAAATATGAGTATAATAATTAACGAAATCATATAAAAAAGGAGTCTTATTTATGCCTCTGGTAACAACTACCGAAATGTTCAAGAAGGCCTACGAAGGCGGCTACGCCATCGGCGCTTTCAACGTCAACAACATGGAGATCGTACAGGGTATCACCGAAGCCTGTGCAGAGACCCTCTCCCCCGTCATTCTTCAGGTTTCCAAGGGTGCCCGTGCATATGCCAACCACACCTACCTGACCAAGCTGGTTGAGGCCGCTGTCATCGAAAATCCCCAGATCCCCATCGCTCTGCATCTGGACCATGGTCCCGACTTTGAGACCTGCAAGAGCTGCATTGACGGCGGTTTCACCTCCGTTATGATCGACGGCTCCAGCCTGCCCTTTGAAGAAAACATCAAGCTGGCAAAGCGTGTTGTAGAGTATGCACATGATCACGGTGTCGTGGTTGAGGCTGAGCTCGGCACCCTGGCCGGCATCGAAGACGATGTCTGCGTTTCCGCCGAGGATTCTTCCTACACCCGCCCCGAAGAGGTCGAGGAGTTCGTTGCCCGTACCGGCTGTGACTCTCTGGCCATCGCCATCGGCACCAGCCACGGCGCATACAAGTTCAAGCCCGGCACCAAGCCCCAGCTCCGCTTCGACATTCTGGAAGAAGTTGCAAAGCGTCTGCCCGGCTTCCCCATCGTTCTCCACGGTGCATCCTCCGTTCCCCAGAACTATGTTGAGATGATCAACCAGTTCGGCGGTGCAATGCCCGGTGCCATCGGTGTTCCCGAAGATCAGCTCCGTGAAGCTGCTCGTATGGCTGTCTGCAAGATCAACATCGACTCTGACCTGCGCCTGACCATGACCGGCACCATCCGTAAGTACTTCAGCGAGCATCCCTCTCACTTCGATCCCCGTGAGTACCTGAAGCCCGCCCGTGCAAACATCAAGGAAACTGTCAAGCACAAGCTGATCAACGTCCTTGGTTGCAACGGCAAGATCTGATTCTTATCCATATTACGCTCTCTCCCATTTCCCGGGAGAGAGCGTTTTTCTGTCTCAAAGCAAAAAAGACAGCCCCCAAGCTTACGGGAGCTGTCCATCGTTTTTTCTCAATATTTCAATGCCTTCCGCAGCACAGGGACTGTAAACACCGCCACTGCAGAACCTATTAGGGCTGTGAAAAGCTGTGGCCAGGAAAAGGTGGCAGGCAGTGTCGTGAGCATGGGCGTCTTGAGCATCCCCGATGCCAGCAGACTGTCTGCAAGAAGTCCGCAAATCAGGAACTTCACCCCGGTGTAAAGCACAAGGAACTTGGCAAAGGAACTGCAAATACAGCCCAAGATCTGTTGAGCCTTACCCTTCTTTTTCGCAAATCCACAGAGGAGCAGGATGAAGACGGTGTTCCCCAACATAATCAGGGGAACTACGAGGATCTGGGGTGCGATTCCCAGAAGGAATGCCAGGATCGGTGACAGGAGAGCAAGACAGATCCCACTGTACAGCCCCACCAGAAGGGTGGCGATCCCCAGTACCCCGTTGACACAGGAGCCGGTGACCAACTGTCCCAAAGGCTTTGTCCATGCCTGCAAGGCCACAAGGAGTGCCAGAAGCACTGCGGTTTCCGTGATTCGTCTAATTTTTTGCTTCATAAGTATGTCTCCCATAGTTCCCCCTTCAAAGGGGATCGTATGGAGGCTATTATACCTCATTACAGGGGAAAAGACAATATCCTACTATGCATAAAAATATAGAAAACGGTGAGCGGCCGTTCTAACGCTCACCGTTTAGATATGTTACGCAGAAGCCACCAAAAGACTCAACCCGGAGAGGATCTCACTCCTCCCGAGATAAAAGCTCCTTGCGACATTCATAACAAACCCATTTGTTGTTGAACTCCAGCAGATCCTTCTTCCCGCCGCAGAATACGCAGGTAGACTGCACCTTGCGGAGGATGACCATTTCGCCCTCCATAGAGATCTCCATGGGGTCACGCTCCTCAATGCCAAGGGTACGACGCATTTCCACGGGAAGGACCACTCTGCCGAGCTCGTCGACTTTTCTGACAATGCCTACTGTTTTCATAGTCTTTCTTCTCTCCTCACATGTAAAATTAAGTTTTGATTGGAAAGTTGCTATTTATAATATTTGTAATAGGACTTTGCTATATTATATCACATTTTCAGAATTTGTCAAGAGTCAGGTATATATTTCTGAAAAAAACATAAAATGTTACATGGGGGGATGTCTATATGATGGGAATTTTGTGGCTTGTACTGTTAGGTATCTCTGTATTTTCCGGACTTCTTCAGGGAAAAACAGAACTTCTGACCCCCGCCGCCCTGGAAGGTGGGCAAAAAGCCGTAGAAATCGCAATTTCTCTTGCCGGAAGTCTCTGCCTGTGGAGCGGACTTTCCAAGGTCATGGAGCGTAGCGGTCTGACCCGCGGATTGGGAAAATTACTGAAACCTTTTTTCAGAAAACTTTTTCCTCACAGCTCCCAAGACCCCCTTACTTTGGGCTATTTGACCGCCAATTTCAGTGCAAATCTTCTTGGTCTGGGCAATGCTGCCACCCCTATGGGGATCTCTGCCGTCAAACGGATGCAGAGTCTCCGTGGCAGCAAGGATGCAGATGACGAGATGTGTCGGCTCATTGTTATGAACACCGCCTCCGTCCAGCTATTGCCCACCACCGTGGCAAGTGTCCGCAGTGCCTTGGGGAGTCCCACACCCTTTGACATTCTCCCCGGTGTGTGGGTCTGTTCCCTCTGCTCCGTCACAATGGGCCTTCTGGCCGCCCGACTTCTCAGGAGGCTGTATGCTTGATTTACTGATCCCACTGATCCTGATTTTCGTATCCCTTTTTGCTCTTTGGAAAAAGCAGGATGTCTATTCCTGCCTTCTGGAAGGGGGCTTGGATGGACTGAAGCTTCTACTCACCGTTACCCCTGCCCTTGTAGTTCTCCTGACTGCGGTACATATGCTCCGTGCTTCCGGCGCAATGGAGCTTCTCAGTCGGCTTTTGAGTCCCCTGCTGAGTCCCCTGGGCATCCCGGTGGAGACCCTGCCTTTGATCCTCATACGCCCCTTTTCCGGCAGTGCCGCCTTGGCTGTAGGAGCAGATCTCATGGCCAGCTACGGAGTGGACTCTCTCATCGGGCGCACAGCCGCCATTATGCTGGGCAGTACGGAAACCACCTTCTACACCATTTCCGTCTACTTCGGCGCCGCCGGCATCAAAAAGACCCGCTACGCCATCCCCGCCGCCCTATGCGCCGACCTCACAGGCTTCCTCACCGCCTCCCTGTGGGTACGCTTCATCCCGTGATTTTCCGTATCCGCACAGCATGAAAACTCCCTCTCCTGTCACACAGAAGAGGGAGTTTTTGGCTTTCACAAATCAGATATCGTATACACCCAGGATCACGATGCCAACGATGACCAAAGCGATCATGGCATAATGCTTCCAAGACAGGCGTTCCTTCAGGAAAATAGCGGCCCAAACAGAAGATACCACGCAGTATGCGGAGATAATGGGAGCGGACATCATGACATGCTCCTCATCTGCCAGAGCGTAGATGTAGAACAGCTGCCCCACGGTTTCAAAGCAAGCGGCAGTGTACTTGGGAAGTTCCTGCTTGAAGGAGAACTTTTCCTTCTTAATGAGCAGGAAGGCCAGACAGCACAGACCGGCAAAGGCAAAGGTCAGCTCATAGGCAACATTTGCAGAGTCCTCGTTCATGGTTTCCAGCACCAGAGAATCTGCGAACGTACCGGCGGCATCCAGCAAGCAGTAAGCAATGGGCAGGCACAGAGCCAGCCAGCTCTTGGCATACTTGCGGTTGGCCTTTTCCTGACGGGCGGCACGAAGCTCCTCGTCCTCACGTGCTTCTACCACACCCAGACCAACGACACCACAGCAGATAACTGCAACAGCGGCACCGATGATCCAAATTTCCTGACTGCTGTAGTCGCTCATAGCGCCCATGATGATACAGCAGATCGCAACGATGGCGCCGGAAGAATTGCAAATGGGGGAAGAAATAGACAGCTCAATGTAACGCAGGCCAATATAGCCCAGAGCCATGGACAGGATGTACAGCAGAGACACGGGGAGATATCTCCAGATGACTTCCAGAGAAATGGCAACATCCTGTACAAACACCATGTAAGCCGCATGGAGACCCATGACAATGCCTACAGCCAGCACCATCTTCAGATGGGCGGTTTTGTCCTTTTCGCCACAGCAACCGGCTTTGGAGAAGATGTCGGATCCACTCCAGCAGAGCATGGCAATGATCGCAAACCAGAACCAATTCATATTATTTTACCTCCGTTAATCCTGCCTCCAGAAGCTTCTGGAAGGACAGCAGAATGCCCAATTTTGCATGATACCAGGTTAGGCCTCCCTGGAAATAAACAGCATAAGGAGGACGGATAGGCCCGTCTGCGGAAAGCTCGATGGAAGATCCCTGTACAAAGGCACCTGCGGCCATAATGACCTCGCTCTCATAGCCGGGCATTGCCCAAGGCAGGGGGTCTGCATAGGAGTCCACGGGAGCGGCGGCTTGGATGCCCTTACAGAAGGCGATCATGCCCTCTCGAGATCCCAGCTCCACTGCCTGAATAATATCGTGACGGCTTTCGGTGCTGTTGGGGACTACACGGAAGCCCTGACGCTCATAGAGATTTGCCGCAAAAATCGCACCCTTCAGGGCAGAGGCTACCACAGTGGGCGCAAGGAAGAAGCCCTGATAGAAGGCAGGCATAAGACCCAGATTTGCACCAACCTCCTGTCCCAGACCGGGCGCGGAAAGACGGTAAGCGCAACGCTCTACCAATGCCTTCTTGCCACAGATATAACCGCCGATAGGAGCAAGACCGCCACCGGGATTCTTGATCAAGCTACCAACCACTAGATCTGCGCCTACATCACTGGGCTCAATGGTTTCCACAAACTCGCCGTAGCAGTTGTCCACCATGCAGATGATGTCGGGCTTCAGTTCCTTCAGGAACGCAATCAATTCTCCGATCTGCTTGACGGAGAAGGTAGGACGGGTAGCATAGCCCTTACTGCGTTGGATGGTAGCCATCTTGGTCTTTTCGTTGACACAGGCACGGATGGCCTCATAGTCGATTGCCCCTTCCGCAGTCAGATCTGCCTGACGGTAGCTGACCCCGTATTCCTTCAGGGAACAGGTGGAAGGACGGATACCGATGACCTCCTCCAGGGTATCATAGGGAGCGCCTACGGGAGAGAGAAGCTCGTCCCCGGGCAGAAGATTGGCAGACAGTGCCACAGTCAGAGCATGAGTACCGCAGGTGATCTGTGGACGAACCAGAGCCGCCTCTGTGTGGAAGGTATCTGCATAGACCCGCTCCAGATTGTCTCTGCCTACATCGTCATAGCCGTAACCGGTGGTGGCTGCAAAACAGCTTGCGCCTACACGGTTCTTCTGCATGGCGGCCAGAACCTTCGCCTGATTATATTCTGCCACGGCATCTACCGCCGTAAAGCGTTCCTTCAAGCCTGCAAGGATCTCCTCGCCGTATTCATAAACTCGGGAGGATACTCCCAGTGCTTCATACATTTGTTTCATTGCTTGTCTTTTTCCTCCAAATTCTTAAAGATCCTTTGTGCGACCTCGCTGAGGATCTCCGGTTTTGAGATCAGGATGCCGTTTTCCTCATCTCCCAAAATCAGCAGGGTATCTCCCGGCCCAATGCCAAAAACCTCTCGTGCTTCCTTGGGGATCACGATTTGACCTCGTTCTCCCACCTTGGCAGTGCCGAAGATATGTCGCCCCCGCTGCATGCCCAGCAAATGCTTACCGCCGGCCATAAGACACCTCCAATTCATACTTTTCATACTTTTTCGAAAAATATTATACTTTCTTCCCTGCCCTTTGTCAACAGGAAATCCGGAAAAACTCAGGTTTTATGACAAGTTTTATAAATTTTCTCCGCCCCCTGACCTATTGACAAATATGGATCTCTATGATAAAATAAGAATGATTCTTATATTCTCCCAAAGGAGTTAGTCTATGCAATATTTTATCACATTTTTAGAGGGGATCATTACCTTCCTTTCCCCCTGCCTGCTCCCTATGTTGCCCATTTATATTTCCTATTTCGCAGGAGGCGGGATCCGCAGTAGCTCCCGTACCCTGACCAACGCTTTGGGCTTTGTGGCAGGCTTCACCCTTATGTTCACCCTCATGGGCGCCCTTGCGGGAACCGTCGGCAGCTTCCTGAAGGCCTACCAAACTCCCGTGAATATCGTTTCGGGCTTGATCGTGATCTTCTTCGGTCTGCACTTTTTGGGTGTCTTCCAGCTCCGCCTTTTCACAGGCAGTCGCTCCGGCGCTAAGAAGGACATGGGCTTCTTTTCTGCTCTGCTCTTCGGCCTTGTATTCTCCGTAGGCTGGACGCCCTGCGTCGGTGCCTTCCTCGGCTCCGCCCTTATGCAGGCCTCTCAGCAAGGCAGTACCCTCACAGGCATGCTCATGCTCCTGTGCTATTCTCTGGGTCTGGGCATCCCCTTCTTAGTCAGTGCCATTCTCATTGACAAGCTCAAGACCGCCTTTGATTGGGTCAAGAAGCATTACGGCATCATTAACACCGTCAGCGGTATTCTCCTGATCCTCATCGGCATTCTCATGGCCAGCGGTGCCATGGGCAAACTGCTGAACTTCCTCAGTTGATCCCACAAGGAGGCATGTATGAAAAATAAAATCCTTCTCATTGCCCTGTTCGGCTTGGTGGCACTGCTTCTGGTCGCCGCCCTGCTGTATAACTCCCTCAGCGAAAACTTCGCCCCGGAGCAGTTGGCAACTAACATCACCACGACCCAAGCCCCTACGGATGCCGTAGCAGATGACACCGAAGAAGCTCCCATCACAACCGCTCCCCTTTCGGAAGCTCCATCTTCCGAAACCACGGAAGCTACGGTAGAAAGCACCGAAGCCCTTCCTATGGCACCGGATTTCACTGTCTATGATTTGGAAGGCAATGCCGTAAAGCTCTCTGACTATTTCGGCAAGCCCATTGTTCTGAACTTCTGGGCAAGCTGGTGCGGTCCCTGCCAGAGCGAAATGCCGGATTTCAACACAGCATACCTGGAGCAAGGTCAGGACATCCACTTCCTCATGGTCAACATGACCGACGGCAGTCGGGAAACCGTAGACATTGCCTCTGCCTTTATTGCAGAGAAGGGCTACAGCTTCCCCGTCTTCTACGATACCTCCTCCGAAGCCGCCATGCCCTACAGTGTCTACTCCCTCCCCACCACCTACTTCATCGACGCCGAAGGCCACGCCATCGCCCAAGCCACCGGCGCTATCAATGCAGAAACTCTGCAAAGAGGCATCGAGATGATCCGTTGAGAATTGAAGACGGACAGCGGAAAGTGAATTGATAAACTACCGAACTCCATCGCACTACGTAGCGCCGATCATTGATCGGCGAAAAAGGCAGTCGGACAAGCAGAAAGTCACCAAAAGAAAGAGCGAAGTTCATTTATACCATAAAAAAGATCGTACCACATTGTTCGGTGGTACGATCTTTTCTGTGTTTATTCTATTTCACCCTCTACCCCGTCTTCACGGAGGGCGGTGATGCGGACATTCCGCAGGACATTTTCCAGATTTTCTCCACGGGCGTAGACCTTTACACCGTTCTTTGCGTGACCGGTGTAGAAGCCGTCCTCTGTTTGCTCAAAGAGCACCTCTTGAATGCCATTCAAGAGGGCGGTGTTGTAGGCCTTCCGCAGCTTGGCTTCCACCTCTCCCCCGCGGCTTGCACGTTCCGACTTCACAGACCGCAGGATCTGATCGGGCATCGCCGCCGCAGGAGTTCCGTCCCGGCGGGAATAGGGGAAAATATGCATAGCCGCAAAGCCACACCTCTCCGCAAAGGCCATAGACTCTAAGAATTCCGCCTCCGTCTCTCCGGGGAAGCCTACGATCACATCCGTGGTAATGGCACAGCCGGGGAAATAGCGGTTCAACAGCTCCACGCTCTCATAATATCGGGCAGTATCATACTTTCTACGCATACGCTTCAGCACCGTATCACTGCCGCTTTGGAGGCTGAGATGGAACTGGGGACAGAAATTCTCATACTTTCTCATAGTCTTGCAGAAGATCTCGTCAATGATCCGGGGTTCCAGAGAGCCCATACGGATACGGGTTTGGGGAACAGCTTTGCAAATGGCCTCACACAGCTCCGTGAAGCCCTGCCCGTTCCGTAGATCCCAACCCCAGGAAGCGATCTCTATGCCGGTGATGATCAGTTCCCGGTAGCCCAGAGAGGCCAAGCGGATCGCATCCTCCACAGCTTGATCCAAGGGCAAAGAGCGCACCGGGCCTCTTGCATAAGGAATAATGCAGTAAGAACAAAAATTACTGCAACCGTCCTGTACCTTCAGCATGGCACGGGTACGCTCGGACAGTCCCCCCGCAGGTAAACGCTCAAAGATACGACGCTTCAGGGCCTGGTCTACTTTCACCTGTTGTTTTTCCCGCTGTGCCTGCAGAAGCATCTGGACAAATTCCTCCCGTCCACCGCTACCGCTGACCACATCCACACCAAGAGCCTGTACCTCTTCCGTGCTGATCTGAGCATAGCAACCGCAGACACCAACAATGGCATCGGGATTCTCTCTGCGGATCCGACGGATCAGGGTGCGGTTCTTCCGGTCCGCCACCGCCGTCACGGTACAGGTATTGATGATATACAGGTCGCAATTCTCCGTGGCAAGTTCGTGTCCCATAGCCACAAGCTGTTGCTCCATGGCTTGGGTCTCATACTGATTCACTTTGCATCCCAGAGTATAACATTGAAATTTCATAAATGTCTCCAATTTTCCTGCGAGTTAGTTCCAAAATATTGAACAAAATACGAATTGCATTTGCTTGCAAACAAGAGTTATAATATGTTCCAAACGCAGATCCGTGGAGCATTCTCCCCGTTTCCACGATCCTCTGCTCTATTGTATCAATTTTTTGCCCAAATGTACAGCCCCAATTGGAGGAAAACTTTATGACCATCCAACTTTCTTCTGTAAATGATGTACGAGAGTTCGTCTCTCTTGCCACTACCCAGTCCTATCTCGTCCTTGTGGAGGACGGTGAACGGACCGTCAATGCCACCAGCTTTATGGAAATGTTCACCCTTGACCTTTCCGCCCCCTTACATCTGAAGATCGAAAAAGAGAACGAAGATCACTTCCGCACCGCCGCCAAGACCTTCCTCGCTTCTCATTGATTCTTGCATACAGATCCCCTCTGCTTCATACCCTGTAGAGTAATGAAGCGGAGGGATTTTTTATGAAAACTTGGATCGCATTGTTCTTAACCGTTGTACTGCTCCTACCCTGCTGTCCCCGAAGCTCAGCAGCAGAGATCGAGATTGCCGCTCCGTCTGCCATCCTGATAGATGGGGCAACCGGTACGATTCTTTTTGAAAAAAACGCTCACCAAAAGCTAGCCCCCGCCTCCGTAACCAAGGTCATGACCCTACTGCTGGTAATGGAGGCCATAGAACAGGGACGACTGTCCCTCTCCGATACCGTCACCGCCTCCGATACCGCTGCCGCAAAAGGTGGAAGCCAGATCTATCTGGAGCCGGGAGAACAAATGTCTGTGGAGGAAATGCTGAAATCCGTAGTGGTCAGCTCCGCCAACGACTGTGCCACCGCTTTAGCAGAGCATCTTGCCGGGAGTGAAGCCACCTTTGTCCAACAAATGAATGCCCGTGCCGCAGAGCTGGGCTTGGAGGATACCCATTTTGTAAACTGTACGGGACTGGATGATGAGCCGAATGCTGCAGAGCATCTTACCAGTGCCCATGATCTGGCAGTCATGTCCCGCCGACTTCTGAGCCATAGCGGGATCAAAAAATATACCACCATTTGGATGGACACTGTGCGTAACGGTCAATTCGGACTGTCCAACACCAACAAGCTGGTGCGATTTTATGAGGGTACTACAGGACTGAAAACCGGCTATACCTCTGCCGCAGGACACTGCCTGTCCGCCTCTGCCCAACGGGACGGCATGGAGCTTATTGCCGTTGTACTCCATTGCGAAACCTCCACAGATCGCTTTGAATCAGCCAAAGCCTTGCTGAACTACGGTTTTGCCAATTATGCGCTGGTCTCCCCCGATGCAGATGCCCCCTTGCCGGTACTCCCGGTCTCTCTGGGGACTTCCTCTGCGGTAACGCCCGTTTTACAGGGGCGGTCTCCCCTTCTGGTAAAAAAAGCCCTCCTTCCACAGGTGCAAAAAACCGTTGATTTGCCGGAAGCGCTGGAAGCACCCGTTTCCAAGGGACAACAGTTGGGTATTATGTCCATTACCGCAGGTGAGCAAACCCTTGCACAAATTCCCATTATTGCCCAAGATGCCGTGGATCGGCTGACCCTTTGGCAGATCACCGTCAAGCTCCTACGCCTGCTCTGTATGGCCTCCAACCCATAAAAAGAATTTCCCCAAACCCTTTAAAAATACAAAAACAGGATTGCAAACACGGCCTTTTTTTGCTATGATATAATGTAGAAAAGTTTGCAGTCCATTCTCGTACTACAAAGGAGCATATACAAATGGAAAAATTGATCGATAAATTATCTTTGATCCTTGCCGATGCCTTCACCACCGCCGGCTACCCTGCAGACCATGCCAAGGTCACGGTTTCCAACCGCCCCGACCTCTGCGAATTCCAGTGCAACGGTGCCATGCCCACCGCCAAGGCCGCCCGCAAGGCTCCCATTATGATCGCCAACGAAGTAGCCGCCAAGCTGGCAGAAAACGAAGTGTTCTCTACCGTTGAAGCTGTCAATCCCGGCTTCATCAACATGCGCATATCCCCCGCCTACCTTGCCGCCCATGTGGAAGAAATGCGTCTCAGCGAAAGGCTGGGTGTCAGCGGGCAGCCCAAGGGCAGAAGCGTTGTCGTTGACTACGGTGGACCCAACGTTGCCAAGCCCCTGCACATCGGCCACCTGCGTTCCGCCATCATCGGCGAAAGCGTCAAGCGTATTTACCGTTACTTCGGTGATACCGTTGTGGGCGATATCCACATGGGTGACTGGGGTCTGCAGATGGGTCTGATCATTGCAGAGCTGAAGGTTCGTCAGCCCGATCTTCCCTATTTTGATGATAACTTCTCCGGGGAATATCCCGCCGAAGCCCCCTTCACCATTTCCGAACTGGAAGAGATCTACCCCTTTGCTTCCAAGAAAAGCAAGGAAGACGAAGCCTTTGCAAGGGAAGCTCACGAAGCCACCTACCTCCTCCAGACCCGCAAGCCCGGCTATTACGCCCTGTGGAAGCACATTATGGCTGTCTCCGTCGCAGACCTGAAGCGCAACTACAGCAACCTGAACGTTGATTTTGACGTTTGGATGGGCGAAGCCGATGCAGAGCCCTACATCCCCCCCATGCTGGAAAAGCTGGAGGCACAGGGCATCCTCACCGACAGCGACGGCGCAAAGGTCATTATCGTGGAAGAAGAAGGCGACAAGAAGGAAATCCCTCCCTGCATCCTGGTCAAGTCCGACGGCGCTACCCTCTACGCTACCACCGACCTTGCTACCATCGTTCAGCGTATGGAAGACTTCAAGCCCGATAAGATCTTCTACCTCACCGACAAGCGACAGAGTCTGCACTTTGAGCAGGTCTTCCGTGCCGCCAGAAAGAGCGGTATCGTCCCCGAATCCGTAGAACTGGAGCATGTAGGCTTCGGCACCATGAACGGCAAGGACGGTAAGCCCTTCAAGACCCGTGACGGCGGTGTCATGCGTCTGGAAACCCTCATTGCCGATATTACCGGCTATGTAGAGCAGAAGATTCTGGAAAACCAGATCGTCAGCCCGGAAGAAGCCCATGCAACCGCAAAGATCATTGCCGTTGCCGCCCTGAAGTACGGCGACCTGTCCAATCTGGCAACCAAGGATTATATTTTTGATATGGAACGCTTTGCCGCTTTCGAAGGCAACACCGGTCCCTATCTGCTGTATACCATCGTCCGTATCAAGTCCATTCTGGCTCGTTGCGGTGCCCCCGAGGATCTGCACATTGCCGAAGCCGACAGCGACGTAGCAAAGAACCTCCAGCTGTCCCTAACCCAGATGCCCGAACAGTTGGCTCTGGCCTACCGCGATTCCGCTCCCAATGTGATCTGTGCCTACGCCTACGAGCTTGCCGGTGCCCTGAACAAGTTCTACCACGACACCCGCATCCTCACCGAGCCCGATGCCGAAAAACAGCGTAGCTACATCGCCCTCATCGCCCTTGCCAAGCGCGCTCTGGAAGAATGTATCGACCTCCTGGGCTTCGAAGCCCCCGAAAAAATGTAACACCCACTCCCCTGCTCCCGACTCACCCTCGGGAGCAGTTTTTTATTCCCCGGAATCCTCAAACACATTTTTCCACACCCAAAAAACAACTCCAATTAAACCCGATCTTACATCCTGTACACAAACACCTCACGCACCCGAACCATCTCCATCTCACACGTAGCACCGATCACCGATCGGCGACATAAATCTCCCGCATTACAGAAATTTTCATTCACCAACAAAGCTCCCAATCCCGCCACTCCATCTGACGTGGGAGCAAAGCGGTGAAGGAGAGAAAAATTCCCCTATACATAAAAGCCCCCACACCCACGTCCCGTCTCCCATCCCATACGTAGCGCCGATCGGCAACGCAAGCACTCTCGACACCACAAAAGCGAAATGACAAAACCGAGACGCCCAATCCCGCACCTTCCTCTGATGAGAAAGGTGGGCAATGCCCGTAAGAAGAGAAAAACCAAAAATTCCCTCAAGCCATCGTCTACTTGCGCAAAACAAATACCTTTTCTCCCTTTTCTCGAAAATTCCCCAATCCCCAAAAAATCCCCACCCACTCAGCAAACTCCCTCCCGCAAAAATCGTCCTATCCCAATATTCCCCATAAAAAATCACAAAAACCTTAAAAATACCATAAAATACCCCTTGACTTTTCCCCAAACCTGTGGTATTCTATATAGGCACTGAGGCAACACCCTCATGCATCCCATATCGCGGAGTAGAGCAGTTGGCAGCTCGTCGGGCTCATAACCCGGAGGTCGGGGGTTCAAGTCCCTCCTCCGCAACCATAAGTCAAGCCTCGCTATCTTAAGGATAGTGAGGCTTTTTCTTGCATTTTCAGTGTTTTGCTATAGTCGGAAATAGTCGTTTCTATTCGGTTTTGGTGGGATCTATTTGGGCGACATTTGGACGACATTGGCCATTTTTCCCCCAAATTCCAGTCACCCCAAGGTCGGCAGGACGGCGGCAGGACAGCCACCCAAGAGTAAAACTGGAAAATCTCTGCCTCCACAGCAGGGGAATCTCCCCCATTCCCACATAGGCTCCCCTAAGAATCCTACGTGTTGGTGAAACCCTTAGAAGGCAATCGCCAAGGCAATCAAGACAGGTTGCTCCATCATCTTCGAAACCTCCCGGTTTCTCGCAATTTCTCGTTCCCCTTTATCTCCCAGAGATTCGCCACACTCTTATTTCCTGTATGGATGCCCGTCGGTCATTCCTTGCCTTGGCAAGTCCATAGACCTTAGAAATTGTTTTACTATCCTTCTTGCCGTCCATTTGCCGCCCAAAACAAAAAAAGTGCCGCACGAAACGGCACTTTGATGGTTGCTTTGGCTATTTAGTAATTGCCAATGTAGTTAGCCGAGCAGCATATTATCAATTTTGTCGGCAGCTTCTTGATTCATGCTGGGAAGGACATGGGCATAGTATCTCAATGTCGTAGTAACGTCTGAGTGTCCCAATCTTTCCTTGACAACCACATCGCTAACACCGGCCTGTATCAATGCAGTGGCATTTGTATGTCGCATGCCATGAAGCTTAATGTGATGTAGTCCGTTTCTCTTGGTAAAGCGTTCCCACTTCTGTGTTATGGAATCGGGATGATATGCTGTGCCGTCCTCTTTGCACACCACATAGCCAAGATTTTGGAATAGTGGACTCTCAGCGGCATGATCGTATTTCTCCTTAGCCTTTCTCAATTCAGCAACCAACTCTTCACCAATAGGAATCATACGCTTGCCTGCTGAGCTTTTGGGGCATTTTTCTATAACCTTCTTACCTGCATGAACCCTATTTTCGCAGATTGTGATGGTTTTCTTTGCAAAGTCAATGTGAGACCATTTCAGCCCAGCAATTTCTCCACGTCTTAAACCCACAGACAGGCCAAGCAAGACAATTAAGTAGATATCTGTATCCCTTGCCATTTCAAGAACCTGCTTGCTCTCATCTCGATCATAGACCTCTATTTCAGGTTTATGCAGTTTAGGCAGAACCACGCCATCACAGGGATTGAATGGAATCATACGCAGGAAAACTGCTTTTTTGAGTGCAGGATTTAGAATGTTGAACGCATTTCGAATGGTCTTGGGAGATAGCCCCCTTGCCGTGAGGCCGTTGACCCATAGCTGAACATCGTTAGCATTCAGATTACTGAGAGGAATGTTGCCTAACGAAGGCTTTATGTAATTCTTGATTTTTTCCTCATAGCCATCCCGAGTGGTTGCGGCTAGGTTAGGCTGGAAGTTAGTCAACCAGTTATCGACCCAAGTGCAAAGCTTCATCGCAGTAACACTAACAACGTTGCCGCTGTTGTATTGGTGGATGAGCTCATGAAGCTTCTTTTCAGCCTGCTTTTTAGTGCCATTCACGGTCTTGTATCGTCTGTCACGTTTCCCTGTAACGGGATCTCGATCGAGTTCTATCACGATTTGGTAGCTTGTCTTACCATCCTTTGTTTTCCTGGGTTTTAGATGTCCAGTAGCCATATACATGGCCTCCTTTCGTATATTTAAAATATAATATATATGTCATCATTTTGACTTTACGCCTTCTGTGGCAAGAGCACATCCCACCACAGATTGCTATCATCAAACACCGCTAATGTCCACGTAGACAGAGCCTTGCTGCCTTAGAAAAGCATTCAGCTTTTCCTTGGAAACCCTATACTGATTGCCAATCTTCAGAAAGTCGATGCCTGAATATTTTACAAAGGCCAATGCCGATTCATAGCTAACCTTCAATATCTCTGCAATTTCTTTAGGAGTTAGTAACTCAGGCATTTTCTTTTACCTCGCTCTCATTATCGTCAAGAAGACTTGCCAGTTGGGATGATTTCCTTCTCAGGCTCGGCTTGAGGCGGAGCTTTTCCTGCTGTTTTTGTTCCTCTTGGATTTCTGCAGCCTCGTCATCGGTAGCAAATACTCGTAGAACATAGAGCTTTTCAGACGAACCATTAATGGTGCGGGCACGGCAAGGATGATGCTCGTCTTCGAAATTCAACACCCCTGCTTTCTTCCACTCGTCTATGCAGGTTTTCTTATTATCAAAGCCGTTGCTGACGAGGATGTTTTCGAGAACTGATTTTCGAATTTCCATTTCTTCAAGAATCCATCGACCATCGACATGCTGTTTCTTCATTTGGGTAATACGACCCCAGCATTCCTGGTTAGGCTCAGTATCGCCAGTAGAAGAATACGCATTTCGAGGCATGCTTTTATCTTTACGCTTGACAAATTTATTGCTATGAATACGACATTGTTCAATGACGACATCATAGCTTGCCGCAGCAACGTTTCGAAGCTCCCCATGTGATAGATCATACTGCACAAAGAAATCCTCAATTGCCTGTTGGTCGAAAGTAATTCCAAGTGCAGCCTCAGACAGTATAGCTGTTGTTAGCAGTAATGCCGGGAATTTGCTGATAAAGCGCTCCCTCGAAGGGGTATCCGGCCACTTTTCAAGAAGTGATTGACGGCAACAATCGTAAACGTCCAAGACCCCTTTTATTCCACCGTTTTTGAGGATATAGTCAGCAAGCATAGGTGCCGCAAAACCGTTATTTCTACGACAGACTGATTTGATTCGATCTGCTTGCTCTGCTGAAGTAGTCATTGGGCAGTCCAGCTCCATTACTCTGCTTCGCAAGCCGTCTGCTTTGCTTAAACAACGGTCGAGCAGTGAGTGCTCACCAATGCTTACAATCGCCGTGCTATATCCCTCTGATAGCTTGGTGTCCAAGGTTTTCGTTAGGCGAAGCTTGTCTGTCCCTTCTGACATGTTATATACCAGAGTGCTAAGATCCTTACCCTTATACTTCCCTAACTCATTGAGGACGATTACACTACCCCGGTTACCAGCACAGCGAGCAACGGTAGCATTCTCGGTGGCAGACCAACTGCCATAAACACTCAGCCAACTTTGAGGGATTCCATGCTGATCATAGGTTTGCTTTTCCCCATCGAAAGGCTCCCCACTAACAGACGCACATAGGATTCCGGCAGTGCTTTTTCCTGAACCACTGACCCCCATAATGTGAAATATAGGGTTCTCCCCTGTGGTATTAGATGATATTATCCCGTTTACAACTGCAGATAGTCCTGCCAGTAACACAATTTCCAAGGGCGTATGTCCAAGAACATCCTGCTTTACAAGATCCTGCCATTTCTGAAAGGACCCCATTGGAGCAACCTTAAGATTGCCAATATACCTTCCACTACCGCCGATCATTGTGGAAGCCCGATAGCAAAGCACGCTTCCTTTTGGGGTACGACAGGTTTTCCAACCCAGTTTTGAATAAACTTTCTCGGCAGCAATACCGTTTGCTTCCATGTCATATTCCTGTAGACGAAGGGTATCCACAAAAACCGGGAATGTTTTTTTCGTTACATCTGCTCCTGCATCTATCAGATCGTTCACAAAGGTAGAATCGGCTAAGATTTTGTGGGTAGCCTCGAAATACTTTTTTTCTCCCAAAAAATCGAAGCTAAGCATAAATGTGACTACCCCCGTTTCTAAGTTATCGGTGATGGTCTCAATTATGACCGCCTTACCCATGGGGTCGAAGCTCCAAGATTTGGTTTTGCGATCAAAGATCCACTGACCGTACTCCCCATTTTGGATGTCAGCATTTGTTTTAAAAGCCATGAGAATTATCCTCCATTAATATAGATATTTCTTGACTTTTTCCTATTATTCGTGTATAATAACAGTACAAAGTAAAGATTTCGAAGTCGTTCATTTCTGAACACACATATTATATCAAGCAATGATTTCTTTGTAAATTCGCAGAAAGTACGAACTTTTCAAAGGCATTTGTATGGCTGTCCTTGCCATCACAGATGCCTCTTTCTTTTGCCCTCCATAGCCTTACCAAAACCTTTGTGCATTTTGACGAAACGCCATTCTCTCAGAACTAAAATTTTTAATCAACAAGTAAATAAGGAGCAACCGGCTACGAAGTGCCACGATTGCTCCTTATTTACTCAATATGAACCTGAGAGGAGGTAGACCATGAGGAAGTATACCCTTGCATCACTGGATGCAAGAAACGCTGTAGACTTACGAAATTACGAAGAGACCATTATGGAGGCAGTACATTCTATTATGCCCAAGGCAATAGTACGGGTAGAAAAGGATTGCTATTATGTCTCACCTACGCCAGAAAAGGGCAATGCCATTAAAATAGGACGGTTAATCTGCAAATCCACACTTGGCAAGCATTGTATCCATATTCCTAAGTTATTTTCGAGCACAGAAGCAGATGATAGAGAGGAGAAGTCACATGATAGAAAACAACAGCAAACTGGTGGGCATTTCTGAGATCACAGAGCATTACCTTCCCATTTCCAAGCGTAAAGCAAGACGCTTTGTTATGCTGTACTTAGACCCAAAGCGTATTGGAAATCGGATCTTTGTTGAGAGGGATAAGTTAGAAGCTTTACTAAGTGACCCTAACAGAGAACGCTTTCCTCTGAATCTATAGAGAGTATGCTGCAAAGTCAGAATTTTCAAATATATATTATAAATGTGCATGGAGTGTTACGCCCCATGCACTATTTTTATTTTGGAGGTTTAATCCATGCTATACACTGTAGGCACTTCATCTGAGCTTCCATTGGTTGAGAAGCAGCTTCCCCACAACGTTTTCCAAGCACTGGTTAAGAACATCCTTATCTTAGATCGTAACTATGGTGCTAATCGGAACTACAAAAGATCCGGCGGCTATTGTCTGATCGCAGAAGTCTCTAATGATGTAGAAGACATGAGGAAATTTGTAGATCACTCTATCCATCCTCCCGAGTGGGTAGACCTCTTTGGAGAATATCTGTTTGCTCTTTTTATTCTAAACAATGACTTCGGCATTGTCTTAGTCATGCCTTTGGCTATCGCACCGGTTTATCTGTTAGATGAGTTAGAGTGACCTGCATAGCCTACAATCAAATTACAAAACAGGAAGGAGGAACGCTATGTATTACTGTTTGGGAACCGCAGAGGACTGTTCACCATTACTTGATCGTTTTCCCAAGAGGGTGATGGGAGAGGTCGTTAGAGGTCTTTCTGTCTTGGATGCAGACTATGGAACGGATAGAAATTGTTTCAAGCTTGGTGGCTACGCTATAATCGCAGAAACAGAGGAAGACCTTTCTAATGCAAGAGAAATCTTTGACGACAGAAATTTCCGCTGTGAGTGGGCGACAAAAATTGGCAACAGTGGCTATTGCACGGCTATGTATCTGCTATCAGATGATTTTGCGGTTGCTTTGTACATTCCGGTAGAAATTGGAAATGACAACATTTTAAAGGAATTGGAATTAGAAGAACATGTTAGCAGAAATAACTAATTATGCATTCACATTCCACACTTACCTTATCACACCCACAAAATTAATCAACGGAGGAACGCTATGAACATTATTGAAACTGTACTTATCACAAGGGCTCACTTCTCAGAGGAAGGCTCCAAACGTTACCTTTTGGAGAAAACATGGGATGAGAGTAAGCCTAAGCTCGCCATTATCATGCTGGCTCCAAGCATTGCTGAAGGAATATCCTTAGATAACACAACTTTACTCGTTTTAAACAATGCTTCTCGCCTTGGGTATGGTTCCGTGTCTATCCTTAATCTCTTTGCTACATTGAATGACTTTGAACTGAAGCATATCGAGCCCGAGGACATTGAGAATTTGAATGTGATTCTTGCTAATGCGGAAACTGCCCACGCTGTCCTCTATTGTCCCGGTGTAGGGAAAGCAAAGACCAAAGCATTCCAGCAGCGGCAGAATCAAGTCTTGGCAGCCCTCACCCCTATGGAAGGTAAGCTCTTCTGTCTCTGTGATTCCAATGGTACATCCAGATTCCAGCATCCACTATCTCCTTCTGTGCGAACCTGGCATCTGTCTCCCATGAAGATTGCGGAACTTTTACCTCGCACCACAGAATCCTCTTCTAATGTCTCTACAAGTCCTAACCATGAAACTATTGCAAAGCCGTCTAAAAATTCTATCGGGAATTCCGTCAAGAAAAAAGGAGCGAAGGCATAATAACTCAAAAAAAGATTTCCCTGCCCTATTTTGGGGCAGGGAAACTCTAATTAGGAACATAGAAAGCCGGGGTTTTATGTGTTCCTTGCTACTGATATAGTCATAAATCAGTGTATTGCAGAAAAATTATCTGGCTGCTCTGACGATAACAAAAACAGTGTTACTACACTTAACACAAGGAGGGCATCTGTCGCCTTTCACACATGTAATTTCATTCCCACACTTTGTACATCTGTAAATACCAGAAGTCTGAACGGTATTACCAGTCGATATTGACGTTGCCATTATCTCACCTCTTTTCTCATGTTTTTTTGATTAGAAGCCGTCTCTAACATCAACCTGTGTCACATATCCAACAGTATCGGCCTTGAAAAGGCGATGAAGTTCTTCGTATCCAACGCTTTTTCCGCCTGTTTCAAAAAACAATTTGTACGAACAATAGCACTTTGCATCTCGCATGCTCGTTGTGATCACCCAACGACCTCCAACCTGTTTTGCGAATCCCTCACAGCTAATACAATTCTCCGATTCATTAAGAACGATAGCTTCTTTGGGTAATGTTGCTCCATCCGCAAAGGTATCGCTTGCCCATTTAAGAAGACGATCACGCAATATACTACGCCTTGTTCTGTTATAGTTGTCCTCTTCCGGCATAGTTAATCTCGTAGTATAGTCTACTGATTCCGTGCGAAGGTGTGCACCAGCCCCATGAACCCGTGCAGTCCCCCTCCAAGAAGTACCTATCTCGAAAATTTCCAGTGTATCACAGGTTACTTTGAAGTGCGTATCGTGGTCTGCAAACATATCCGCTACACTTAATGCTCCAAATACCAAATCCATAAAACCCATACCATTCACTCCTTTATGTTTACTTAGTCAATGAATCAGCAAGGATGATTTCAGAATATCCTCATTTAGTTTATACCATATTTCCTTCTGAATGTTGAAGTGTACCCCATGTCAAGGACAATTTTGAATTTTAGGGGGTGCAACCCCCAAGATTTATGATATCATGTACATGCTTTCCCGCCACGGAGGATAGTGCAACGCTGAGGAGCGACATGAGCGCCGTGCCGGGTTTCC
>JAZMZW010000081.1:0-1700 GCA_045586205.1 Faecousia sp. | reverse complement strand
CGTTTCTTATAACGGTGCAGTTGGTCCACTATATAAGCAAGAAGGTCTTAGTGGATACGGGAGCCTCAGTCAACGTCCTCTTCCGGAACGCTTGGAAGGGATTGAATAGGGGAAGCAACAAGCTTACACAAGAAAACGAGCCCCTTATCAGTTTCTCCGGGGACACGGTCCAGCCGTTGGGCTCGGACCACATAACAATGATCCTGGGCGAGGGTGAGCAGACGATCAGGACAGATATAGAATTCATCGTTGTCGACTGCGAGTCGTCTTACAACGGGATTCTGGGGCGCCCGGCTCTGTGGAAACTGCAAGCATTCATCGCCGGACATATGCTTCTGATGAAGATACCCTCAACTTCCGGGATGGTCACGATCCGTTGAGATCGGGAAGCTGGCAGGAGTTGTGACTCAGTGATGGTAGACAACAGCCGGAGGGGGTCGGAGGTCTTTATGTCTTCCGGACAGTCTCCCGGAGACGAAGTCATTGATCCACGGGAGGACAGCGACACTGACGGTGAGGAGGATGACAAAAAAAAGAAGTTCAAAAGGCCGGAGTCAGTCGGCGGGGAAGAGAAGGTCCAACTTTGGCCAGAAGCCCCGGAAAGAACAGTCTCGATCGGGGCCGGATTGCCTCCGGTGTTCAGGGAAGCACTGATCGTTTTTCTCCGGGACCACCAACAGGTTTTCGCATGGTCATATGCGGATATGCCGGGCATCTCGACCGGCATCATCACGCACAAGCTGAGCGTGGTGCCCGGAAGCCCTCCCGTACGGCAGAAACGCAGATCCTTCGACTCCGAGAAGTACGAGATAATTAGGGGGGAGGTTCAGAAGCTTTTAGACATCGGGTTCATAAGGGAAGTCCGTTATCCCCGGTGGGTCTCAAATGTCGTTATGGTCCCGAAGAAAGCAACGGGGCAATGGAGGATGTGTGTGGATTATACAAACCTGAACCGTGCTTGCCCTAAGGATAGCTTCCCGCTGCCGCGCATCTACCAGCTTATCGATGCCACGGCGGGATTCGGCATGTTAAGTTTCATGGACGCATATGCGGGATATAATCAGATTAGGATGGATCCCGCAGACGAAGAGAAAACAGCTTTCACAACAGACAAAGGGTTGTACTGTTACAATGTGATGCCGTTCGGTCTGAAGAACGCCGGAGCAACGTATCAACGCCTGATGAATGCCATGTTCTCCGAGTTTTTGGGCAAGATAATGGAAGTATACGTAGATGATATGCTGGTAAAAAGCCTCACCGTGGAAGAACACATAGGCCATCTGCAGCGGGTCTTTGAAGTCATCCTGAGGTACGGGATGCGCCTTAACCCAAAGAAATGTCTGTTTGGTGTAGGCAAGGGGCAGTTCCTAGGACACGTAGTCAGCAGGCAGGGAATCGAAGCTAACCCGGACAAAGTACAAGCTGTACTCCGGATGGAGACGCCTACCGTCAGGAATCAAGTCCAAAGCCTCACCGGGAGGCTGGCAGCGTTGTCAAGATTTGTCTCCCGGTTAACAGACAAGTGCCAGCCATTCTTCCGACTCTTAAAAACACAGCATTTCAAGCAGATCAACTGGGGCCCGGAGCAGCAGGAAGCTTTCAGAAAGCTCAAAGATTACTTGGCGGACGTCCCGTTGTTATCTAAGCCGGTTCCCGGAGAGATGCTGTACTTATATGTAGCGGCCTCCGAGACAGCTGTT
>JAZMZW010000080.1:0-37600 GCA_045586205.1 Faecousia sp. | reverse complement strand
GGCGCAGCCGAAGACGACGGGCAGGATGCCATACAGGAAGCCGCCCTTGGAAAGGATCTGCCATACGATGAAGCCGATGGTACCGGTGATGATGGACCAGATACCGGCATTCTTGGTGACCTTCTCGATCATCATGCCCAGGCCGTAAGCTGCGAAGGGACCTGCGCAGCGGATGCCGAAGGCGAAGGTATTCATGGAAACGATATCGATGCCGAACAGAGAGATCAGCATGGCGATGATGGCGAAGATGATGTTCAGGATACGGGTGACGAGGATGATCTTCTTCTCGCTCATGCCCTTGAACAGTCCGTTGGCAAAGAACAGGTCGTTCATGACGATGGTGGACATGCACAGCAGGTTGGAGTCAGCAGAGGACATGGTTGCGCAGATGATAGCTGCGGAAACCAGGCCGACAATGAACTGAGGGGAGTAAGCAGAGGTAACTGCCATCATGGCATTGGAGCCGTTCTCAGCCAGACCGGGCAGCATATCCTGCACGGACAGAGCAGCCAGACCCAGAAGGGTGGGGAACAGGGACATGGCAGCCATCAGAACGCCGGACAGCAGGGAAGCACGCTGGGCGGTCTTCTCGTCTTTGGCAGTAGAGAAACGGGATACCATTTCAGGACCGGAGAGGAAGGTGCAGAAGTAGTTGAAGATGTAGCCGATGATGGTGACCCAGCCGATCTTGGTGAAGCTCAGCTGCACGGGAGGAAGTGCCTCGGAAATGGCATCCCAGCCGCCAACACCGTTGATAACAAAGGGAGTGGCGATTGCCAGACCAATCAGAATGATGACGAACTGGACCATATCGGAGATCTGGTCAGCGATCATACCGCCGAAGGTGGTGTACAGGATCACGACGAGGCCGGCAATGAGCAGAGCAACATTCTGCTGCATACCGGTCAGGGTGGCGATGACCACGCCGGAAGCTGCGATCTGAGAAGCGGTCAGGCAGAACAGGGACACGGCGTTCAGCAAAGCGGTGAAGTTGCAGGACAGCTTGCCGAAGCGGCGGCCCACGACCTCGGGGATGGTGACCGCCATGGTCTTACGGATCTTGGGTGCGAAATAAGCCAGGGGGATCATTGCGATTGCGGCTGCCAGAACATACCAGCAGGCACTCATGCCCCAGTCGCCGAAAGCCTTCTGGGCCAGGCCTGTGGTGGAGCCACCGCCGACGTTGTTGGCGGAGAGGGAGAATGCGACCATGAACAGGCCCATTCTACGGCCTGCGATCATGTAGTCTTTACTGTCGTTGATCTGCTTCTTACCGACGAGCCAACCGATGCCCATCATAGCGGCCATGTACACAACAACAATAATCAGGGGTAATGTTTGCATAATGTGTCCTCCTATCAATTTGTTTTGAGTCTTCCCGCCTTGTGGGAGAAAGCTCCTTTACCTTAAGGCGATTCAGATTTGCCTTGTGTATATTATAACAATTTTTGCGCTTCTTGTAAAGAAAAAATGTTGTTTGTTATGTTGTTAAAACATACAATGATTTTGAGGAAAATTAGGTACTTTGCACAGTTAGCTGAAATGACAAGGGGATTTTTTCAGAAAACCCTGTGTCGGAACTTCCCAGATGCTGTAAAAAAAGTGTAGAACAAGAGCCTCCGAACTTCTTGGAAAGGTCGGAGGCTCTCGGACATATCATATTACATTTTCGGAGCTTTTCGGGGATGAGCCCTTGCTGTAGCCGCAGGACTCCAGAACTGCCGAAACACGGTCCTTAATATCCTTCATGCCCGCAACAGTGGGGTGATCGTCATTTGTGCGGATCTTGTCAAAGGTGATCATTCGGAAGCTCTGCTTTTGGCAAGCCTTGCGGATACAGTCATTGATCTCCTCTTTCAGACCGGTGTTCAGGAGGAAGAAGATTTCCGCTCGGGGCAGAGTCCTTCTCAAAAGCTCCGTGAAACAGCAGACGGCGGGCAGAACCCGATATAGCTCTTCCTCGGTCTTCTCACTGTAGCTTGCCTCTCCCAAAGGCGCGTCTGCCCAGCTGTCATTCGTTCCGCCGAATATTAGCACCGTGTCTACAGGATTTCTTGTAAAAAAGCCCTCGTCTATCAGTCGGCGCAGACGGGTGATGAAGGAAATGTCTTTATAGTCTTCGCCGTCATAGCCGGTGTAGCAAATCGTAGAGCCGGAATAGCTGTCGTTCCGTAGCAGGTGCAGACCCCGCTCCCGAAGCAGGGGATACCACCAGGTTTGGCTCACTTCCGAAACATCTGTTTCCGGCCGGCCGGCCTTATAGTAATATACCGCATAGCCTTCCGGCACATGTCCTTCAAAGGTGGAATAGCTGTCACCGAGGATCAGGGTGTTATGTTTCATAGCTGTGGTCTCCTTTCGATGGAATAGGGAGGTGGCAGACTCAGTCCTCCAACAGGTAGGACAGGAGCAGTGCGGTGGTGGCATTGACCGCATCCATGTGGGTGCGTTCCACACCGTGAGTGCCGTAAGTGCCCATGCCGAATACGGCGGCACGGAGGTCACAGCCACCTGTCAGGGCGGCACGGGCATCGGTGCCGTAGCTGTTGTAAACATCTACGGCGTAGGGTAGGTTGTTGTCCTCTGCCAGACGGATCAGCCGGCTTGTGAGGCGGTAATCATAGTGGACGGTGGCATCCTTGGCGCAAATGCTGACCTTTCTGTCAGAGCCTTCCAGACCGGGGCCGATCAGGCCGATGTCCATTGCAATGACTTCGGAAACTTCGGGGGGAACATACGTACCGCCGGTACCTACCTCCTCACTGTAGGGGAAGGCGAACAGGGTGCGGAAGAGAGGCTTCAAACCCTGTTCCTGCATGAATTTCAGAGCAGTCAGCACGCAGGCTACGCAAGCCTTGTCATCGATGTATCTGGATTTGATATAGCCGTTTTCCGTGAACCGGCAACGGGGCTGAACATCAATGATATCACCGTTGCGGATCCCCAGATTCCGTACTTCTTCCGCAGAGTTTACGGGCTCGTCAAGAATGACGATCATATTATCCTCTGTACGGGCGGCACGAGCCTGCTCCTTGAACATGTGGACAGAATGCTCCCGACACATGAGCAGGCCACTATAGCTTCTGCCGTCTCTGGTGAAGACAGTGACACTTTCACCGTCAAGGGTGCAGTAGTTGACACCGCCGAGCTGACGCACACGGAGCCAGCCATTGCTGTCGATCCCACGGATCATAAGCCCCAGAGTATCCAGATGGGCAGTCACCTGTACGGTCTTGCTTTGATCCTGTCCCTCAAGGGTGATATAGGGAGTGCCCTTGCGGTCATAGGTCACGGACAAGCCCAGCTTTGCCACAAGTTCTTCAAAGGCGGGTTCCATTTGCACATAATAGCCCACGGGACTGGGGATGTTCACCAGCTCACGGAAGCAGTCCTTGGTAAATTGGGGATCGAATTGATATTTCATATGTATTACTCCTTTGCAAAACAAACGGTAAGGATTATCTTTCATCATCATACCACAAATCCTCAGAGAATTCCACCTGTAAAAGAGAAAAAAACAAACACACCGCCCCTTGCAGTGGAGCAAAGGGGCGGTTGAGGCTTAATATTCGGCAAAGGCACGGGCGGAGTCGCCGTAGCGGAGCATGAGCCGTACCAGCTCTGCCAGTTCGGGATCAGAGGCATTTTGCTTGGAATAGACATAGGATTCGATGCTGTAGGACATGGTGTTGCTGACGGGCTGATCTCCCTTGTACAGGGTGATGAGAACGGTTTCACTCATTTGGGAGGTGTACAGTCCGTCAAAAATCACCCGGTAGAAGCCGTTTTTGTACAGGAACTCACTGCCGTCGATCCACCATACGGTGTCATTGCATTGGATCTTTGCCCGATAAGCTGTGGAATCTTTGATATTCGTCACATAGATCATGTGGACAGAGTCCATAAGCTCCAAACCTACGGCGGTAATGGCTGCCGTGGGGTTGGGGATGGTGGCATAGTTCAGATCCTTGACATTTACCGGCAGGCGGTCTGTTTTTGTGCCGTAGGACAGCTGTTGGGGACTCAAGTTTTCATTGACTTGAGCGTCTATGCGGTAGTCTGTGTATCTTTGCATGGCGGCTCCGTAGTGGAGCAGATCCACCAGCAGGGTACGCAGACGGTCATACAGTTCTCCGGGGTAGGCATCGGGAGTCAGTCTGCCAAGCTGATTGTAACAGTAGCTTGCAACGCTGTAATGCCGGGTTTCTATGCAGTATTCTTCTCCCCGGTAGGTGGCATACAGGGTGGCGGTAAATTCATCATTCATCCAGTGGGCAAGAATGTTGCGGAAGGAGAAAGAATAGATTCCCTTTTCTGCCTCCCCTGCGGGGACAAGCTCTCGGTTGCCGTTCATCTCAAAGGCAACATAGACATTGCTGTAATTTCCTGCCTGCACCAGTGCCTCATGCACTTTGAAGTTAACCATGAGATTGTTGGCAACCGTCAGGCTGATGCCGGAGAATTTCAGCTCCGGCAGGGGAGCGATCTCCACCTGAGGAGTGAGGACATAGCCACAGACCGAGCAGATACTTCCTTCGGTTTTTCCTGCTGTGGTGCAGGTGGGAGGTACTGCGGGGAGAATTTGAGCGCTGTGACGGGCGGCTTTGAACAGGGCAGTGACCACGGTGTCTTGAGTAATGCTGCTCAGCTCCTTGTCCCACCCGTTGAACGTGAAGTGGTATCCTTTAATAGAGTCCTTGGTGGGGGTAGGCCCGGTGTAATATGGGCAGTCGCCCTCTCTGACCATTTGCATCAGCAGGGTCTGTCCCTTGCTGTCTTTGTAGGTGACCATGTAATGGGGGACAAGCTCCGGGGCGGGAAGCTCTTCGGGTATGCCCTTTTCCCAAACCTGCACATAGGACAACGTGCCACCGCCAATGGTGTGAGGATAAGTTCCCATAAAGGCAAAGCGGAAGTCCTTGCCATTGACCCAGTCTACGGTTTTGTTCTGATCTGTGCCGGCAATGTAATAGTGGTTCATAGGACCGATCTCTTTGCCGTCAATCAAGAGGTAGACCATGTTAGAGCCGTCATCGGCAATGCGGTTGCACAGTCGGTAGACATGTTCCTGTGTACTGTCCAGAGTAAGGTGGGAAAGATCCACACCGTAGTTATGATATTTTCCTTTTTGGAATACACCCAATGCAAGGAAGGAGTTTCCGTTCCGGCGGTAGAGGTAGCTACGGTTTTCCGAGGCACTGAGTGTACCTTCTGCAAACAGCAGAGCTCCGTCTGTAAGATCCTGCCATGAGCCGGAGGCCTTCCACTCCACGACCCAGGGACTGTTATGCTCCAGCAACAGATGCTCACTGAGGGTGAAGCGGGCTCTGGAAAACTGTTCGTCTGTAATACTTCCATGCGTCATGGTCAGGGGATTGGCGGTGTTTCCACTGTGGGTCACACTGTGGAAGCTGTCTGTTTGGGGGTCAAGCTCCCAACGGAAGTTGGTAGCCATTCGCTCCCGATCCGATAGCTGGGCTCTGGAGTCGGCGGTGATCACCAGATCTCCGCTGACGGAGGGGATATAGACCTTTCCGTCGGCATAGTATTGGGCGGTCACATCCTCACCGCCCATTGTGACGGAAACACGCAATGCTCCCTCACCCAGAGGAACAAGATCTGCCTCATAGGGCTGTCCGGCTACAGGTGCCCACTGTGTTCCTTGCTCCACAAGGGTCTGCTTCAGGTTAAAGTCTGCATCGTAGACCACCAGATCCTCGGAAACATAGCGACTGTTCCGCAGGAGGGCGGAGGTGAAAGCCCCGGTGATCACATCCATGCCCTTGGAATTGGGATGGAGATAGTCGCCCAAATGGACGGACATGGACTGCGCATCGTAGCCGAAGCCACAGTTATACATATCTATCACACAGATGCCCAAATGCTCTGCAAGCTGCTTGATATCCTCTCCCAAGGTCACGGGGAGGGGGGAGTCGGTAAGCTGGGGCAGAATGGTGAAGCAGTAGATCTCCGCATCGGGATAAGCCTGAGATGTTTTGTGCAGGGCAATGGCATAGGCTTCAATGGTGGTGGCAGGAGTTTTGTAGCTGTAGCCCTTGTCGGTTTTGGTGATCAGAGTGTCAAAGTCCACAGCTTCGAAGCTTCCCAAGGTGGAGGGGAAGCCGATATAGTCGTTAGTGCCGATGAAGTAGGCAATGATATCCGGGGCTTTAAAGGCGTTTTCTCCGTTGTCCGGGTGTAGCTGTACACAGCGGTTGATATACGCCCCGTCGGTGCCGTAGCGACGGTTCATGAGGCAAGATCCGCTCCAGGAGTTGTTGAGGAGCATTTCCATCCCGAAGAAGCGGGCACTCTGTGACCACCATGTATCTTCTACCGCAACATCAAAGTCGCTTCTGGGGTAGAAGATCGCACCGCTCTTCAGGGTGGCATTGTAATTGGGATTGTTGGAGATTCCGTAGAAGGTGGAAATGCTGTCTCCCAGAATGGAGAAGGTCTTGCCCTCCAAGCCTGTGTTCTGCAGAACGGGGGTCTGCGTAGACTTTGCCCCGAAGACAGCAAGGGACAGCACCAGCAAAACCACCGGTAAAAGGACCAAGATTGTTCTGAATCTTTTGGATCTCATGGGAATTTCCTCCTAGCCTATGCCGAAACTCTTTGTTCGGAATCCGTTTTTTATTATAAATGTTTTTCGGAAATTTGTCCACTGCTTTTTCACAGACGACGGTGTCAAGTTGTTGTGTCGGGAATGCAAAAAAAGTCACACGGGAGAACGGGATGATCGCCGCTGCGGCCCGGAGCGGGTGAATATGCAATCAGATAACAGCCGGATCGTTTTCAAAGCATCTTTCGGCGCAAAAGCAAAGCAAGACACAACTCCGTCCCCTCTTATTTACGGGTTCCGCTGCAGCAAAGATCTTTCCGGGAGAGAAAGTCTTGACTCATAGGCGGAAAGGGTGTATCATGGTGATATGATTTACGCTTAAACCGTATAAGGAGGAAGAACGCATATGCTGAAATTTATTTGTTATCCCAAGTGCTCCACCTGTGGCAAGGCCAAGCAGTGGCTGGAGGAACAGGGCGCGGAATATGAACTGCGGGATATTAAGGCAGAGAATCCTACGGCAGAGGAGTTGGCGCAATGGTACAAGCTCAGCGGTCTGCCTTTGAAGAAATTCTTCAACACCTCCGGCCTGTTATACAAGGCAATGGATCTGAAGAATAAATTGCCCTCCATGACCGAGGCAGAGATGCTCTCACTCCTTGGCTCAGATGGTATGCTGGTAAAACGCCCCCTGCTGATCGGCGAGGACTTTGTCCTTGCAGGCTTCCGGGAGGCACAGTGGGCGGAAGCTCTGGAGAAGAAATAAGCCCTATGGATACACGGGAACAGTTGATCCGAGACTATTTGGGCAAAAACGTCCATGTTGTCATAGACCGCCCTGTGGGCTATGATCATAAGGGGATCCGGTATCCCATAAATTACGGCTATATCCCCGGTCTCTTTGCAGGGGACGGGGAGGAGCAGGATGCCTATATTCTGGGACAGTCCCGGGTGCTGGAGGAATTTGACGGACAGGTGATCGCCGTGGTTTGCAGAAAAGACGATTGCGAGGACAAGTTCGTGGTGGCACAGCCGGGGGCAGTTTATACTCCGGAACAGATTCGGCAGGCAGTGGAATTTCAGGAAAAATACTTCTACAGCACCATAGTGACCCTGTAGGGGGATCGACTTATGCGATCCCCAGAAGCTCCCCAATGACCTTGAGAGACAGGAGGAGCAGGACGATCAGGATTACGGGTCTGACGATTTTAGAGCCGTTTTTCAGTGCCAAGCCTGCACCCAGATATTGTCCGCTGACGGAGAAAACCGCCGCAAGAAGTCCCAGAGGGATCAGCACCTTACCGGCAGACAGGGAGGTGAACAAAGCCCCCACATTGGAGGCCAGATTGACCAGCTTCACATTCCCTGATGCGGTACGCACATCCATTTTTGCCCAATAGCAGAACAGAAGCAGGAGGAAAGTGCCTGTGCCGGGGCCGTAAAAGCCGTCATATGCTCCGATGACCAGAGCCGCACCCCAGACGATCCCACGGCGGCGCCACTCATTTATAGTGCCTTTTACCTCCGGTAGAGCCTTTTTGCGGATCAGCAGGAAGGCAATGCAGGGCAGGACAAGCAACAGTAAGAGCTTCAGATATTTTTCATCTACGGACAACTGCAGACGGGTTCCCACATAAGCACCCATAGGCGCAAGCAGGAGGCAGGGGATGCCTAACAGCCAGTCCACACAGCCGTTTTTTATATAGCGAACAGTGGAAGCCACTGTGCCGATGCAGGACGACAGCTTGTTTGTGCCCAAGGCATAATGTACAGGGATTCCTGCCAGCAAATATGTGGGGACGGAAATGATCCCACCACCGCCTCCGATGGCATCCATGAAGGAGGCAAAGAAGACTCCCACGCAGACCAATATAACGACCCATAAGGAATAACCGAAAAGTTCCATACCATACTCCTTTTCACAGGATATTTGCGACCCCACCTTGGGAAGGGCCACTGTGTTGAGTCTATTATATCATAGCTTCGGAAGAAAACAATCCATGCGTTATAAAATATTTCCCCCCGGAGCATCCTTTTGAGCGACGGAAGCCGAAAGAAATTTTTGGGGAGAGCTCGGATGTATCCCTTCCGGTATGCTGGAACAATTGAATGATGAAATTGCCTTGCGGAAGCTTGCATGGTAGTGACGCCCTCTGATGGGGGAGTGACTGAGGGAGAGAAAAGCTTTCAAGTTTTTGTGGATTCACGACAATTTGTACAGACCTTCGACTTTTTCTCCCCCCCCGGGCGACCCATGCCTTCCTCGATATGGGAAGGTACTGATTTGAAAGTCCCTGCCTCGGAATGAATCTTTTTGGGCGGGAGAATACATTGGGAATGAGGAATGACTGTGATCTATTATTTGGAAAACATTGATACCGTAGAGGAACAGGACGTACGGGAACTGTTACCTTTTCTGTCGGAGGAGAGACGGGAGATCCTGTCCCGATATCGCTTTGCCAAAAGTCGGGGGCAATGTGCCTTGGCATATTTGCTTCTCCGTTACGGATTGATCCGGGACTACGGAGTTCTGTCCCAACCCACTTGGGGTGCAGAGGAAGGGGGCAAGCCCTTCTTGCAGAATATGCCCCATATACATTTTAATATATCCCACTGTGACAAGGCAGTGGCCTGTGGCTTCGGCTCTGCCCCTTTGGGGATAGATGTGCAACACATTGTCCCCTATAAGGAGTCTCTTGCAAAATTCTTCATGACTCCGGAGGAACAGGTACAGTGTTTGTCAGGGGACAAGGATCGGCAATTTACCCGTCTGTGGACCTTGAAGGAGGCCTACGGCAAATGCCACGGCTTCGGCATTGGCTATTCCATGTCCAAGCTACCTCTGGAGGAAGGAAAGATCGAAAAAGGCCACATCCTCCAAAGCCACCACATGGAAACCTTCTACCTATCCGTCTGCTCCCAAGAAGCCCAGCAACTCCAAAAACTCACCCTTACCCAACTCAAGACCTTCTTCCTCTCCCAACCCCAAGAAAGCACCTGACCCAAACCCACCATACCCAAAATAAAACCCAATTCCCAAGGGGCTGTAAAAAAACAGCCAAATTAAGACGGAGGATCTCTGCAAAGAGGTCCTCCGTTGAATATTTGTTAGGGAACTATACGCCGGAACAGAATTATTGATGTATCTCTATGGATTTCCTGAGATAGATTTGGAAGAAAAGGGTCAAACATTTGATAGTGAAACTATGAATGTCCTGATCATATGCATGGGCGTTATGTATGGGGGAGCATAGACTGTATGTATTTGGGCATATAATATGGTGAGTAGTTTCTGTGGGAGGATGTATATATGAGGGAGAAAGACTTGGAAGCTGTCGGGGAGGACTTTACGATCCCTGAGGTGGCGGTTCTTATGGGTGTGGGCGCAAGTACGGTTTGGGGGATTTTGCGATCGGGCCTTGTGCCTTACAGGATCGTAGAGGGGCAGTGCAAAATACCGGGTGGAAGCTTCCGACAGTGGTGGGAGGCTTTGGAGCGGGATAGGGAGGACTGCTGCGGATGAGTGTCGGCCTTTAGGAATTTTCACTGCGGAAGGCCTTGATGACGATCTCGTTAAAGGTCCAAATAGGAGGCTCTAGCCATTTGTCATAAAGGGTACACATATACAAGCCCTGATGCCAGTTGTCCAGTGGCACATAGACGATGTTGGGGCGATCTTCCACACATTCCTTGGGAATGAAGCTGATGCCCAGCCCTGCATTGACCAGATCCAGAGCCGCATGGGAGGTGTCTACGGTACAGATAACGGCCTCGTCTGCGGGAGTGCCTGTTGTCCACTCTTGGAAGCTGTGTCCTACATTATAATTAAAAACGACCTGAGGATCGGATACCAGTTCCTGAGGGCTTACGGAGTCTCTGTCTGCAAGAGGATGGCTTTTGGGGACGGCGGCAAAAAATTTTCTTTCACAAAGCTTGCGGAAGTGGAGACTGCGGTCTCGGTTGGAGGAGTCGACGATGGCCATATCCAGCTTCTCCTGTCGCACCAGATCCATGAGGTTTTCCGAGGAGCTTTCCGTCAGGTGGAAGCGGATACGCTTGCTGCTTTGGGTATATTTGACGATCTCCTGAGACAGGAGACCATCCAGCGTGCCGGAGACCACACCCATGCGGATGACCACGGGGGCAAGGGTCTTACTGTCACGGAGAAGCAAGGATGCCCCGTGGAGCTTGGTGATGGCTTCCTCCACGGTTTGCTGATAAAAGCGCCCCGCATCCGTCAGGCGGATGTTACGGCCGACCTTTTCAAAAAGCTTTACGCCGTTCAATGCACTTTCCAGATGGTGGATAGCACTGCTGAGAGCCGGCTGAGAGATCCCCAGTCGGGCTGCGGCTGTGGTGTAATGCTCGGTTTTTGCCAGTACAGAGAAATATAGCAGGTAGTTGTAGTTCATGTTCTGCCTCCGCAATCTATAAGTATAGCTTATAAATAAAATATCATAACTTTATTGTTTTTTGCAAGTGCAATTTGTAAAATTACTATTGTCTGTGCAAAATGACAGAATTGTGTGTTGCCTAAAGGGTGGATTTGTCGCTTTGGTACGGAGATTTTCAGAAAACAGGAAACAGAGTACCGTGAAATTTGGGAAAGGCTTTACTGTCTTTGTGTAAAGTGCTAAATTTTCGGGGGAGTATCTTGTATGGTGCTCCAAAGTTATATATCACACCCGTTATATTTTGACAAAAATAACCAACTCAAATATAATTAACAATATGTTCAAAATTACTTAATCGCTTGGGAAGACTACGACCCGAAGCCTATAACAGACTATCCAAGGGGAGAAAGAACTCATGAACAGAAATTACAATGTAGAGAAACAGCATCAGAAACAGAAATACCATGCATATGAAAGAATCCTTCTGCTCTTGGATCGGGGCTCTTTCCGAGAAATCGGGGCGGGCATCAATAACTATGAGTACAATCACAGCAATACGGACTCAAAATCCACGGAATATGACGGTGTCATTACCGGTCGCGGAACCATTGGAGGCAAGACCGTGTTTATTTTCTCTCAGGACTTCACCGTGTCCGGGGGTTCTATCGGCCTGAATCACGGGCGGAAGATCGCCAAGACCATTGCCCTTGCCATTCAAGCAAGATGTCCCATTATCGGCCTGTACGACTCCGGTGGTGCCCGTATCGGAGAGGGCATCAATGCTCTGGCAGGCTGTGGAGAAATGATGCACCAGAATACCCTTGCCTCCGGCGTGATCCCCCAGATCTCTATTGTGGTAGGCCCCTGCGCCGGTGCGGCAGCATATTCTCCTGCTATTACGGACTTCGTCTTCATGGTGGAGCAGATCGGTCAGCTGTATATTACGGGCAACAAGGTCATCGAGAGTGTCACAGGGGAGCAATGCACCCTGCAAGAGTTGGGCGGTGCCAAGGTACATGCGGAGAAGTCCGGTGTGGCACATTTCGCCTTCACCAGTGAGAAGAAGTGCTTCGCAGAGGTGCGGAAGCTGGTACATACCCTGCCTTCCAGCTTCGAGGACAAGCAGAGCTACAAGGAGCTGAGCTACGACGGTGGCATGCCCTCTCTGGAGGATCTGGTTCCCGAAGACGGCAAGATGGCATACTCCATGCACAATCTGATCACCGGTATTGTGGATGAAAATTCCTTTATTGAAGTACACAAGAGCTTTGCTCCCAATATGATCACGGGTTTTGCAAAGCTGAACAATATTACTATCGGCATCATTGCCAACAACCCTCTGGTAAACTCCGGCTGTATTGACAGAGATTCCAGTGACAAGGCCGCAAGAATGGTTCGCTTCTGCGATGCCTTTAACATTCCCATCTTCACCATGGTAGATACTCCGGGCTATCTCCCCGGTATTTCCGAGGAGCACAGCGGTATCATCCGCCACGGGGCAAAGTTGCTCTTTGCCTACTCCGAGGCTACCACTACCAAGATCACCTTTATCGTCAGAAAGGCCTACGGCGGTGCCTATATTGCCATGGGCAGTAAGCATTTGGGTGCGGACTATGTCTACGCTTCCTCCAAGGCTACCCTGGCAGTCATGGGAGCGGAGGGTGCTGTGTCCATTCTCCATCACAGAACCCTGGCACAGACTCCCGAAGAGGAGGTCAACGAGGTCAGAAACAGACTGGTGGAGGAATACACCAGAAAGTATATGAACCCCTCTATTGCAGAGCGGGAGGGCTATGTGGATGATGTGATCTCCGTCAACGATATCCGTCAGAGACTGTTTGAGGATATTAAGGCCTTCGAGCACAAGTCCACCAATGTCATCAAGAAAAAACACGGAAACATTCCCCTGTAAAGGAGGAAATGCCTATGTTAGGTTTTACAGAAACAGTTTTGCGGGACGCCAATCAATCCCTGGCGGCTACCCGTATGAGCAGGGAGGACTTTGGGGAAATTCTCAGCACCATGGACAAGGTGGGCTATTATTCCGTAGAGTGCTGGGGCGGTGCAACCTTTGACTCCTGCATCCGCTATTTGAACGAGGATCCTTGGGAAAGACTGCGCTTCATCCGCAAGAGGATGCCCAATACCAAGCTACAGATGCTCCTGAGAGGGCAGAACCTCTTGGGCTACAGTCATTATCCCACGGAGATCGTACGGGACTTCATTGCCTGTGCAATCAAGAACGGCATTGACATTATCCGCATTTTCGATGCCCTTAATGATTTGGATAATATTCGGGATGCGGTGAAAGCGACCCTGGATTTCGGGGGACATCCTTCCTGTGCATTGAGCTACACGGTCAGCCCCATCCACAGCGTGGAACAGTATATTGCCCTTGCTCTGGAAATGGAGGCCATGGGGGCACAGTCCATCTGCATCAAGGATATGTCCGGCTGTCTCATGCCCGACAAGTCCTATGAGCTGATCAGCTCCCTGAAGGCTGTGCTGAAGGTTCCGGTGATCTTACATACCCACAATTCCTCCGGCCTTGCGCAGATGACCTGTTTGAAGGCCATTGAGGCAGGGGTAGATGTGATCGACACTGCCATTTCCTCCTTCTCCGGCGGTACCTCTCAGGCTCCCACGGAGACCATGGCTTTGGTTGCCAAAAGCTTTGGCAGGGAAGTGGGCTTGGATCTGCCCGCTTTAACCCAGGTCAACGGACATTTCAAGAAGGTCTTTGACCGACTGTTTGAAAAGGGGAGCATCAATTATCATTCCATGCAGACCGACACCCAGAGTCTGGTCAGCCAGATCCCCGGAGGGATGTATTCCAACCTCCTGTCCCAGCTTGCGGAGCAGGGACTTATGGACAGAGTCAACGAGGTAGCCTTGGAGGTGCCCGCTGTCCGTAAAGATCTGGGCTATCCTCCTCTGGTCACCCCCATCAGTCAGATGGTGGGCACGCAGGCACTGTTTAACATCATCGCAGGGGAGCGCTACAAGATCGTCCCCAATGAGATCAAGGCCTATGTCCTTGGGAAATACGGCCGTTCTCCCGGTGCCATCGATGAAGAAATCAAGGAAAAGATCCTGACCAATAACCGCTCTGCGGACAAAGAGAGCAACACCTATTTGGAAACCAAGGCCCGTTGCCTGTCTCAAGGCATGAGCCAAGAGGATATGCTGATCTATGTGACCTTCCCCCAGCTTGCGGACAAATTCTTCTCCAAGGAGGAGGACGGCCCCGCCGACGGCTTCACCTTTAGCTGTGAGCCGCACAAGGAGGGCAACAAGAAGCTCAGCAAGTTGGATCTGCATACCATGGATGAGGATGTTCTTGCGGTTTTGACCGCAATTGTGGCATCCCACACCAAGGCCGATCCCAAGGATATCCGCATTCAGAGCATTTCTACCTATGACTAAGCAAACGAGGTATAGAAAATGAAATTTGATATTTGCTTAAACAAGAAAAAATATGTCGTGGAAATCGACGGCAATAAGGCGAAAATAGTCAGTAAAGCAATCATGGAAGACACTGTGGAAGACGACGATCTGGATCTTCCGGATTTTGACTTCGGAGAAAAGGACGAAAGTGCTTCTCAGATCACAGCCACCTTGCCCGGTACGGTTCTGGCCATTCATGTTCAGACGGGACAGGCTGTGACCAAGGGACAGACCCTGCTGGTCTTGGAGTCCATGAAGATGGAGAATGCCGTCACATCTCCCATTGACGGAGTCATTGCCGAGGTCGCAGTTTCCGTAGGCACTTATGTGAAGAAGGATCAGCCCCTCCTGTCTGTGAAGGTAGCGGTGGACTGACCGTGAAGGTGCTTTTTCCCACAATTTACTGCTGTAGGTTGATGGATACGGACATAGACCCTGCGGTACTGTCCCTCCTGCCACGGGAACGGCACAGTCGTATTTCCGCTTCGTTGCGCAGACAGAAGGGGGCGCAGATGTATGTATCCTCCCTGCTGTGTGACTATGTGCTGAGGCAGTACGGGGCATCCCTGTTCCAAGTCAAGCACGGCCCTCACGGCAAGCCCTATGTAGATGGGGAGCTGTACTTCAATCTCTCCCATAGCGGAGAGTATGTGGTTATGGCGGTGGGGGATAAGGAGCTTGGTGTGGATGTCCAGAAAAAACGATCCCTGTCCCAAGCTGCCGCCGGTTTCTTCTTAAACCCGGAGGAGCAGGCCTGTGTCAAGGCAAAGCCGGAGCTTCCTCTCATAAACCTGTGGTGCAGGAAAGAGGCTTTTTTAAAGTGTATCGGCTTCGGCTGGGACAATATTCATGCAAACCGTACTTCCGTAATGGAGCAAACGCTCCTGTTTGAGAAGGAGACCTATTGTCTGCGGGAGCATGAAATCAATGAAGAGTATATTCTCACGGTGTGCGAGAAAGGAAATGCACACAGTGAGTTCTCCATAGAGGAGGTGTCCAAGGGTGAGCTTGAACGGTGCTTCTGTGAATATTACAGAACTGATCCGAGAAAATGAACAGTACCGAAAATATTTTTACAAAACCATTGATCCCCGATTTTCCGATCGGATCTATGACGGGCGAATTCATTATTCCAAGATCTTCGAGTTTTTCGAAATGGCCCGTTTTGATATCATGCACGGCTTTTATGATTTTTATCAAGCAAAGAAGTCCTGCGAATCGGAGCCGGATCTGGGGAGCTTTGTAGTCGTGCGTGTACAGTGCGAAAATTTTGAGGCTCTGTCCCGACCTGTGGAGGGAGCAATCGAGATAAAAACCGCACTGACTGTTCACCTCAAACCTCTTTTGGAGTTTGAGCAGACCGCCCTTTGTAAGGGCAGCGGGAATGTCCTGACCCAAGTCAGTATGAAGATCGCCATTGTGGACAAGAGCTTCAAGACTGTGGATCAGTGGGAAGAGGAAATTCTCCTAGCTATGTTAGAGTTTATTCAAAGCTACGGAAAGGAAGATATCATATGAATGTATGCCTGATGTTCCCGGGGCAGGGAACGCAAAAGCCCGGTATGCTACGAGAATTGGGAAATCAAGTAGAAAAAGTCAGCAACCTGTTTGACATTGCCAAGGAGGTCACGGGCAGAGACGTGAAGGAGCTGTGCCTGACCGCTACGGCTGAGGAACTGCAGAAAACGGAAAATACCCAGATCGCAGTTACTGCCATGAATCTTGCTTACCTGAAGCTTCTGCAAGAAGAGGGGATCCGCCCCGCCGTAGTTCTGGGACACAGCTTGGGACAGTTTTCCGCTCTGGTGGCCGCAGAGGTACTGACGGTGGAGCAGGTCTTCGCACTGGTACAGAAAAGAGCGGAGCTCATGGCCAAGGTACAGCGTGCGGGCATGCTGTGTTCTGTCCTTGGCTTGGATGCAGAGGCTGTCCGTCAGGTGGCACTTTCCGTAGATCCTTCCCAAGAGCATCTGGTCGTTGCCCTGTGCAATACGGACAATCAGATCGTCCTTGGGGGAGAGACGGAATATGTGGAAAAGGCAGAGCTGCTTTGCAAAGAAAAGGGCGCTCTGCGTACGGTTCCCATCCGTGTATCCAATGCCTTCCATACTCCTCTCATGAAGGAGATGGAGGAAGAATTTGCAAGCTTTATTGATGCCATCCCCATGGCAGAGCCCAAGTGCAAGCTTATGCTCAACTGCAAGGGGGATTACGCCACCGATGTGGAGGACATTAAGCAGGAGCTGAAGAATCAGTGCTGTCACACAGTCCTGTGGAGCGAGGGCGTCAAGAAGGTCATTGCAACTACCGAAGATATGGTCTTTGCGGAAGTCGGTGTGGGCAAGGTGCTCACAGGCATGATGCGTAGCATCGACAACAAGCAGAGCGTATATATGTTGTCCAATCCCATGCAGTTTAATAAGTTTACTAAAAGCGTAAAGGAGTGTTCCAATGTTTAAGCCCGGTTCTATTGCACTGGTTACAGGTGCATCCAGTGGCATCGGTCAGGCAGTTGCCATTGACCTTGCCAAAAACGGCGTAAAAGTCCTCATCAACTACTGCAAAAGCGAAGCAGGAGCCCTTGAGACCCTGAAGGCTGTGGAAGAGGTTGGAGGAAGCGGTGAGATCATCCAGTGTGACGTAGCCGATGCCGCCGCCGTCAACAAAATGTTCTTGTATATCAAGAAAACCTACAAGACCTTGGACATCCTCGTGAATAATTCCGGCATCACCAAGGACGGCTACCTGCTCATGATGAGTCAGGAGAACTTCGTCAATGTTATGGCGACCAACTTAGGTGGTTGCTTCAACTGCACGCAGGGTGCTCTGCGCCTCATGTGTGCCTCCAAGCAGGGTGGCGCCATTGTCAACATCGCCTCTACCAGTGGCGTTGTGGGACAGGAGGGACAGGCCAATTATTCCGCCTCCAAGGGTGCCATTATTTCCCTGACCAAGACCACGGCAAAGGAATATGCCAAGAACGGCATCCGCGTCAACGTGGTCGCTCCCGGCTTCGTGGAGACCAAAATGACCCAAAAGAGCGAAAAGCTCCTGAAGGATAAGTACATGGGCTATATTCCCATGGGCAGATTCGGACAGCCCGAGGAAATCGCAGAGGTCGTGACCTTCCTTGCTTCCTCCAAGGCTTCCTACATCACCGGTAAATGCATTGTCGTTGACGGTGGCTTAACCATGTAATTCAAAACAGAAAGGAAAAAATAAAATGGAACTGATCGTGAAAGAAGAAGTATTGGGCTATGCAGAAAAAAGAAGAATGGTCTGCGCCGCTGTAAAGCGTATCATTGTGGATCAGCTTTGTCTGGACATTGAGCCCGAATTTATCACCAATGACCAGCCCCTCTTCGGCAGAGGTCTGGAGCTGGACTCCATTGATGCTCTGGAGCTTGCTGTGGGCATCTTCTCCGAATTCTCCGTTACTGTTTCCGACGGCAACTCCGCTGTATTCAGCTCCGTCAATACCATCGCCGACTACATCATGTCCGAGGAATACGACGATTCCAACCTGCAGCCCGTTGACTGAGTTCTTGGGAGGTTCCTATGAGAATTGAAGCACAAATGATCTCCAAGCTACTGCCCCACAAGTATCCCTTCCTCCTTCTGGATCGGGTCATTAAGTTAGATCCCGGCAAGAGTGCTGTGGGCATTAAGAATGTGACGATCAACGAGCCTTATTTTACCGGTCACTTCCCCGGGGAGCCCATTGTTCCCGGTGTACTGATCGTGGAGAGTCTGGCACAGCTGACAGCTGTGATGTATTCCACAGGCCACTTCCCCGAAGATACGGATTGGGATCACTTGGAAAATGCGGATATCGACTATTCTCAGATCGCCTCTAAGGTTGGCTATCTGGTAGATATTAAGAACATCAAGTTCAAGCAGATCGTCCGCCCCGGTGATACCTTGGAGCTGAGAGTATACAAGAAGATCCAGTTCCAGAACCTGTCCCAGATCAAAGTTGAAGCCTACGTAGACGGAAAGAATGTTGTCGACGGCATCATCTCCGTTAGTGAAAGACCATAACAATAAAGGAGCTAAAGAACTATGAAGAATAGTGTTTTGAAAGATTTATATACCGAGAGCGTAGTTTGCGCAGAGGTCAACGGTGCATTAGTCCCCTCCAAGTTCACAGAGGTCGATGCAGAATATGAAACCTTCCGCCATGGGATCGCACTGATCGACGGCATCGGCTATGCCATGCTGAAGATCGAGGGTGACGGAGTCATCGAGGCTCTGGACGCTCTGGTTACCAAGGATATCCGCTACCTGAACCCCGGCAAGATCGCAGAGTGCTTCTTCCTCAACGAGGAAGCCGAGGCTCTGGGCATTTCCTACATCGTCAACGATGATGACACCATCATCGTCATCGTTCCCCCGGAAAATGCAGAGGCTGTCAACGCATGGCTGCAGGAAAAGCTGGCAGACAGCTTCACCCTCACCGACATGACCGAAGACAACCACCTGATCTTTGTTGAGGGCGAGAAGTCCTGGCAGATCGTCAAGGAAGTATTCGATTTCCCCATTGAGACCCTGCCCCTGAGAGACATGGTCAAGGTGGAATACGAAGCCAACTCCATCATGCTGTCCAGAATCGGTCGCTCCGGTGAGTACGGCTATGCTATGATCGGCTCCTATGATGCCATCCACGGCCTTGCAGAGAACCTGCTGAAGACCTATGACAACATGGCATGGTGCGGCAGTGATGCCATGAGCATCTGCATGCTGGAGGTCAACCAGCCCCTGATCAATGCAGAGATCAACAAGGAAGGCAATATCTTTGAGCTGGCTTACCAGTGGTTCGTACAGTTCGACAAGGAAGATTACTGCGGACGTGACGTGCTCATGTCTCAGTTTGAAGAAAAACTGGCTAAGTGCTGTGTTGGCTTCGTGGTTGAGAACGAAGCTGAGGCTCTGGACGGCGCTCCTGTCCTGCTGGATGAGGAAACCGTGGGCAAGGTCATTTACAGCAAGTACGATCCCGCTCTCAAGGGTGTTCTGGGCTACATGATGCTGGACATCAAGCTGGCTGTTTCCGGCATTTGCCTCTCTGTTAAGACGGAGAAGGGTCTTGCAACGGCTAAGACCCTGTCTTCTCCCTTCGTCCGTCCTCTGAGCTGGGATTCCTCCATGGAGTGATCTCCACCCGAGAGGAGAAGTAAGATGAAAAGAATTGTTGTTACCGGATATGGCATTGTCAATGCCATGGGCAAAAACAAACAAGAAGTAGAAGAGAATATTTTCGGCGGTAAGAGCGGTGTGGGGAAGAAGGTCTTCCCCTCCGTGGATCGTGACTACGAAGGCGCTGTTGGCGAGATCAAGGAGCTGAACGAGGTTGACTCCTTCTTCGCAGAGAACGAGATCCCCTATGACCGCTGTGCGCAGCTTGCCATTATGGCGGCGAAGGAATGTCTGGAGCATTCCGGCATTGATTATTCCGAGGAAGATCCCTTCCGCAGAGGTGTGGCAGTGGGTACCTCTCTGGGCGGTATGCTCAGCGGTCAGACCTTCCACAGACAGTGGCTGTCTCAGGGCTTGGATCAGGCAGATGAGAACTATCTGCAGCTCTACCCCCTCCATGCAATGGTTGACGTGCTTTCCAAGAAGTATCACTTCAAGGGCGTGAAGAACGTCATTTCCACCGCCTGTGCCGCCAGTGGCAATATCGTGGGCTACGGCTCCGATATGATCAAGAGTGGCAAGCATGACATGATGCTGGTCGGCGGCGTGGATCCCCTGTGCGTATTCTCCTTTGCAGGCTTCACCTCCCTGAAGGCTTTGGATGCAGAGCCCTGCAAGCCCTACAGTGTGAGCAGTGGCATCAATCTGGGCGAAGGCGGTGCTTTCGTCCTGCTGGAAGACTACGACCATGCCAAGGCTCGTGGGGCTACCATTTACGCAGAAATTCTGGGCTACGGCCTCAGTGCGGATGCCTACCATCCCACTGCTCCCGATCTGGGCGGTGGCGGTGCATCCCGCGCCATGAATACCGCCATTAAGCTTGCCGGCATTGACAAGGACAGCGTTTCCTATGTCAACGGTCACGGCACAGGCACCACCGCAAACGACAAGGCAGAACGTTCTGCCTTCAAGACCGTCTTCGGTGAGAAGATCTCCGACATTCCCCTGAGCAGTATCAAGGGTGCCATCGGCCACTGTCTGGGTGCCGCCGGTGCAGAGGAGTGCGTGGTGTCCATCATGGCACTGAACAACGGCTTACTGCCCCCCACGGTCAATTTCAAGACCGATACAGAAACTCCCATCAATCATGTTGCCAACGAGGCACAGAAGCATGAGTGTGATGTGATCCTTTCCAACTCATTTGCCTTCGGTGGCAACAACTGCTGTCTGGCCATCGGTAAGGAAAGTGTCCTCCGCAATCCTGAAGAGCCGGAACAGCAGAAGGTCGTTATTACCGGCATGGGCTGTTGCGGTGTAGGCGGTGAGACCATCGCCGAGCTGTGGGAGACCTTTGCAACCCGTAGCTGTCACATTCAGCCCTATTCTTCCGAGACCTCCAAGGCCAATCAGGCCGGTGTTATGGGCGAGGTGGACTGGAAGAAGTACATCCCCGGCAAGATCATCCGTCGTATTGACGAGGTGACCAAGCTGGCTATGACCGCCGGTAAGCAGGCTCTGGATGACAGCAAGCTGACGGTTACCCGCAACAATACCGAGCGTATCGGCGTTATCTATGCCACCGGCACGGGCCCCATGGGCACCATCGTGGGCATCGACAAGACCATCGTGGAGAAGGGTATCGGCGCCATCAGCCTGTCCGACTTCCCCAACAGCGTCATTAACGCCGCCCCGGGCAACTTCTGCATTGCCAATATGCTCAAGGGTCCCACTTCCACTCTGTCTTCCGGCACCGCTTCCTATTTAGTGGCTCTGAACTATGCTGTAGAGGTTCTCAACTCCGGCATGGCAGATGCCATCATCATGGTAGGTGCAGATGAGTGCCACGATGCCCATATAATGGGTACGGACAAGCTGGGGCTGATCTCCAGAACAAAGTTTGCACCCCTGTCCGGCAAGGCTGACGGCATGGTGCTGTCTCCCGGTGCCGTTGCGGTCATGTTGGAGACCGAGAAGCATGCCCTTGCCCGCAATGCCAATATCATTGCCTCCGTCAAGGGCTATGCCGCTACCTCCGACAACTACCGCATTGCCAATGTCTCCCCGGAAGGCAAGGAACTGTACGAATGTGTCAAGCGCGCCCTTGCAGACAGCAAGGCAGAGAACATTGACCTGTACATCAATGCCGCCATCGGCGTACCCAATTGCGACAGCGCGGATATTAACGCCCTGACCGAACTGATCCGTGAAGGCATCCTGCCTGAGGACGTGGCTTGTACCGCAGTGTCTCCCTTGCTGGGTATTGCCTCCGGCACCAACTCCGGCTACAGCCTGCTCAGCGCCCTGTATTCCATCCTCAAGCAAGAGGTGGTGGGTGTCTCCGCAGATGCACAGATCGAGGCAAGCATTGCTTCCCATTACAGTGCGGAGAACCGTAAGCGTGAGATCAACACCGCTTGCATCAGCACCATGGGTCTGGGCGGTGCATATTCCGCTGTAGTCATTGAAAAATATTGATAAAATTCCCAACCATTCAAGAACGATCGAGGTGTGACAATGGATATTGAAAAGAGAATAATCGTAGGGCCTACGGATACGGATTCCTATAATATCGTCCATCACCCCCGGTACTTCGTGTGGATCGAAGAAGCAGTTCTTGAATGGATGCTTTCTACTTACGGAAGCTTGGAGAAGCTAAGCTACGAGGTTGGGAAATTCAACTGCAAGTTTATCTCTCCGGGCTTACTGTATGACCCTCTGCTTCTACGGCTCATGCCCAAGGGAAAGAGCAAGACGGAGCAGGGAGAAAGCATCAAATTTCAGGTAAAAATCATGAAGGACAACACCAAAGCGCCCGTGATAGATGGAGTCTTCTTCGTGAATGTAAGAGGTACAGCCAATGAATGACGGGAAGTATATTTTGGTAGGCTCCGCCCTGTTCAATTGGAGCGAGACCCAGAGAATGATCGAGATCTCCGACGAGCTGAAACGTCGGGGCTATGAGATCGTCTTTGTAGGACAGGGAAAATATGATTTCCTTCTGGAAGGGAAGGGCTATATCCGTGAGCTGATCCCCTACGATGCACAGTGGTACACCCCTCAGAGGATCACCATGATGCTGGACATGGATCGGCACGGCAACAATTACGCAAGCTTGGAGGAAATCCGGGAGATCATTGGGGCAGAGGTGGAACTGATCCGCAAGTATCGCCCCCGTGGGATCCTGACGGGCTACAGAATGAGCCTGACCGTGTCTGCCAAGCTTTGCGGAGTGCCGATCATCTGGTCTCTGTCTGCGGCGCTGTCCAAGCTGTATCTGCAAGATGTTGCCAAGAAGACCAAGGCTTCCATTGCTGTCAACCGCAATTCCAACACACGCTACAGGGATATGCTGGCGGTAGCAGAGGACAAGATCGCTTGCACACGGCTCCTGAAGGAGTGCAAGACCTCCGCGGTTTGGAACAGCTTCTTGCAGAGCCACGGTCACTTGCCCTTCCGCTCCGATCTGGATATTTACACCGGGGATCTGAACCTCATGTCCGATGCGGCTGAGCTCTTCCCCCAGTTGGAGGAAACGGAAGAATACCGCTTCATCGGCCCCATTCTGAACAGTCAGTACATCCCCATGCCGGAAGCGGTGCAGAAGGTCATGGCAGAGAACAACGGCAGGAAGAAAGTCCTCATTTCCGTCGGCTCCGGAGGAAAGAAAGAACTGTTCCTGACCATTTTACGTGCTACCTTGGGCTTTGACTGCGATTTCTTCATTTCCGTAGTGGGGATCTTGGATCGAGAGGATGTGAAGGACTTCCCCTCCAATTACTGTTTCTGTGACAAATTCCCCCTGATCGAAATTGCAAGTCTTTGTGACCTTGCCATCATTCAGGGCGGGCAGGGGACTTTGTATGCCACCTTGACAGCACAGTGTCCCTTTGTGTCCCTGCCTGCTACCTTTGAGCAGAAACACAATATCCAGAATCTGCTCAACCACTATGCCTGCGGTGAAATGATCACCAGTTATCAGGTCAATAAGGAGAATATTCGCTCCGCACTGACCAAGGTGCTGGAAGATCCGCAGTATAAAGAAGCTGCCATCCAAGTGGCTGTTGCCATTGCCCATCACACGGGGGACAGACAGCATACGCCCATGGTGGCGGCAGATCGCATTGAAGAATTTTTGAACAAACACTGAGAATACTTGGGAAAGCTATGAAAAAAATCTTACTGCTCAACGGCAGTCCCAAAGGGAAGAACAGTTGCACCCTGCGACTGACCAATGCCTTCCTGAAGGGGCTGAACCGAAACAAGGAATATGAGATCGAGGAGATCCACTGCGGAAGCCTGCAGATCAAGGATTGTACAGGTTGCTTCTATTGTTGGAGAAACGAGGAAGGCACCTGCGCCATCAAGGATGATATGCAGGAGCTTTTCAAGAAGTACCTTTCCGCAGATCTGGTGATCTGGAGCTTCCCCAATTACTTTTACGGGATGCCCGCTACCGTCAAGCGTGTGATGGACAGACTTCTGCCTATCTACTATCAGAACTTGGCAAGCGACGACGGGGGAAGCACCTACCATCTCCGCCGTCATGAATTGAAGGATCAGAAGTATCTGCTCTTCTGCTCCTGCGGTTTATCCAATACGGTGAAGAATACGGAAGGGATCGAGGCCCAGTTCCGCATGCTCTACGGAGAGTCCTGCGACATGCTGTTCTGCTCCCAGAGTCAGCTTCTGTCCGGGAACTTCATGGATTATTGCACCCGACCCTACCTTCAGGCTTTGGAGGAGGAGGGGGCAAGCTTCGGGCAGAGCTTCCGCTTCAGCAGGGAGATCAAGGAAGTGTTTTCCAAGCCCTTCCTGCCCTTACAGGAGTTTTTATCCTTCGTGGATGCTTCTTCCGTGCTGAAGAAGGCGGAAATGTCTGAGGAAGACTTTGCTCTTGCCAAGCTGAGAGCCTTCTTCCAAAACATGACCTTCACCTATGATCCCACCAAGCTGACGGCGGAACGCTCCGTATTGGAGATCCGGCTGACAGACTCTCCCTATACCTGTCAGCTACATATGGACAAGAGTAAGTGTGTGCTGGTGGATGAGCCTTCGGACTTCCTGCCTTACCGCTTGCGGATCGTATCGGAGCTGTCCTTTTTCTCCGCAACAAAGGGAAAAACCGCCGGACCGGATCTGAATGTTTTGATCCAACTCATCAATAAATTCGAAAAAATGGGCATTTCCAAGGAAATGAAATTTCATTAAGCATATGGCATTAGAACGTTTATATTATCACGATCCTTTTTCCAACATCGTCCTGTCCTGCTTTTTGAAGCGGAGCATAGGGGAGGAGGAGCTGGTCAGAGCCTTACAGTCTGCCATCTTGTCCGTCCCCGCCCTTTCTCGGGGGATCTCCCTTGGGGAGGATGGGCACTTGGTATATGAAAGGGTCGGATATTCCGCTAACTTAAAGAATATCCTTGCAAGCAGGGAAGAGGAAGACAGCATCCTGTGGGGGCTCATGTCCCATGCCTTTGACCTACCCAAGGGGGAGAGTGTCAGGATGGTCTACAAGCCCACGGATGAGGGCTATGTGCTGTATCTGTGCATGCACCACATCATTGGGGATGCCAATTCACTCCTTTTGCTGCTGCAACAGGTGCTGAACGGGGGGGCTGCCGATATTTTGGAGACTGCCTCGGAGCTCTCTGAGGCGGTAGAGCTTGATCCGCAGGCAAGGTATTTGCTTTCCGCCATTGAGAAGCAGTGCCCTGGGGGAAAGGGCTACAGCCGTGAGGACTATCTTGCCATGCACGAGAGGATTTTCGCCCGTCAAAAAGCGAAAATTCGGAAAATCTATGTGCAGGAGCAGGAGCTTCTTGCTATGAAGAAGCACTGCAAGGAGCAGGGGATCTCCCTGACGGCCTACATGGCTTCGGAGCTCATGAAACAGGGGGACTTGGACTTGCTGTGTCTCCCTGTGGACACCCGTAGCACACGGGGGCTTTTCGGCAACTATGTGGGTCGTATCGACATAGAAAAAAAGTCCCTGCGGAAGCAGGAAAATATTCCCCAAGCTATTCAGCAGAAGATCCGTCAGGCTCTGGAAGACAAGGAAGCGCAGATCCGTTCGGAACGGCTTCTCAGTAAGATCCCTCCGCAATTTTACGATGATGTGATCTTCGACAGCTACGGGGACAGACCCAAGCCCCCTGTCCGTTCTACGGCAAAGCTTCTGGGCTACAAGGATCCCCGTCCCACTGCCTTTTTGTCTAACTTAAAGGAAGTACAATTGCACGCAGAGGATGTTTCAGACCTTTGCTTTTATCCGCCACACCCTGCGGAGCGCTACGCCACCATGGGGGTCGTGACACACAAGAACCAAATGGTGATTACCGTACAGAAATTCAGAAAGGACGGTTGCAATGAGTGACATTATTACCGTTTCGTCATTGGTAAAGTCTTTCGGCAAAGTGCAGGCTGTGAAAGGCGTTGATTTTTCCGTTGAGGAAGGCATTTTGTTCGCCTTTCTCGGCCCCAACGGTGCGGGAAAGTCTACTACCATTGACATGCTTTGCACCCTGACCACCTGCGACAGTGGCAAAGTGAACATTGCAGGCTACGATCTTGAAAAAGAAGCGGAGAAGATCCGCAACAGCATCGGCGTTGTTTTTCAGGACAACCTGATGGATAAGAATTTGACAGCCCGAGAGAACCTCATGATCCGTGCAGGCTTCTACCACAAGTCCAAGACCGATCGGAAAAATGCCGTGGAAAATGCCGCCAAATATGCGGAGATCGAGGAATTCATGGACAGGAAATACGGCACGCTCTCCGGCGGTCAGAGAAGACGCGTGGATATTGCCAGAGCCCTGCTCAATACCCCACGGATCCTGTTCCTGGACGAGCCAACCACGGGCTTGGATCCCCAGACCAGAAAGCACATCTGGGAGACCGTGGAGCGCCTGCAGAAAGAGAACAAAATGACCATCTTCCTCACTACCCACTATATGGAAGAGGCCGCAAAGGCGGATTACATCGTCATCATTGACGACGGTCGCATCGTTGCACAGGGCACTCCGTATGAGATGAAGGAGCAGTACAGCTACGAGCATATCCGCATCAAGGCTAAGAAGGGACAGGAAAAGTCCTTGCAGAAGTACCTCGACGAGAGAAAGGCAAAGTGGGAGGCTATGACGGATTTCGTAGATGTCCGTATTGCTTCTACCTTGGATGCTCTGCCCCTGTTACAGCCTGTTACCGATATGGTGGAAAGCTTTGAGGTGCTTTACGGCACTATGGATGATGTGTTCTTGAACATTACGGGAAAGGAGCTGAGAGAATGATCCAAATGACGCAAAGAGGCCTGAAGATCTTCTTCAAGGACAAGGGTGGCGTATTCTTCTCCCTGCTGGGCGTGATCATTATTTTCGCCCTTTTCATCTTCTTCATCGGTGATGCGGTGACGGAAGGCTTGGACTATCTGGACAACAAGGATTACGTGATGAATTCCTGGGTGGTTGCAGGTATGTTGGCTTCCTCCGCCATTACCACCAGCATGGGTGCCTATGCTGTCATGGTCTCCGACCGTGAGAATAAGTGCATCAAGGATTTCTATTCCTCCCCTCTGAAGCGTAGATCCGTTGCCGCAGGCTATATGTGCACAGGCCTGATCATCAGTATCATCATGTCCGTTGTGACACTGATTTTCGGTGAGATCTACATCATCGCTACCGGTGGCGAGCTGGTGAAATTCGCTACACTTGCCAAGATCTTCGGAGTGATCCTGCTGTCCTCCTTCGCCGCAAGTGCTATGGTTTGCTTCGTCATTTCTTTCGTGAAGACCGGCAACACCTATACCACCATCAGTATCATTCTGGGTACGCTCATCGGCTTCCTCATCGGCGCTTACATTACCATCGGCGGTCTGCCCACCGGTGTGCAGTGGGTCATTAAGTGCTTCCCCTGCGCCCATGCGGCAGTGCTGTTCCGTCAGCTTCTTATGGGAGATGCGATGGATGCGGGCTTCGTCCTGTCCGACGATATTCCTTTCCCCGATATTTTCCGTGCGGAATTTGAGAAGGAAGTGGGCGTAGTCTTTGAATACGGCGACTGGATGCCCGAAACCTGGTTCCATATCCTGGTTCTGGTGGCAACGGGTGTGGTGTTCTACCTCCTCGCCATCATCAGCATGTCCGGAAAAACCAAGAAGTATTGATCCTTCATTGGAGGTGTTCCAATGTTTACCTGGCCGAAATTAACCAAGAAGCCCAAGGGCAAGCAGATCCTTGTTTTAGCCCCCCACATGGATGATGAGATCATCGGTTGCGGTGGCACCCTCTGCAAGCATGTGCAGAGCGGGGATAAGGTCAGCGTGGTATATTTCACCTGCGGAGACAAGGGGAATAAGGACTTTGCCAGTGACGAGGGGCTTTCTGCCATCCGTAAGGCGGAGACAGAGACCGCCAACAAGCTCCTTGGCATCTCGCAGGCCTTTTTCCTTGACTTCAAAGACGGCACGGAGGAGAACTGGGCCTGCAAGAAGGAGGAGCTGAGAGAGATCTATGAATCGGTTTCTCCGGATCTGGTCTATCTTCCCCCTTACTACGATCTGCATTTAGATCACAGAAAAACCAATTGGCTCTTCCAAGAAGCAATGGAGGGGCGGGAGGTCTGCGACCTGTGTGTATACGAGGTCTGGACACCCATCAATCCCAATCTGATCATTAACATTACTGCCGAAATGGAGCAGAAGATCCGTGCCATCCGTGCTTGCGAAACCCAGGTCAACAGCGTGGATTATGAGGGCTTCCTCAAGAATCTGAATGGCTATCGGAGCTGTTTTGCCATGTCTCCCATGGTGAAATATGCCGAGTGCTTCTATCGGCTCAGTGCGAAGGAGTATTTCTCCAAATTTCGCAAACAGGAATTTGACTGGCATATGTAGAGTCGGAGGGAGCAATTATGTCAAAAATCACGTATGAATTCTACACCGAAGAGGATGCGGAAGCCGTTGCCGCCCTAATGCGGAGCAACCAATTCTGGATCGGCAAATACGATGAGAATCTCACCGGGGAAAAATTCGTTGATTACCAGAGAAGAAAAGGTACCATCTTCGGCATCGTGGGCAAGAAGGATGGGGAAGTGGTCAGCTACGTCGCCACCTACAAAACCGGCGGTCAGAAGGTTGCCAACAAGAATCAGGCCTTTATTTGCGCCCTGATCATTGACAAGAAGTACCGCATGTCCGTGTTCTCCATTAACGACATGTTCAGCATGCTTATTAAGGAGCTGATCAGCCGTGGGTATAACGACCTGATCTGTGAGGTTGCCAAGGATAATTTTGCGTCCTTCTACATGATGCGCAAATGCGGTTTTGTGATCATTGACGAGAAGCCCACCCTGTACGGGGACTATGTGCTCCACAACTATCTGCCCGGTGTTATTAAGCTGGCAGACAGATTGGAATATGCCGACAGCGATGCTCTGCCGGAGATCATGCAGAAGCTGGATAAGAAAAACCTCTACCGTGCGGAAAAGGTCATTGATTCCAGATTTATTCAAATTTCCTGCAGAGCCAAGAAGGACGAGTATTCCGTCTACATCGACACTATCAGCGGGAATATCGCAGGTGTCCACATGCACAGCGAGAAGTTCAAGATCTGGCCCTGTGACAACAGACTGGAGGCCTACACCTTCGACAATGATAACGAAGGGGAACAAAAGGTCACGGTGAAGTATCTGTCCGGGGATCAGGTGGTTTTCTCCAAGGACTACGAGGAGAAGCATTTTACCTTGGAGATCCCGGAGACTGTGGATAAGGTTTCCTTCAAAATTGAGGGAGACGAGGACACCTACACCTACTTCATCGGGGAAATGCGGGAGCAGGGGCGCTATGAGTTTGCCCAGTCTTCCGTAGCTCTCAATGACTTCGCCTTGGAAGAAAAGAGCGCCTTCCTGTCCTATGCCAAGGACGGTAGCCCTCTCTTCAAGGAAATGTGGCCCCATATTTGCGCCCCTTATATCGAGGGCATTTTCCGACCCAATTACGAGAAGAATGTTGCCATTGAACGGGTAGGGGAAAAGAAGCTCCTTGTCACGGAAACCAAGGAGGACTATATCCTGACCCGTGAATACAAGGCCTACGGAAACAAGGTGGAGATCTCCACCAAGGCAAAGGTGCGCAACCCCAAGGCGACCCAGCCCATGTTCCACTTTGCTCTCTATGATTTGAGCTACAGCATGAACATTCTTCTGGAGGACAAGACCACCTGCCTCAGACGCTACGATCCGGAAGAGGGGCACTGCGTCACGGAGGAAATGATCTTCCTGGACTTCCTGAAGCAGGGCTATTCCGACAAGTATTTCAAGCAGATCGACCTGTCCTTCGACGCCGTCCCCAACAAGATTTTCCGCATCAAGACCGACAAGGCCGCCACCTGCTTCTGCCAGCTTAACTACCTCGCCATCGAATACAGCCGAAAAATCTACAAAGGCCAATCCGAAATCAACTTTGGCACCATCACTATCGAATGCATTGATCTGACTTAATACAGATAAATTAAAACGCTCCCGGAATTGCAATGGCAATTCCGAGAGCGCTTTTATATGGTGCGCATGATTGAAAAACTAAAGCATTGCAGGACAAACTCCCATAAATCACAAATACGAATATCGCTGGTTGAAAATAAAGGAGATTGATGTTGAAAACAACGTGTATTGTTCGTCGCATTGATGATCCTGACAGGGTGGTGATTCCCAAGGAGAGTCGCAGAACTCTTCGGATACGGGAGAGAGACCTTCCGGACAATGTTTACATGAGAGGAACAATTCCAACAAGTAATTACAAATAGCTATCCGGTGCAGAAATGAGGAACTGTGGGAATCAGAGGGGACTGTAAAAAAGCCTTCGATTCAAAACCATATAAAAGAATCCCTGAAAACGTTTGCACGCTTTCAGGGATTCGGTTTTTAGAAGAAAGGACTACGGAATGTGAATAAATCCCTTGAATAATATCATGTCCTCACGAGCTTGGGAGCTATCTGCCATTTTGACTCGAAAATCTTTTTGCTTCCTATTTCTCCCACTCTTATCTGCTTCCATATGGAATGTCTGTTCGGAGCTCTTGAGCAGATACATCTGAGCGAGATCCCCTTTCTCCACTGCGGAGCCGTCATCCTTTTTAATAGTGAAAGCAGTCAGACCCTGCTGTGTATGGGATGTAATCATATTGTACCCGGATGCACAGAAGGCACCAAAGGTAACATACAGTTTACCATCCGCTTGGGAACGAGCAATGGGATAAATTGTATATCTCTTATGCGTATCTTCCCGATATTCCTGCAAGAGAAAATTCTCAACAACACAGGGTATCGGAGATACATGTATAAGTTTTTTCAGGAAGCAGATTTTTTTCACGAAGAAGCACAGATCCACAAGACCACAGATCACTGCAGTGACAATCAGGATATAGCGCTTCACCTGAAGGAGCTCCGGCTCATTTAGTTCAAGACTTTTGAACAGTAGCTTGAGCACGGCATCCAACATCAGCAAAAACAGAAGCTGGAAAGCCACAATGAGGCAAAGGGCAATATAAGACCGTTTTACTCTCATCTTCAGTGGATGGATTCCACTGAATGATTTAGGCTGCATCAACGTGCTACCACCTCAGAAGGCTTCACATCAGAAAACGAACTGACAGCCTCGGTATAGTCTTCCCGAAGATCTGCACTCGAAACAAATTCTCTACCGACATCGCTGGGATAACTGATGTTTTCCATTGTGTTGATGGAGGTAATACGACCGTTGCCTGTAATAGAGAAGACATTCCAAACAGTACCCTCTTTACCGGAAGGCACATAGAAGGTCTTCAGCAGCTCATCGCCCTGATACAAACGAACGGTTGCGCCGGAATTGGACAACGCATAGCTTCCACTGTAGCCACTGTTGGTATAGTCATGGACGCTGTAGTAGAAGCCGTCATACAGCTTGTCATAGCCGGTAACATATACCGTTTCGGGACCGTAAGAGGAAACGTCGTCAACGTCAAGATTTGCACTGGTGCCGTTCTTATTCGAGTAATAGATATGGTCAACATAACCACTGTTGGTAACACCGATATAATGAGAGTCCAGATCCGAGGGAGATGCGCCCCATGTCAGAACGACACGGTACTCGTGCTGTGCAGAAACGGGAGAGATGGAGCCCTTGAACTCAATATTCTCGCCACCTTCGATGGTTACATTATAAGTAGTGGTAATATAGTCTTCCTTGCTGAGGACCAGAGTATAGGTACCTGCGGGCAGACCAAAGTCAGCACCGAATACAGACCACTTCTTATAGGAGAACTCACCGTTGGAATTGGTATACCAGGGAATATCCGTTGCGGCATTGTTTCCTGTGTTGTTATTGGCACCGAAATATGCCTGGATCTTTACACCGGAGAGGGATCGACCGGTTCTTGAGTCTGTGATGGTACCGTAAATACCACCCATGATGGTATCTTCGTCATCCAGTGCCATGAGGGTAGCTTCCATGTACTTCTCCTCAAAGTCAGCAATGTCCACATAGCCTTCAACAGAGATGAAGTTCTCTGCGGTAATGACGTAGCGATAGGAACCTTCGGGCAGGGTGATCTTGTAAGCACCATTGCTATCGGTAACAGCCTCACCGCAAACGAGATCCTGCTTGTAAACAGTGATCTTTGCCCCTTCGATACCGCTGTTGTCCTTAGCGTTCTTAATCACGCCGGAAATGGTGCCGTCGCCGCTATCCTTGGTCAGTACAACGGTCTGGGCCAGGTCGCTGACGGTGAAGCTCTTGGAAACAGACACGCCGTCAACAGTTGCAGTTGCTACAAACTGACCTTCATAGAGATAAACTGCTTCGCCACTTTGTACGGAATGGGTAATGGAAGCATCAGACTTGCTTGCCACAGAAACATTGGCATCAAGCAGGTTGTCGTTTTCATCGACGACTTTAAATGTAGTTTTGTAGGAGGTGTTAGTGCAATCGCCCTTGCCACCCTTGATTTTACCCTTGAAAGAACTTTCGGAATCGTTATGCAGGGAAAGGAAGAACTTGAACAATTCCTTTTCGTAGTGAACCAAACTTATATCAAAGGCAGTGCCCTTAAACTTATCCGTAATCTTATAATTTAACTTCACGCTAGCTTCAATCACAGCCTTCAGATTGCCGTCGATACAGATATAGCAAGCATGCTTGGTATCTCCACCTTGGAATACAGGAATGGTAACATTAGCCTCTGCCTTTGCACCAAGGAATACATCCAAACCAATAGAGATAACACCTTCGAGGAACTGAACGCCGATACCGGGAGCAGGTCCAAACTGAATTTCAGCATGGCCTTCGCAATTGATAGACCAGTTGGACTTTTTCTTTTCTATCTTCTGGTAGCCGTCCTTAGTATTGTACTTAAAGCCTTGAGTAACTTCGACCGTACCGGAAGCAGTCAGCCCTGCGCTCAGAGCCCAGTCAACCTCAAACTTGAAATCAGCAAATGTGGACAGGCCGGTAACACCAAAGGGAATGCTGATCTTGCCAAGCTTAAACTCACGCTTTTCAACTTCTTCCTTTTCCTCTTCGGGGCCGAGCTTTGCAGTGACAGAAATGGAAGGCTTAATACTTGCGGTATAGGAGAAGTCGCATCTCATGTAATCTTTTGCGAATACCTTCAAATCCCACTTGAGAACAATAGTTGCCTTGAGTGTGCCGGTAACGTCACCGCTTACCTTGAAATGATCTGTTTCAAAGCGAATAGGGTTGACCTTAATAGAGACTTCTTTTGTCTTGTTTACGTCAACGACTTCCAAACGGGTGGGAGCCTTTTCGGTATCGTCTTCCTTGTTCAATTCTCCGTCATACTCCATATCGACCTTAATATAGGAGTAGAAATCGCTCAGTTCGTATCCGAAAACCTCATCATCTGCAGTTGCGGGAATGATTACGGTTTCATCACCGTTTTGGGAAATGGTGGCAATGCGAATCAAAGCCTGGTCGGTTCCGTCATTGATGAACAACTTGTCGCCGGGCTGAAGTGTTTCATTCAGGCCGATCAGGGTATGTACTCTTGTTTCCTCGTCTACGGTCAGATCGCTTATGTTGACGGTCTTAACATCAACTGCCAGAACACCGAAGTTGTTGTCGATTTCCTCGGAGAACTTCAGAACAGTTTCATCTTCGAAATCATTAACGGTCTTTTCTTCGAATGCTTCATATCTTGTTGTATTTTCGATATAGGAAACGGGGTTGCAAAGTGCATTGCCGTTACCGTCAATGAGGATAGCTTCTGCTACATAGTATTCAGGCAGCTCGCCAACGATCTCGCCGATGACTTCTTCCATATCTGTGCCGCCTCTGACAACGTGACCTGCATACAGATACTCTTCGCTGATATACTCCTTGTTATTGGGATAGTCTTCGCTGAAGTAGACTTCTTCATCCATAAAACGAACAGCCAATACGCAGTTTTCGGGAGCACTCACAACTGCAACCGCAGTTTCTTCATCTTCGGAGATTACAAAGTTTGTAATAGCATATACGTCTACAGAAGTACCGCTGTCGCCACTTACCTGGGGTCCGACTTCCTTCCATGCGGCATACAGTACCAGATCCTTATTGACCGGCTGTGTGAAGTCATATTCCACGACAAATTCCGGCTCAAGGTACCATGCAATAAAGCGATGGTTTTCCTTGGTGGGAGCCTCGGGCTCCACTGCGGAGTCCATATTACGTACATACTGGGTCTCAACAGCAGATCCACCGTTGGTATCGAAGCTAACAGCATACGTTCTGTTCTTGATATTTTCGTTGTAGCGCATGAGGATGGTAGCCAACTGTGCACGGGTAGACTCGCCTTGGGGGCGAAGTGTGCTATCGGCGAAACCGGTAACAAGTCCCACAGCTACCGCCCACTTCATAGCGGTCTTTGCGTACTTCTGGACAGTCTTGTAATCGGTATAGTCATACAGGGATGTGGTTTGGGAAACATCATAGCCCTTATACTGAGAATAGCGATAGAAAACCGTAACCAGTTCTTCTCTGGTCATGGTTACATCGGGACGGAAGGTGTTGTCGGTGTAGCCATTGACGATACCGTTTTCCTTCGCCCAGATTACAGCCTTGGAATACCAGCGGTTCTTACCCGTATCGGAGAATCCGGTACCGATGATTGCCGGTTCGTCTTCCATACGGTACAGAACGGTAACCACCATTGCGCGGGTGGTCTGTCCGTTGGGATCGAACTTGTTGTTGCCGACGCCGTTCATCAAGCTCTCGGCGGTAACAAAGTCCACAGCTTCCTTGAACCAGTCCCTTTCGGTCACATCTTGGAAACCGGTGCTTTCGGTTGCCAGTACGGTAGCAGGAAACAGGCCCAATACCATCGTAACAGCAAGAATCCAGCAAAGCATTCGTTTCAGGTTCTTCGAGTTCATCTGTGTTCCTCCTTGAAAATAAATTGTTATGATTCATCCCTTTGGGAATAATCATCAGATAACTTTTAAAGACATCCTACCTACCACATGGCAAACAACTCTGCATACGTAAGATGTCCTCCTCTTTACCTAAATATATAGCAAAAATAGTATAATGTCAATATTACATTGTGAAAATATAAAAAATATGTAAATTTTTTCTGAGTCGGTTGTGCGGAAGGGGTGGAATCATTTGCCGATTAAACTTTGGGGATGAATATTGCGCTGGATGAGCAGGGAGAGGGATACACCAAGTCCTTGGATTTCGCTGATTTCGCTTTTTCTCAGGGAATTTTAGACTCTTAATGGGGGCTGTTTTTGAAAAGAACGACTTTTTTACAGCCCCCTGATTTGTATATTTACGGTCAAAGGCGCTCTTTTTTAGAAATAAAGTACCAGATGGTCAATCATATTGCACAGGGATTGGCATGGGATTATAGTGCCGAATACGGGCACTAAGATGGTCGGAATCCAAGGGATGCCAGAATGAGCTTCGAACCCATGCTTGCAGATCTTTATATTCCGGGTGTTTCGGCTGACTGAGGATCTCCAAAATCTCTGCGATATCATCGTTGAGCCATAGCAGAAAAGGCTTCTGGAACAGATCATCTGGGTCTAATAAATAGGTGAGGGTGCTAACTCGCTCACAGACCTTGTTGCATACAGAGATGACTGAGCGAGAACTGTTAGGAGAGAAAGCAGTGGATCTCCCGCAGTCGTTCAAATATTGGTCGATGATCTCTTTACGGACATACATGCTTTTCAGCAGAGTTTCCATGCCTTCTATGATGAAGCACTGTATGTTTTTCAGATTCTTGGCAGTAAGTCCGTAAAGAAGGAAAGTAGCGTGAGACGCAGTGTGAGTTATGACAATGGTTTTCCTTCGATTCAGCAGAAGTAAATTGGCAGTCCATGAAAATAGAGGATCTGTACCGGGGTCAGCAATAGCTTTTTCTTCCTTTACGCATAAGAAATCCAACAGTTTTTTGTACATTCCAGTTTCATGGCATAGCTCCTTATGAATCAAATATATACCGGCTTTGTTTATTATTATATAAAAGTGATGGAAAATTTGTCAAGGAGTGACATGAAAATATGTATGCCTGTTTTCTGCTTTTGCTCGGAACTGACAAGAACGAACTTTGAAATCACGAGGGGCTCTTTTATAAAATTGACCTCAATATAGTACAACTCCCTATGACCGAACAAAAGTCATAGGGCGGTTCACTTCTTATTCAACAATACGCAATATTATAAACAGAAAAATTCGATAATACGCAATATTAGAAAGGTGATAAAAGTCGACAATACGCGTAGCTGCTTGGCGCTATGTGGTGGTAGCTATGTTGACTTAGGAAAAATAATGCGGAACAGTATAAATTTCTTCTTATAACAAATACTAACACCGCGAGTTGAAAATAAAGGAGATTTATATATGAAAGCAACGGGTATTGTTCGTCGTATTGAGGAATGTGTTATAATTGATCCGAAGTCGGAAAGTATTGAAAATACAGGTGTTTCGCTGATTTTCACCGATTAACGAACCTTGTAAATCAGTCTTACGACGGCGGTTTGCTGCGACCGCAATGCAGGAAGGAGGTAGCAGTGCAAATATACCAAACAACCTCCCACATTACAAGTGTGTCAATGTGGGAGGGCTTGTTTTGAACTTGTGATACATAGCCGTAGTCGAAGGACTGCGGCTTTTTAATTTGCTCAGGAAGGAGGAACTTTATTTGAGCCCATGCAAAATCACAGCGATTATAAATCAGAAAGGGGGTACAGGTAAAAGCACAACTACGGAAAATTTAGGGATTGGACTTGCACGGCGAGGAAAGCGAGTGCTTCTTGTGGATGCGGACCCGCAAGGCAGTTTGAGTGTGAGCCTTGGCTTGCGTGATCAGGATGCTCTAACGGAAACTCTTGCGACGGTTATGAGTGCAGAAATGGAAGATGTGGAGCTCCCTGTGGATTACGGAATCATCCATCATGCAGAGGGAGTAGATTTGCTACCTGCGAATATTGAACTGTCCGGTGTGGAGTTGGGTCTGTTCAATGCTATGAGTCGAGAAACTATTCTTCGGACGGTCTTGAATCGTTTGCGTCCCTACTATGATTACATCTTGATTGATTGTATGCCCTCTTTGGGACTTATGACGATCAATGCTCTATCTGCGGCTGACTCCGTGATCATTCCCACGCAACCCAACTACCTGTCCATTAAGGGCATGAACTTGCTTTTGAAGTCTGTCGGAAGAGTTCGCAAACAGATCAATCCCATGCTTCAGATTGATGGGATCCTGTTTACCATGGTGGATAGTCGCACTAACAACGCTCAATCGGTGATTGCTTCTATGCGAGACGCTGTGGGTAGAAACATCCGAGTGTTTCGGACAGAGATTCCCCGATCTGTAAGAGTTGCAGAAGCAGGTGAAGCCGGAAAGAGCATTTTTGCCTATGACAAAAAAGGTAAAGCAGCGCAAGCCTATGAGAACTTGACTAAGGAGGTGGAACAAATTGGCAAAGAAACCAATCGACTTAGGGCTGACCGCCTTAGATGAGCTGTTTATGACCGAGAAAGGCAGGCAAGAAAGCCGACTGCCCAGAATCCACGATATTC
>JAZMZW010000079.1:0-6462 GCA_045586205.1 Faecousia sp. | reverse complement strand
ATGCAGGAACTATCAGTGATGTGAATGATTATTTTCGTAGGTAGGGGCTTGCAAGTTAGTGCCTCCCTCTGATGAGGGAGGTGGGGGTCGCCCGGAAGGTGAGAAAAAAGCCGAAGGTCTGTACAATTTATCGTAAATTCGTTCAAGCTTGAAAGCTTTTCTCTCCTTCAGTCGCTCCGCGACAGCTTCCTCGTCAGAGGAAGCCGCTCATTGAAAGCCCCTACATTTGGTTTTGATTTTTTGGATGATGAGAGTGCTGTACTCGAAGAATGATAGCCGGTAATTTGTGCTTGCTTCTATGCTTTATTCTGACTTATACTGCCTACTGCCATCTCGGTCGCCTTCGGCGACAGCTCTCCGATTGGGAGAGCCACGGGAATTTCCATAATCGCAAACAGTTCGATAAACGAAAATTAGCTGTCGTTTACGAACTTATCATTTTAAATCCATCACCGCAGGTGATACATTCATAGCGTAGCTATATCATTCCGAAGGAATATCATATCGAAGATATATCATACCGAAGGTATATCATTGCTGTTCGCAAGAACAGCCTTGATGGTATATCATTGCTGTTCGCAAGAACAGCCTTGATGGTATATCATTGCTGTTCGCAAGAACAGCCATGAAGGTATATCAACAAATAGCACCCACAGGGAGGGGCGGTTGCCTGTTCCTGTGGGTGCTTGCTTGGAGGTCAGTTTTGGAGGACTATAGTGTCGTTTTGGACGGTGACGGTAAGGGTGGCGTCGGGGAGGAGCTTGCCCTTGAGGATCTCGTGGGCAATAAGGGTCTCTACAGTCTGTTGCAGGTAGCGGCGCAGAGGGCGAGCGCCGTAGAGGGGATAGTAGGCGGCCTCGATGATGTAGTCCTTGGCCTCCTGTGTCAAAGTGCAAGAGAGTTGCTTGCTTTCCAGCCGTTTGTTCAGGGTGGAAATGAGGAGATCCAGGATCTTTTCGATCTGTTCCTTCCCCAGAGGCTTGTAGTAAACGATCTCATCCAGACGGTTGAGGAATTCCGGACGGAAATGCTGTCTCAGCAGGTCGGGGACTTTTTCTTCCTCTCCGCTGAAGAAATATTCTGCGCCCAGATTGCTGGTGAGGATCAAAATGGTATTCTTAAAATCCACGGTGCGCCCCTGAGAGTCCGTGATCCGCCCGTCATCCAACACCTGCAGAAGCACATGGAATACATCGGGATGTGCCTTTTCTACCTCATCAAAGAGTACCACGCTATAGGGTCTGCGACGGACAGCCTCCGTCAGCTGACCGCCCTCATCATAGCCCACATAGCCGGGAGGCGCTCCGATCAGACGGGACACGGAGAATTTCTCCATATATTCCGACATATCAATGCGGATCAGATTTTTCTCATCATCAAACAAAGCCTCTGCCAGTGCCTTGGCAAGCTCCGTTTTACCCACACCTGTAGGCCCTAAGAACAGAAAAGAGCCCAAGGGACGGTTCAGATCCCGAATCCCTGCACGGGAGCGTTGAATGGCATGGGTCACGGCGGTGACGGCTTCTTCCTGTCCCACCACACGGCGACTTAAGATCTCGTCCAGACGGAGGAGCTTTTCCCGTTCCCCCTCTACCAGCTTGGCAACAGGGATCCCGGTCCAGCGCTCCACGATCTTGGCGATCTCCTCCCGGGTAACCTTGTCCCGAAGGAGGCTGTGTTCCTTGGCATTCTTGGCCAGCTCCTCCTGATGGGCAAGCTGTTGCTTCTTTTCCGGCAATTCTCCGTACTTCAGACGGGCGGCGGTTTCCAGATCGTATTCCTGCTCGGCGGTTTCGATCTGTCTGCCCAGAAGTTCGATCTCTTCACGGAGCTGTTGTACCTTGCCGATGGCATTTTTCTCATTCTCCCACTGGGTCTTCATAGCGGCAAAGGCTTCCCTTTGCTCCGCCAGTTCCTTACGCAGTTCAGCCAAACGGCCTTGGGACAGAGGATCGGACTCATTCTTCAGGGAGGCCTCCTCGATCTCCATCTGAATGATCCGACGGCGGATCACATCCAGCTCCGTAGGCATGGAATCCATTTCCGTACGGATCATGGCACAGGCCTCGTCCATGAGGTCAATGGCCTTGTCCGGCAGGAAGCGGTCTGAAATATAGCGGTCGGACAGGGTCACGGCGGCAATGATAGCCTGATCCGTGATCTTGACCCCGTGGAAGACCTCGTAGCGTTCATTCAGTCCGCGGAGGATGCCGATGGTGTCCTCCACCGTAGGCTCTTGCACCAGAACGGTCTGGAAGCGCCGTTCCAGGGCAGGATCTTTTTCAATATATTTGCGGTATTCATCCAAAGTGGTAGCGCCGATGCAGTGAAGCTCTCCTCGAGCCAGCATAGGCTTCAGGAGATTCCCCGCATCCATACTACCCTCGGTCTTGCCCGCACCTACAATGGTGTGAAGCTCGTCAATAAAGAGGATCACACGGCCTTCGGAGGTCTTGACCTCGTTGAGGACAGCCTTCAGTCGTTCCTCAAACTCTCCACGATACTTGGCACCTGCGATCAGAGCGCCCATATCCAGAGAGAAGACGGATTTATTCTGCAAGGACTTAGGCACATCTCCACGGACGATCCGCTGTGCCAGCCCCTCTGCAATGGCAGTCTTGCCTACACCGGGCTCGCCGATGAGAACAGGGTTATTCTTGGTCTTTCTGGACAGAATGCGGATCACATTGCGGATCTCCTCATCTCTGCCGATTACCGGGTCGGTCTGCTTCTCCCTTGCCCGTTTCACCAGATCCGTAGCGTACTTCTCCAGAGCCTCATAGGTGGCCTCGGGATCATCGGTGGTCACACGGGCAGAGCCACGGATGCTTTGCAGGGTGGCAAGGGTCTTTTCCTTGTCAATGCGATAGAGGGAAAACAGCTTGCCCACCATGGGATCTGCGGTATCCAGCATGGCAAGGAACAGATGCTCCACAGACACATACTCGTCACGCATCTGCTGTGCCTGTACCTCCGCCTGAGACAAAAGCTTGTCTACTGCAGGGGATACATAAAATTTGTCCGCCTCCCGTCCGCTACCCCTGACACCGGGAAGGGTGCGAAGCTCTGCGGTACTTGCGGCAAGGAAGCTCTCCAAACTGATGTCCATTTTCTTGAGCAGCTGAGGGATCAGCCCCTGCTCCTGTTGCAACAGGGCCAGAAGCAGATGTACCTGTTCAATACACTGGTGATCGTTGACAGAAGCAAGGCTCTTTGCCCCCTGGAGGGCTTCCTGAGATTTCTGTGTGTAAATATTGGGATTCATGATCATTCTCCTTTCTCATAAAGGCCGTGGGGATTTTTAGCACTCACCCAAAGAGAGTGCTAACTCTTTTTCTTCATCATATCACGAATTTTCCCATTGTCAAGAGGAAATTTAAGAACTTTTTGTAAACGAACCAAGAAACCGCCAGGAACAAGAAATTCCGATATCGGTCTGTGTGATGAATTGTGAGCGGCAAGCAAGTTGACAGTTGACAGTGGATAGTTTCCGCATGAAATTGGCGGGCCGAATTTTAAATCTCATCACCGCAGGTGATACATTCATAGCGTAGCTATATCATTCCGAAGGAATATCATATCGAAGGTATATCATTGCTGTTCGCAAGAACAGCCTTGCAGGTATATCATTCACCGTGGGCATCACTTCCGAAGGAAGCATCAATTCTCCTGCCCTTTCCCCGAAAGGGCAGGAGAACAAGCCTGTTAGGTCAGAACCTGTGCCATTTTGTCTTCAGCTTTGTTCACGGCCTTTTGGGCGGCTTTTCTGGCGGTGCATTGCTCCGGGAGCATCAGAGCCACTGCGCCACCGGCGGCCATTCCCAGTCCTAAGGTCAAAAGAAAGGTCTTTGCTTTCATGATTTCTCACCTCCTGTCATAGCTTGCCCAAAAAACAAAAATTCTGTCTTTTCAATATTTTGAAAATATGGTATGATAAGTGGGAATCAGAAAAAAGGATGGAATTGATTATGACTACACTGTATTTGATCCGCCACGCAGAGGCAGAGGGTAATGTATTCCGCCGTTTGCAGGGACAGTATGATTCCCTGATCACCCCCAACGGGCGTAAGCAGATCGCTGCTCTGGAGCAACGCTTTGCCAATATCCACATTGATGCGGTTTATGCCAGTGACCTGACCCGTACCTGCATCACCGCAGGGGCAATTTACAAGCCCAAGGGCTTGGAGCTGCACAAGGATCGCAGATTACGGGAGATCTCTGTAGGCGTTTGGGAAAATCATCCCTTTGGCTGGCTGAATCACACGGATCCGGAGCGAAATCGTGCTTTCTCCCACAGCCCCCATACTTGGAGCGTGGAGGGAAGCGAGACCTTCCCCGTGTACACCGGCCGTTTCCTCAGTGCCCTGGAAGAAATTGCCCAAAAGCACGACGGACAGACCGTGGCACTGTTCTCCCACGGCATGGTGCTCCGTGGCTCTCTGCAAACCCTGTTCTTCCCCGGACAGGACGGAGCCATTCAGCATTGCGAAAATACCGCAGTAACCTGTGTCCGTTATGAAAATGGGGAATTCACACTGGAATACCTCAACGATGCTTCTCATATTACAGAAGATATTTCTACCCTCGGAAAGCAAATGTGGTGGCGTGGAGAGAAGTACAAGGACTTCAACATGTGGTACAGAGATCCCGAAGAAGGGGACAAAGAAGTTCTGGAAGCTTTGGGCTGTCCTCATGGCTGTACCCGCATTTCCATGTTAGACAATGCAGTTACGGGAGCTGTGGTGGTAGAAGATGGAACGCTTCTGTACCTTGCCTTACTGCCTGAGTTCCGTGGAAGATCCCTGTCTCCCCAGCTGTTGGGAGAGGCCATTGCCATGGGCAGAAAGCAGGGACATACGACCCTCTGCACCACCCGAGAGCCGGAGCATCCCGCCGCTGTGCGACTGTTGGAGGAATACGGCTTTTCCGGCAGTCCCCTGCGCCTTTCCATCCTTCCCCAAATAGATTAAGGCATAGTCCTCCCCCATGGTGCATATTTTGTACCATAACTCAGGGGGAGGATTTTTTATGGATCATTTATATGCAGACATTGCACAACGCACCGGTGGCAATATTTACATCGGTGTGGTAGGTCCTGTGCGTACAGGAAAATCTACCTTTATCAAGCGACTTATGGAGGAAATGGTGATCCCCAACATCACCGATCTGTACTTAAAAGAACGGGCAAGGGACGAATTGCCCCAGAGCGCCTCCGGCAGAACCATCATGACCGCAGAGCCGAAGTTCGTCCCGGAAGAAGGCGTGCAGATCCGTCCCGACGGCACTACGGAGCTGTCCATACGACTCATCGACTCCGTGGGCTATATGGTACCCGGGGCAAAGGGCGCAATGGAGGACGGCAGTCCCCGTATGGTCACCACACCCTGGTTTCCCCGTGAGATTCCCATGACACAGGCCGCAGAGCTTGGGACGAAACGGGTCATGGAGGAGCATTGCAGTATCGGCATCGTCATCACCACCGACGGCAGTATCACGGACATTGAGCGCCGGGATTACGAGGAGGCAGAGGCCAGAGCCATTGAGGATATGAAGGCCACGGGAAAGCCCTTCATCGTACTGGTCAACAGCACCGATCCCAAGTCCACGGTGGCACGGGAATTGGCACAGACATTGGCGCAAAATTATGGGGTCACCTGTCTGTGTACGGACTGTCTGGCGCTGGAGCAGGAGGAATTGAGCAGGATCTTAAAAGAGCTTCTCTATGCCTTCCCCGTGAAACAGCTGCAGGTCTATCTCCCGGCATGGATCCGGACACTGGAATTTGACAATCCTCTGAAGTGCCGTATTTATCAGGCACTCCGTGACTGCGCCCGTGGGATCTCCCGTCTGTCAGAGGCGGAGCCTGCCTTGGAAAAGCTGGGTGACCCGGAGGAGATCAGCCAATGTGGGATCATTTCCCTTGACCCTGCAAAGGGCTGTGTCAGCTGTCGTGTGACCCTCCACGAGGGGCTGTTTTACGATGTCCTCAGTCGAAAAAGCGGACTGGAGATCCGCAACGACGGACAGCTTCTTTCCATTCTGGTTGCCCTATCCAAAGTCAAGAAGCAATACGACAAGATCTCTGCGGCCTTGGAGGAGGTCAAAGCCACAGGCTACGGCATCGTCATGCCAACAGCGGAGGAAATGACGTTGGAAAAGCCGGAAATGCTGCGCAAGAACGGCTCTTACGGAGTCAAACTGAAAGCTGGCGCGCCTTCCATCCACATGATGCGCATCGACATCGACACCGAGATCACGCCAATGGTGGGTGACGAAAAGCAATCCCAAGATCTTGTCACCTATCTCACCGGGGAAGAGCCGGAGAAGCTGTGGCAGAGCAATATTTTCGGAAAATCCGTATACGATATGATCCAGGAGGGTCTGACTGCCAAGGTGATCCGGCTTCCGGAGGAGGTGCGGGGAAAATTCCGGGGCACTCTGACCAGAATCGTCAATGAAGGG
>JAZMZW010000078.1:0-3393 GCA_045586205.1 Faecousia sp. | reverse complement strand
TTCTTGTCGGTTGGGGTTATTCATAGCAGCTTAATTCTACCGCAAAAAGGCACATCGGCCAACCCCTTTCGGGGCCAGCCGATGTGTTTTTTGTACTTAGCGTATTTTGCAACGCGCCCATTATTTTGAATAGATGTTATTAAGTTTTGAGAATTGCTTTGATCTGTGTATTTACGATCTTGCTCAGTGCATCAAGGCGTTCCTGTGGGGCCGTAATGCGGTCGTGCTGGGCAAATTGGAAACCCTGCAGGTTCTTCAGGTCAGCACAAATTTCCGGTGTCAGAAGGCCTCTGGCGGTTACGAGAAAGTCCTTGCCGATCATTGGCTTACATTTCTGCAGATACCATTCCGGTTGCTCCAGCTGTCCCTGGTCAAGATGCGGGAACAAACTGCGGTTATTATCGAATACCGGGCACATAGAAATGGGTTCCATAGTCTCCGTATTGAACAGCACACCAAAGTTGCCGTAATGGCGATCCGGGTTAAAGGTCAGCGCATCCAGTATGCACATCCGCCGGAAAGCATCACCGCTGCCAAGCTCATCGAAATAGCTGAGCATCGCCGGAATTGTTCGATCCTCCGTAAAGATGCCTGCCGCCTTGGCGAGGCCAAGGTCTTCTGTGGTGAATAGCTTACACTTGCTGATGAGCTTATTGCGATAGAAGTCCAAATCATAGTCCACATAACTTGGGCACAGGTGAGAGGCCAGCTGGGTTGCCAGGAACTCTGACAACGGCTCGATCTCATAGCGACTGCTGCCAGTCTTGTACAAATAGATGCTGTCATCCTCCCGGACCCAGCACTTAGCGTAGTTGCCGTCTGTACCAAACTCAGGTGAGGTGGTGGAAAGCTCACTGCTGCTGGCAGACCCATCGAAGGCCGCCTCACTGATCAGCTGGTCAAACTCATTCCGGTATAGGGAAACCTGATTCCAGCAAATATCCTGATCTGCCCGTTTGACCCAGAAGGTGTCGTTCAAGGAGACGGCATGGGTCACATTCAAGAAGCCCTCCAAATCGTCGCAGCCAAATCGCTCCAGCAGTCGCTGGATGTGCTCCCGGTGCTTAGGAGCTTTCCGCCTCTCTAAGAATCCGGACAGGGTTTTATAGCCAATCGGTCGGTAGGATGCATACCACTGCAGCTCCTGAAATGTCGGCTCATCATACTCATTTCTACAGCACAGGAAAGAAAGCACTGTGCTGTCTTTATTCATCAGAACATATTCCGTTTTCTTTTGAAATGCAGACATATGCTCTCCTCCTTTGCTTGATTTACGTATAGTATAACAGAGTTCCGCGAACATATCAAGTGGCCCATAAATGGAAGCAATACATCATCTTAGCACTGTAAGTAGGTATTATCTCAGCGCCCTCTGAATTGGAGGGTTTTCGTATGCGTGCCTGCTCTGTTCACCGGAAATGGTCATGTTTCGAAACCGGATTTCCTTAGTGCCACAATACTTTTCCAGTTTTGAAAGTTGCCCATTTACCTCGGCTTATTTTTGTGGCAGTTTTGGCACGATTTTTTATGCCAAAAATGGCGATTATTCACCCAGCAAATCGATTTTCCGGTTACTGTGCAAACCAAATCATTCCGGCGCATCAAGTAAAACATAGTTTCTTGCATGTTTAACCCTCCATTTCAGTCTGGGAGAACCGGATATCCTCAATCTTTGCTTCCATCTGCAAGGCTGCCGCTTCCTTCAGCCAAGGCAGGTGCTTTTCATCAAAGATTGCCCTGAAGGGCAGGATATACTGTTCTCCCGCGTAATAAAACATTGTCGCAACTACCGAATCGCTGCAAACCCAGCGTCCGGAAGTTTTATATTTCTCGCAAAAAAGCTGCTCACTTTGGATCTGCGTTATACTCATTTGATTTTGAGGAAGTATAGGTGCTCCTTCAAATGCCTCAAGCAGCAGTTCCTCCATAGAACAGCCAAGTACTGTGCTAAGCCGCAGCAGAATATCTCCGCTGGCAGAACTCAGCTTTTTATGTCCCTGCTCATAATCCTGCAATGACCGGAAATTGACACCGCTCATTTGGGCAAGCTCCCTTTGCGTCAGATTCCGGTTCTTTCTTAATTCACGCAGACCCATAAACCTCACCATCCTTGTCTATATTATACGCATATTTGCGTACTTTAGTCAAGTGTTATTTGGGAAGAGGCTTATTTCAGTGCGTTATTTCCTTTGTACCCTCCTGATTATCCGTAATTTGTTCTTCCTACCATTACACAGCCGTACCAGCTATAGGCTGTACCGGCTCTATAGTCCACGCCGATACCGATATAGCTGAATTTGCTGGATCCCACATAACTCCAGTGGCTGGGGCTGTTGCGGCACAGATCTGCAATGTACTTACCCATCTCCTCAGCTGTTTTACCCTCGAAGCCGGCACAGATCGCCTCAGCGGCATCGGCCTCATAATAGCTGTCCTCAGGACTCAAGCCAACGATGGTGGCATCGATCCATCTGCCATACGCATAATGTGCCAAAGCCTCACGCTTATCTGCAGTATCATGCGCATAGTTTCGTGTGAGCTGATCAGCTCGGTATTCCGCAACCAAAGTCATACCATGCAGAACCTCGCAGGGGCCAACACCTGCCACAGCACGGTACTGGTTTATGTACTGTGCTGCATACTGAGCGACCTGCCGCTTGAACTCATAGGAGTTCTGATCGATCTGTGGTGCTGTTTCCTCCGGCTCTGTTACGGGCTGAATTTCTTCCGGTTCCGTCTCTGGTAGCTGTGTAGGCGTTGTTTCCAGAGGTGCAGACGGTGTTGGATTTGTTTCCTCGGGTGGAACTGTAGGAGTGGTTGGTATTTCTGTTGCCTGCTGGGGTGCATTGGTTTCGTCAGTGCTATTTTCAGATGGGTCTGGCACAGTAGTTGCAGTCGGTGCCGGATCTGATGTCGCCGGCCCCGATGCAGCACCTTCCAGGGATTCAGTAGGATCAGTCTGGGAGGACTGGTCTTCAAAGGTCTCACCCAAATGTAGATCAGGGGCATTCACAGTATTTCTATCCGAGTCTGGGACAGTACAACCGACCAGAAGCAAACTCAGAACCAAAGCAATGATTATAAGTTTTCTCATAGTATTTCTTCCTTTCTTTATTCGATTAAGCTGGGGCTATCGAGCTCCAGCACTCTTTCTATTTCGTCCATAGTGACAGTGGCATATTCCACCAAGTCGCCGAAAAACTTCTGCACAAAGTCAAGCTGCTCCGGGTAACATATGATCTTGTATCCCTCAATTGCGCTACCAGACGACAGCCCCTCTCTGTGCATTAAAATCGTATCCCGAAAACGAAATAGATTCCGGATATCCCCATTCAAAAAGCAGCAGGTTTCTATCCCATCGATCAACACATCAAACTGGAGAGATCCCCAAGA
>JAZMZW010000077.1:0-12400 GCA_045586205.1 Faecousia sp. | reverse complement strand
AGCGTAGCTATATCATACCGTAGGTATATCATATCGAAGATATATCATACCGCAGGTATATCATTACTTCTAATCCCTGCTAACTTTCTTGTCAACAAATGAAAGTAACACCCCCGGCAGGGAGTAAAGCATTTCAGCGCCTCCAGGCTAACCGTAATGCAACGCTGAACGGTGATTAAAAGCTTACAAGCCGGAGAGCCATTTCAGAAGTACGCACTTCCTGCATCGGCAAGCCGGGGGTAGCTTGACCTACGGGTGGTAGGTGCGGGCGAACGGAAGATGAAAGAAAAAATCGTCCTGCACATTGCTGTGTAGGACGATTTTTTAATAATATTTGTTTGAGGGAAGATCAGTAGTTAATGACCTTGTCGAACTTCTCGGGGATGAGGCTGGCGCCGCCGATGAGGCCGCCGTCGATCTCGGGCTGGCTCATGAGCTCGGTAGCGTTCTTGTCATTCATGGAACCGCCGTAGAGAATTCGGATCTTCTCTGCTGCATCACCGTAAACCTCGCGAATGGCACGACGGATGGCGCCGATGGTAGCATTGGCATCCTGTGCGGTTGCAGTCATGCCGGTGCCGATTGCCCAAATGGGCTCGTAGGCAATGACAACATCCTCCAGCTGAGTGCGGTTGATGCCACACAGAGCTGCCTTGGTCTGCAGGCATACTACCTCATTGGTAATGCCCATCTTCTTCTCCTCCAAGCTCTCGCCAACACAGACGATGGGCTTCAGGCCGTTTGCAAGGCACTTCAGGGTCTTCTTGTTGACGGTCTCGTCGGTTTCCCCAAAGTACTGACGGCGTTCGGAGTGGCCAAGGATCACATATTCCACCCCAAGCTCCTTGAGGCTGGCAACATTGGCTTCGCCGGTGAAGGCACCCTTGTCCTCAAAGTGGACATTCTGCGCACCCAGACGGATGTCGGTACCCTTCAGGCAGGGGCCTGCGGCAAAGAGGCTGACGGTCATGGGACAGACAACCACTTCTGCCTTGTTGCGGATCTGGATCTTCTTCAGTTCATTGAGCAGAGCAACGGTTTCCGCGGGGGTCTTGTTCATCTTCCAGTTGCCTGCGATCATAGGTCTTCTCATAGTCAGTTACCTATGGTACAGATCAATAGAGAGTCTTGCGGATCTCGACATTGCCGCTGGGGCACTTGTTCTTGCAGTTACCGCAGTTGACGCACTTGTGCTCGTCGTTCTTGACACCGGAAACGATCTTGCCGGTGGAGGAAGCGCCGATACGGCTTGCGCCTGCGTTGATCATAGCAACAGCATCGTCATAGGTACGGACGCCGCCGGAAGCCTTAACGCCGATGTCGGGACCAACGGTCTCACGCATGAGGCGGATATCTTCAACGGTTGCACCGCCGGTGGAGTAACCGGTGGAAGTCTTGACGAAGTGTGCGCCTGCCAGCTTGGCAACGGTACAAGCCTTGACCTTCTCTTCGTCGGTCAGGAGGCAAGCTTCGATGATGACCTTAACGGTAGCTCTGCCCTTAACAGCATTGACAACGCCTTCGATGTCGCGCTTGACCAGCATCCAGTCGCCGGACTTGATGGCGCCGACATTGATGACCATGTCGATTTCCTTTGCGCCCTTGGTAGCGGCATCAGCAGCCTCGAAAGCCTTGGTCTCGGGAGTGCAGGTGCCGAAGGGGAATGCAATAACACAGCAAGGAGTCACGCCACTGCCTTCCAGCTGCTGAGCAACATACTGGATGTAGGAGGGGTTGACGCAAACGCTGGCGCAGTGATACTTCTTAGCCTCGTCACAGATCTTGCGAACGTCGGCAACGGATGCTTCGGGCTTCAGGAAGGTGTGGTCGATGTACTTAGCCATGTCGGCGGGGTTCTGACCACCGGTGGAAGCGGGAGCCTGCTGGCCGTACTTGGAGCAAATCTCCTCGGTTACTTGTCTGATGATTTCATTAATATCCATTCAGGAATTCCATCCTTTCGTATTTTTGGTTGATTAAGCCTTGCGGGCTTCTTCTGCGATCTTCGCAGTGGCGGTGAGGCCCAGTCTGCTTGCGCCGGCTGCCATGAGCTGTTCGGCCTGCGCAAGGGTCTTGATACCGCCGTCGATCTTAATGCCCACATTGCGTCCAAGGATCTCGTGTGCAAGCTTCACATCCTCCACACGGGCGCCGTGACCGCTGAGCATATTCTGGATCTTTACATAGTCCACACCACTGCCGCGGAGCATGGTCAGAACTGCACGCTTCTCCTCGGGGGTGTAGATGCTGTGCTCAAACACAGCCTTGATTTTTGCCTTGCCGGCGGCCATGCGGACGATCTCTTCCAGCTCACGCTGGGCAACATCCAGTCTGCCGGATTTAATAGCAAGAACATTCAGTGCCACGTCGATCTCGGTGGCGCCGTTTGCCATACACTCACGGAGCTCTGCCAGCTTTGCGGCCTGAGACATACAGCCATGGGGGAAGCCGATAGCTGTGCCGATTGCCACGGGACTGCCAAGAAGCTCTTCGCGAGCAACAGGAACATAGTAAGGAGCCACACATACAGCGGCAACGGAGTACTTCCGTGCAACAGCACATTCCGTGCGGATCTTACTTTCCGTTGTATCGGGGTTCAAGAGAGAATGTTCCAGGTGGGACACGATATCCATACCGGTAACCAGTCCTGCATAAGGAGCGGGAGCGGCTTCCATGTGGAAGTATGCCAGAACCTGACGTTCTACTTCTTTTCTGATTGCTTCAATATCCATATCAGTGATACTCCCTTGTTTCGCCATCGTAGGTTACGTGGTCAATGACACCGCAGATGGTCAGGTCAGCAATGACCTTCCGCCCCAGGAACATGCCTGCGGCACCGCCGTCAACATTGACCAACACTGTATCTCCAATGCCGGCATCCGCCACATCAAAGGCGATGGCGTGATTCCCGGTCAGCTTGCCCTCTTCGTCGATATAATCCACGATCATAAGCTTCTGACCGGCAAAACACTCGTCTTTAATGGTGGAAACTACATTGCCGATGACTCTTGCCAGTCTCATCCCAGCTTGGGCAGGATACCCTCAACATCCTCGTGGGGAGAGGGAATGACGTGGCAGCCGTACAGCTCGCCAACGCGCTTTGCGGCAGTAGCGCCTGCGTCAACAGCAGCCTTAACAGCGCCGACGTCGCCACGAACCATAACAGTGACCAGACCGGAGCCGATCTGTTCCTTGCCGATAAGAGTAACGTTTGCAGCCTTGACCATTGCATCAGCAGCTTCCACAGCGCCGATGAGGCCACGGGTCTCGATCATACCAAGTGCTAACTTCATAGTTTTATTCCTCCGAATTTTCAGTAAGTTTGATGTTGTAAGAATCAATAAATCCGACGATGGCGGCATCGGCGGCAGTCCGCTTGGTGCGGAACATACGGCCGGCCTCCTTAGAGCCGATCAGATAGACAAAGTCGCCTCTGCCTGCTTGTCTGGTGGAGTCCGCCGCCACGATCATTTTGGTTTTTTTGCCCTTTTCAATGAGCTGTACCACAAGGAAGGGGATGTTGTCCAAGCCCGGTTCCTTCACAGTGGCAACAACACAGCCGACGACCTCTCCGATATACATTGCTTAGCCGATGGTGGGCAGGATACCCTCAACATCCTCGTGGGGAGAGGGAATGACATGGCAGCCGTACAGCTCGCCAACGCGCTTTGCGGCGGTAGCGCCTGCGTCAACAGCGGCCTTAACTGCACCGACGTCGCCACGGACCATGACGGTGACCAGACCGGAACCGATCTGCTGCTTGCCGATGAGGTGAACGTTTGCAGCCTTAACCATTGCGTCTGCTGCTTCGATTGCGCCGATGAGGCCGCGAGTTTCGATCATACCAAGTGCTAACTTCATAATGTTAAACTCCTTTCAAGTTTAAAAACGACAATTTGTAATAGAAACAAATACTCGGGCTTCTCTGAAAAATAACCTTTGAGCGGATGCCGAGGTATTTTGTTTCAAGTTTTGTGTTGGATCCCGCAGGAATACTTTGTGTATTTCAAGGGATTCATAAGCAAAAGTTGGGACAAAAGAGCCGGCATTCCGCCGAAGGGAATTTTTTAGAGATGCCCTCGAAAATTAACCGATGGTGGGGAGAATGCCCTCGACGTCGTTGTCGGGAGAGGGGATGACGTGGCAGCCGTACAGCTCGCCAACACGCTTTGCGGCAGTTGCGCCTGCGTCAACAGCAGCCTTAACTGCGCCGACATCGCCGCGAACCATGACGGTGACCAGACCGGAGCCGATCTGCTCCTTGCCGATGAGGGTGACATTTGCAGCCTTAACCATTGCGTCTGCTGCTTCGATTGCGCCGATGAGGCCACGGGTTTCGATCATACCAAGTGCTAACTTCATTTTGTTTTCCTCCAAATAATAGATTTATTTTTATTTTTTAATTAATACAACGAGTTAATGATGTCGGGATGGGGAGAGGGAATGATCACGCTCTCGGAGAGCATGCCCTTTGCTTCAGGCAGGGACTCTCCTGCTCCGACTGCCGCACGAACTGCGGCGACCTCACCGGTGAGGGTGATGAAGGACTTGCCACCCAAGCCTCTGCCCAGACGGACATCCATGAGGTTCACATCTGCGGCCTTGACGGCGGCATCTGCGACGATGACTGCGGCGCAGAGGCTGAAGGCTTCCATAACGCCCACGGCACTGACGGTGCCGATGTCGTTGCAGGCATTGATTGCCTTGGGAACCTGGGGATGTACGGAGGAGATGACGATGCTGTCAACCAGTCTCTGACCGGCAACGGCACAGCCTGCCTCAACGCTTTCCTTTACAGCCGCCACATCACCTGTAACAAGGACGATGAACTTACCTGCACAAACGGGCTGAGCGGTGATCAGCTCTACCGTTGCGGCCTTGAGCATGGCGTCCCCTGCATTCACACCTACGGGAATACTGTTTGTTTCGATCATGCCAAGTGCATTCATTTGCTCGTCCTCCTGATTTCAATATAATCACTGCTGATCTCCGTTACGGTGCCGGAGATACTTGCATGCATCTTTACGCCCAGCTTGCCTTCTGCAATATCGGCAATGAGCTGATTCTTGCGAACCTTGTCCCCTACCTGTACCTTGGGTACGGAAGGAGCGCCAACGCCCATACGCAGGGCGATACGGACACAGTCCGTAGTCAGTGCCTTGTCTACCAGAGGAGCGGGCACATCGTACTTGCTCAGACCCATACGGGCAATGAGACGGGAAACGGGAACCTTCTTGTTCTCCAGACCGCCGTCTACCTCTCCGTAGACTTCCTTCTTGGCTCTAACGCCGGCGGATGCTACGGCGGACTTCAGAGTCTGCATGACCTGAGAGGGCTTGAGACCGAAGTTGCAAGCATAGTAGGTACACAGTCCGCAGTTACAGCAAGAGAAGATGCCGTTGATGTCACCCATGAGACCAACGCCGTTTGCCAGAGAGCGCATTGCCTTGTGGGGCTGTACGTTCAGGCCCAGGGCATTTCTGGGGCACATCTGGGTGCACATAGAACACTGACAGCAAACTGCCATCATTTTCTTCAGGTTAATGGTGGTGGATTTCTGCTCGTAAATGGGATGTCCCTTGGGGATGGCCAGCAGACCACCGGTAGTCTTGGTCACGGGAATGTCCAGAGTGTCTACCACACGACCCATGCAGGGGCCGCCGATGATGTAGTCACAATCCTCTGTGGTACCGCCTGCGGCTTCCAGCACTTCCTTCAGGGAAATGCCCACGGGGACGCGGACAGTGACGGGGTTCTTAACTGCACCGCCAACGGTGACATATTTCTCAATGACCTTCTTGCCTTCCATGGCGTTGGCAATGTTCACCAGAGTGGAGACATTGCACACCACTGCGCCCACATCCAGGGGCAGTCCGCCGGTGGGAACCACCCGACCGGTGACCTCGTAGACGATCTGCTGTTCGTCGCCTGCGGGATAGTAGCCATCGAGAAGATGGATCTGCACATCCTCGGCGCCCTTCAGCTCAGCCTTGAGGGCATGGACAGCATCGTGATAATGCTCTTTCAGACAGATCACGGCGTATTTGGCTCCGGTGAATTCCTTCACTGCCCGGATGCCCTTGACCACATCTGCGGCATAGACCTGCATGACCTGCTGGTCTACACGGAGAAGGGGCTCGCACTCGGCGCCGTTTGCAAGGACGTATTCTGCCTTGCAGTTGATCTTTACATGAGTGGGAAAGCCTGCGCCGCCTGCGCCGAGAATGCCGGCGTCACAGACAAGCTTTGTCAGTTCCATAGGCTCAAATAATGCGGAAGTCGCCCTTCAGGACACAGCGTCTTGCGCGGGTGAAGGACTTCGCGCTGGTCAGACCCTCGCCGGTGGGGGTGGCAATGGTCAGAGTGGTGTAGCCTTCTCCGCCGAAGCCCAGACCGGAATAGGAAGGAGCGTTCTTGACGAAGATGGTGGTGTTCATACGGCGAGCCGCACGGGACATATTGTGGATATTGGTGGAATGGATCATGGCAGAGTGCTGGCAGCCGTGCTCGGCACGGAAGGCCTCGGACAGAGCCTCTTCAAAGTTTGCCACACGAACCATACCCAGAACGGGCATGAGCATCTCCACTTCCACGAAGGGATGATAGCGGTCTACATCTGCGATGATGAGGACGGGATCACCGGTGAAGGCAACACCACTCTCACGGAGGATGTAGGTAGCGTCATGACCGACGAACTTGCGGTTGATGACGTACTTGCCGTCCTTGTTTACCAGAACGGTACGGACGATCTTGTCGATGTCCTCGCCGTAGACACGGAATGCACCGTGCTGCTGCATGGTGTTCATGAGGGCATCTGCAATAGAATTGACCATGAAGACTTCCTTCTCGGCAACGCACAGAACGTTGTTGTCGAAGCTTGCGCCGTCAACAATGTGCTTTGCGGTCTGAGGAATGTCTGCGGTCTCGTCAACGATAACAGGGGGATTTCCGGGGCCTGCAGCAACACACTTCTTGCCGGACTTCATGGCAACTTCCACAACAGCCTCACCGCCGGTAACTGCCAGCATCTTGATAGCCTTGTGGGTCATAATGACCTTGGAGGTCTCCATGGTGGGCTCCTTGGGAGCAGTGATCAGACCGTTGGGGCCACCTGCGGCGATGATGGCGTTGTTCAGGAGCTCCATGGCTCTCTGAGAGGAACGCTTTGCGGCGGGGTGGGGATTGTAGACAACTGCGTTGCCTGCGGCGATCATGCTGATGGAGTTGTTGATAACCGTTGCGGTGGGGTTGGTAGAGGGGGTAATGGCGCCGATGACACCATAGGGAGCGGTCTCTACCAGAGTCAGGCCGTCGTCACCACTGAACGCAGTGGGATGGAGGTCTTCGATGCCGGGGGTCTTGTTTGCAGCCAGCAGGTTCTTTGCGATCTTGTGGTGAACCTTACCATAGCCGGTCTCTTCGTGGGCCATGATGGACAGCTCTTCCACATGATCTCTGGCGGCCTGACGCATAGCCTCGATAAGCTTGCCTCTTTCCTCCAGGCTCATGTCCATGAGCTTCTGCTGTGCACGGATGGCGGTGTCGATGGCGTCATGGACATCATCAAACAGGCACTGTCCGTTGGCGGCAGCGGTGTAAGAGCCACTTGCAAAGCTGCTACGGGTCTGCTCGGCGATCTGTCGGATTTGTTCTTTAGTTAATGCCATACGCTAACCTCAACTTTCTTGGGTAAATTTTTCAAAAATACGGCTTCCGTTTACATCCACGGAGTCGATAATTGCTACGATAGACTGGTCAACGGGCTTGTTCTCCGTTGCCGCGGTCTGACGGGAGGAGCTACCGCCACAGAGCATGACGACTTCTCCTTCACCTGCACCTACAGCGTCGATGGCAACAATGAGGCCACCCTTTTCCTGCCAGGTTTCAATGTCGATGGGCTTGACGATCAGCATCTTCAGCCCCTGAAGCTTTTCAGCCTTGTTGGTGCTGACTACAGTACCCTTAACTCTTCCTAAATTCATACGATTTCTCCTTCATACTGAACGATTACATCATGAACTGCCAGTGCATCCCTTGCCGCAGGTGTGATAATGGCACCCACACGGCAGTGAATGGTCTTGTCCGGACGCTGGGAGGCGGCCAGAACATCTGCCTCTGTGACCAGACTTTCTCCGATGAGCCTTGCCGCATCCCCGGTGTAGTAGGGGCTGACGGTAACGCCCATGTCCTTCAAGGTGTCCAAAGCGGAGCTCACACCCTCCAAGAAGGTGTTGCGCTTGAACTTGGGAGGCTCAAAGTCCAGATACAGTCGTACATCCTTCCGCCACAGAACACTGCGGATGACCAGATAGGACAAGAAATCCTGATCCTTGCCATCGGCGATCTCCTGCAACTGCTCCAAGCGGGGAGCAATGAGGATGACGGTCTTGGCCTTGGTGATCTGCTCCAGGATCTGCGCCTGAGTCATTTGCTCGGCGTAGAGGGCATGGGGCAGTTCGCAATTTTCCCGGAAGCACAGGGGTGTATACCCTACTCCGAACTGCGTCTTCAGTAAGGACTTCAGTTCCTCCGGGTAGGCAGTGGGAGTGGCAACCAGTACCAGAACATGCTCCGGATGCTGTTGCTGTCGTTCCAGCTCCGCGGCTCTGCGTACCACCTCGGCAACAATGGCTTCTATGAACTTGTGTAAAAGCTCCTGATTCATAACAAACCTCTTACACAATCGTGTTTCCTAAACTGATTTTACAGGATAACCTCCATGAGAGGAGAGCCTGCCATAGCGGCGGCGTTGGATTCGTCGGTGTCCAGATGGACCTCCAACTCGTGACCGTCTCCTGCACGGACGACCACATTTTCAAATACTACGGAACGCTCGCCACCGGAGCGGAGGCTCACGACCTGTCCGTCCTTCAAGCCGTAGAAGGCGGCCTGTGCCTTAGATGCGTGGAGATGTCTTGCGGCGGCGATAGCACCCTCTGCGATCTCGGCGGTACCTGCGGGGCCTACCAGCTTACAGCCGGGGGTGCCGGAGGTCTTGCCGGACATGCGGATGGGAAGCTTGATACCCAGCTGGAAGCTGTCGGTCATGGCAAGCTCTACCTGCGTATCCTTACGCTCCGGCCCTAAGACACGGACACGCTCGATCTGTCCTCTGGGGCCCACGACAGTGACCTGCTCCTTGCAGGCATACTGACCGGGCTGGACAAGATCCTTGAACTTCTGCAACTGATAGCCGGGCCCGAAGAGCTTCTCCACATCTGCACGGCAGAGGTGAACATGTCTTGCGGAGGCGGCGACGGGAACGAAAATTTTACCTTCCTTACGGAATACGGACTCTGCGACTGCAAGCTGTACGGCTCGCTGAATTTTAGCCTTATCCATTTTCTTTCACCTGCTTCATTAAGACCCCTTCATAGTAGGTCTTGGCAATAATGGTCTTCACGTCGTCCATGGTGGGACGGACGGCGTTGGTAGCGGTTGCGGTGTCCTTCAGGGCATTTTCCGCAATGATGTCGATATCCTTCATATCGAACTTGGTGTCGCACAGAGGAGGAATGTTCACGTCCTTAATGAGACGGCGGACAGCCTCAATGGCGACCTTGGAAGCACCGTCCACGGTGAGGTGATCCACCTTCTCATCCATGGCCTGTGCGATCTCCGCCAGTCTGCCCATGCAGTAGGGACGGTTGAATTCCAGAACTCTGGGGAGCATAATGGCATTTGCCAGGCCGTGGGGGATGTTGTAGTAACCGCCCAACTGGTGCGCAATGCCGTGAACCAGACCCAGACCTGCATTGGAGAAGGCCAGACCTGCCATATATTCCGCCCAACACATATCTGTACGGGCATCCATGTTAGAGCCGTCACGGACTGCCTCACGGAGAGAGCCGGAGATCAGGCGGATGGACTCCAACGCCAGTGCATCGGTGAAAGGGGTATGGGTATTACAAATGTATGCCTCAATGGCGTGGGTCAGAGCATCGATGCCCGTGGTAGCCGTCAGAGAGGGAGGCATGCCCACCATAAGCATGGGGTCGTTCAGTGCCAGATGAGACAGACAGTTGGTGTCCACCATGAGGAGCTTGCTCTTGGCTTCCTCATCGGTAACAACGTAGGCACGGGTACATTCGGAGCCTGTACCTGCAGTGGTGTTAACAGCAATGATGGGAGCGCCGTGCTTCTTGGACTTGTTGACACCGTTGTAGTCCTGGATCTTGCCGCCGTTGGCAGAGAGGATACTGACTGCCTTGGCAACATCGATGGGGCTACCACCGCCGATAGCGATGATGGCGCCACAGTTTTGATTCTGATAGAAGGCAAAGGCCTCGTTGATAATACGGACAGCGGGGTTGGGCTCTACACCGTCGTAGATGACATAGTTGATCTTGGCATCATCCAGAACAGCGGTGACCTTGCCGGCAATACCGCTCTTCATCAGACCCTTGTCCGTAACTACCAGAACACGATCCGCACTCAATCTTTCCAGGAAGTGAGGGATCATGGTAATACCGTCACGACCGATCAAGGTGTGACGGGGCTGATATAATTCGACAATTCCTTGATTTTTCATAGTCAAAATCTCCGTGTTTCATTCGCTCATTTTCGCTCAAAGCAAAAACATTCTACTTCGTCCCTGATATCATCCCACAAAATCGGTCAAAAGTCAATAGTTTGAGAAAATCCAAAGATAATTTCAGCAAAATAAACAATTTGGTTACAAACATCTTGTCCATATTGTTTGATATTTCAATCAAAGGAAAAGCCATCGGGAGAGAGACCCGATGGCTTGTGTTTATATTTCGCTCATTTTCGCTCATTCAATGCAAGCAACCGTGCAGGGGATGCCCTTCTTGGCATAGTAGTCCGTGAACTTCTTGGGCAGCTCTCCTGCGGAGATAATACGGCAGGTCTTATCCGGAGGGAAGACGGTGGCAAAGGCACGTCTGTCGAACTTGTGGCTGTCTACCAGAATATACAGTCGACGGGTCATGCGGGATAACTGGGTGTAGAGGGCGATACGAGCCTTGTCCTGTACGGTATAGCCCCGTTCCAGATCAATGCCGTCCATGGTAATGAATACCTTATCAAAATAGTAGTTCCGCAGGGTGTGGCTGATGTCATTGTCCAGGGTTTCAATAAAGTTCTTCCCCGTGTGGACATCACCGCCTAAGAGGGTCAGGTGGACATTCTTATGCTCCACCAGCTCCAAAACAGCGGTAATACTGGTGGTAACAACGGTCAGACGATCCAAGCCACCCAGACGGGAGGCCAGCATGTTGCAGGTCTTTCCGGTGCCGATGAAGATGGATTCTCCGGAAGAAACGGTCTTTGCCGCCTCCCGTGCAATGGCATCCTTCTCCCGATCAATTTCATCCAGGATCTCCGTGCCGCCGAAGAAGCTTTTCTCCTTCTTCTGCTCCACGATCTGCAAAGAGCCGTGGCTCCGCTGTGCCAAGCCCTTTTCCTGAATGGCATCAAAATCCCGTCGCATGGTGGCAACGGATGCCCCGGTGATCTCACAGGCCGTGCCCAAGGAAATCACTTCATTCTCCTGCAAATACTGCAATATGACTCTTTCCCGCTCCAAATACTTCATAAACCGCTCCTTCTCCCCTGCCCATGCAGAAGATTCTCATTACCCCCATTATACCCTTAAAACGCCCGGATTGCAAGATATTTTCCGATATAATCAAAAAGCACCGCTCCCCAAAATCGGGAAGCGGTACAAATATCATGCAGAACTCATGATTTCCACCATTGGCGGATTTTGCGGATATTGTTTGTGCCTAAGTATCGGATCGTATAGGTTTTGTTGTCGACGGTTTGGATGACAATTTTGTTCGAGGTTCCGAAATTATTTCGTTCAGTCCTATGCTTCAAGGAGTGGATGTGCTTCCTATGTATGGCGATGACCCCTGCAGAAACCAGCCAGTCTTCGCTAAGATAGAGAGTAGTTTCCAAATGCTGAGCCTCCCCTTGTGGAAAGGAACTATGATAAAGTGCTTCCTGTCGGTCGATCATCTTCCGAAACCGTGGGATCGTAAGAGCACTGACAGCTACACAGGCAAATCCAATGAAAAATGGCACAAAGCTAACAAGTAGATCATAAGACAGAACATCAGAGATCAGGCTCACAATAAACAAAGGCAACCACACAAGGATCCCGAGGATCAGGGCAAGAAAGGTATTCCTTTTTAAATATATCTTTATGTATTTATTCATAGCAATACCTCCATTGGTAAATTCCGATTTGTCGCTCCCTTCGGTCGCACAAATCGGAATAATGAAGAATGAACGATGAAGGATGAATAATGAATAATTTCAGTGTCGGCTACGCCGAAGATTTAAAAAATGGGCGTAATTCCCATGGCGAAGCCATTATTTTAAATCCATCCCGAAGGGATACCACAATTATTCATTATTCAATATTCAATATTCA
>JAZMZW010000076.1:0-7132 GCA_045586205.1 Faecousia sp. | reverse complement strand
AAGGTATATAACATTGCCCGTTCTATGGAGACCCGCTTTGCCGAAAGCTCCGCACCCGTAGAAGCACAGTGCGAAGAAGTCAAGGCCGAGGGCAAGCTCCTGCTGTTCACTACCACCACCTGCCCCAAGTGCGTCATGGCAAAGAAGTTCCTTGCCGATGCCGGTCTGGAATATGAGACTGTAGTGGTCAACGAGGATCCCGACACTGCACGTAAGTACGGCATCAAACAAGCCCCCACCCTGCTGGTTCTTGACGGTGACACTGTGGTACAGAAGGTGGAAAATCCCTCCAACATCCGTGCGTTTACGGAGGCTAACAGCAAGTAATATGATTTACGATATTATCATTGTCGGTGCGGGCCCTGCGGGGCTCACCGCCGCCATTTACGGCAGACGGGCAGGCAAATCTGTTCTGGTGCTGGAAAAGGATACCTTTGGCGGGCAGATCACCTATTCCCCCAAGCTGGAGAATTACCCCGGCTTTGAGGCCATCAGTGGCAACGAATTGGCACAGAAGATGCTGGAGCAGGCTCTGGCTCTGGGTGCTGAGATAGACATGGATACGGTCGTAGAAGTCATTGACGGCGAAACCAAGACCGTCCGCGGTGAAAACGGCAGCTATGAAGGCAAAACTATCATCATTGCCGCCGGTGCAAAGCACAGAAGATTACAGCTTCCCCGTGAGGAAGAATTCATCGGCAACGGCATTTCCTTCTGTGCTGTGTGTGACGGAGCTTTTTATGCAGGACAGCATGTTGCCCTTATCGGTGGCGGAAATACCGCCCTGCAGGAGGCCATTCTCCTGTCCGAAACCTGCTCCCATGTGACTGTTGTGCAGAATTTGGCTTTCCTTACGGGAGAAGCCAAGCTTGCGGAAATTCTGGCAGGCAGAGAGAATGTGAGTTATCTGTACAATACTGTAGTAAAGGCTTATGAAGGCACAGAGGCTCTGGAATCTGTGATCCTGCTGAATACAGAAACAGGAGAAGAACAGCGCCTGAATATTGACGGTCTGTTCCTTGCCATCGGTACTGAGCCGGAGAATGAGCCCTATACCGCTGTTACAGAGCAGAACTCCTTCGGTTACATCGTATCCGATGAGAATTGCCGTACCAAGTCCGAGGGCATCTTTGTAGCCGGTGACTGCCGTACCAAGACCTACCGTCAGGTAGCCACCGCCATTGCAGACGGCGCAAGCGCCGCACTGAACGCTTGCCGTCTTTTGGATCAACAAATCCCTTTCCCCGTTCGTTAGACTATATAATGTCTGCTGAACAAGTTGTTACCGCAACTATTATATAACGAACGGGAATTTTCTATGTGCAGAAAAACGAGGCTACTTCGGTAGCCTCGTTTTTTAAGTGTCTTTCAGTGGTAGAACCTTGCACAACAGGGTGCATCGTGCCTCCTTATAGTCATTGGCACAGGTTGCAAGGAGAACCAGACGATCCGTCTCCGATACTTCCACCCCTGAGTCTGCAAGAGCTTTCTGACGGATCAAGTCCAAATTCCGTGTATCGTCCAACAGTTCAAACAGGCGTAGTTCATCCTTGTAGGCTGTCACATTGGAACATATCACTTCCAGAGAATAATTCTGTCCCGACGGAGTTAAATAGAACATACGGGGATGCTTCTGAAGATAGTCCTGTTTGCGATAATGATCCAGTACATGGAACATGGTATCCGATGACATATTATGTCCATAAATCAAAGAATAGGGATCTTCCAAAGCAGGATCACAGCGGTAATCCATGAAGATACTGCCGGCATAATTGTACTTCCCGTCATATTGGTGACGCAAGTAGGTATCGTTGGTCTCCCCCTGTAAAACAGGATAATTGATAGAAGTACCTTCACAGTAGATCCATCCAATAATATCCTCGTTGACTTGCTGTAATTTTTGAAAATCTACCGTAATAGGAACGGGAATGTCGTAAAGTATTTCCCTTACTTCCGCAGGCTCTTCCGGGATGGTAGTCAAAACTTCCTCAGAGGCAGGGACAGTGCTTTCCGCCTGTGGACTTTCACTCTCGGACGGGCGGGTAGGTTTTGTCTGAACTACCAGGTCGGCAATTTCTTCGTAAGCGATGTCAGCCTGTTTATAGGTATCGTAGATCCCATAGAGCCGGTAGGCTCCGTAACAAAAGACTCCGATAAAAAACAGGAGCAAGCCTATAAAAATTCTTTTATTCATTGTCAAACACGCTTCTTATGCACATACTTATTGACCAACTGCTTGCCGTAATTGATCAAGGGTTTGGGATTGCAGCCCCTAAGCATCAAATAATTGTTATACCGAATGGGCTTCAGAATAAATCCGATTATCACATTGGTGAAAATCTGTGTGATCAGAGATGCCAAAGCAGCCCCCATTACTCCCATAACAGGGATCAGAAGGGCGTTCAAAACAACATTGGTAAGAGCGCCGGATAAATTGATCATCCAGAGATAGCGTTCTTTATTCTCCGCTAGGATCCAAATATTGCGGATGGGTCCAAGATAAGAGAAGGTCGTATACCATACCACCAAGCTTAAAACCCGGGCAGAGGCAGAATAATCCGCTCCGTACAATACTCGAATGATCAGCTGTGCAAATAAGGTACATACCAGACTTTGGGCAAGTGACAGATATATTACCACAGAATAGCAGGAAACCAGAGAATTTTCATAAGCTTCCTTGGATTTCCTTTTGTTCTCAAAGACCGAGGGACGGAAGGAATCGATAATAGCCGCAAATACAAAGCTTGTCATACCGGCACAGGTAATGGCCGCAGAGTAAATGCCTACGGATTCATCGGACATCATGCTTTTCAGCATGATTTTATCCGTTTGGGCAAAGACGGTCACCATCAGGCTGGAAATTATAAAGAACTTACTTCCGGAGAACATGAGACGGAAGCGTTTCCAAGACACCTTCAGCTTCTGATTGCTGAGTTTAAAATAAAACAGAATCAGCACAATGGCTATACAGAAGTAATCCAAGGCATGGGATACAGCAAACCAATAGATGCTCTTTTCCGTGATCAGAAGATACACCTTATAAGCCGTCATGATGATGTAAGCCCCGAGTCCGGTCAAGGAGGTGTATTGTGCGATCATTTTGGCCTGATACCAATAAATAATCATCTCAAGAGCCTGTGCGATCAGACAGGTGCTGTACAGAGCACATACCAGCAAGGTAGTGGGCTCATCCGGAGAATTAAAATGCACAAAGGTACAAATACCAACAATACAAGCAAGAGAAGACAGGACATTGAAGAACAAGGATGTTCCCATAATCTCCCCTTCGTCATCGGGATGGTCTATGATCTCCCGAACCAAGGTGGATCGGAAGCCCAACTGAACAATGGGCAACACAAAGGCCGCAATGGATGCCGCATAACTGATCAGACCGTAATTGGAAGGACCGAGATACCGTGCCGAAATCATGCTGACAACCATACCCAGAAGAGATTGTACAACCTTGCACATAACGATCCACATTGTATTTTTAGATGTGCTGTTTCGATGTAACATAAAAATCGCCCTAATCGTACGAAATAGTTTTTAACTCATCAAGAGGAAATCTGCGTTTTCCTGAAAATCACTCAGGCATATTGTTGGCGATCCAAGTGTCAAGAGCCTGAGGGTCATCAAAGCTCTCAAAGAAAGCATCCTTCAGATAATCACTCAGGGCTTCGTATTCTTCCCAAGTATAATCGGCAGGTGCTTTACCGTCCTTTTCCCACGGGAGGAGCATCCGACTCTGTGCAGAGGTGAGCCAATTGTCAAATGCCATAATATCCTCGAAGCACATTTGGAAAAGCCCTTTCTCTTCCTCGCTGAGAGCCTCATACTCCTCCCAGCTATAATCGGAAACATTCCGCCCTTCTTCCTCCCAAGGATACAGGTCAGAGCCTTGGGCTTTTCTGAGCCACAGGTCATATTCCTCCGGGCTTTCGAAGCTCTCGAAAAAGACTTCTCTCTGGACATCAGTGAGGGCTTGGTATTCGTCCCATGTATAGTCTGAGATCTGTTTTGCACCGGGTTCATTCCACGGACATTCCACGCTTTGGGCATCAGGCTCAGATGTAGCAGCGGTAGTTGTCTCATGGGATTCCTCTGTTACACTTTGGATGGCGGTAGTCTCCTGAGTCTCGGTGAAAGACTCGGTTTGTTCGGAAGAAGGCAAGGGTTCCTCTTGCTCTTGACTGTCTGTGCATCCAACAAAGGAAAGCAAGAACAGCAGTGCAAGGAAACATGCAATATACTTGAATAATTTCATATGAAGAATCCTTTCTGTATCATCACCAAACCCCATGGAAAGGGTAAAAGAGGGGGAGCTTTTATTGCGCCCGGACTAAGTCCTTATAGACTTGAATATACTGTGCAACCATTTCTTCCCGTCCGTACTCAGCTTGGGCGCATGCAGAAATTGTCGACTTATCAAAGCTACGGCTGTTGAGAAATTCCTCCACGGTTTCAAACAGCTTTTCCAAAGCTCCGTTAGGCACAAATTGACTGTATTCCTTGATAGCGATCATCTCGGGAGCGCCGGCTTCAAATCCCACTACAGGAGTACCGCAACACAAACTCTCTGCAACGATCATGGAAAACGTCTCTTTTTTGCTGGTCAGCAAGGTAAGATCCCCAAGGGAATACCATTTGGCAAGGATTTTTTGATCCTTCAGCTTCCCTAAGAAACGGACATTGGGAGGAAGGTTTGCAGGAGGATCATAAGAGCCGGCAATGACAAACACAACATTTTTGTCGACCTCCCAAAATCTCTTTGCCAGTTCCAATATATAGAAACCGCCCTTTAAATGCTCCTTATGAGGAGAAAAATGTGCTGTTGCGTGGAAGAGGATCTTCTTCCCTTCCAAAGCATTCTCTCTAAGAAAGTCCGCATCGGGACAATGGTGAAACACGGAGGTATCCACCCCGTTGCGAACGGTCAGATGCTTCATTTCTCCCAAAATAGGCGAAGACATTGCCCGTTCCTGTAGCCATGGAGATACGGAAGTAACCACCAAATCACGGAAGCCATGAAAGGACTCCTGCATTTTTTGCCATGACCGAGCAGTCCCGTCAAGGAAAAGACTTTTGGTTTCCTTATTGAGACGAGGGCAGTTTCCGCAACCACTTCTCCACTTCTCGCAATCAAGAGCATGTCCGCAGTTTGCGGTATAATAGAACTCTGCATGATTCGTCAGCACAGTCTTGATCCGATGCTCTTTTAAAAAAGAAATCAAACGGTATATGTTCACAAAATAGCCGTTAATACAATGTAAATGCACCACATCAGGCTTTTCTCTCAGGATCATACGGCACAAGCGCCGGGTGGAAAACAGGCAGCCACCATACATCATTCCCGTAAATCTGGAAATCAGATTATTGCATTTTGCCACAATTTCGGGACAGCATTTCTGAACCCCGGGACTTCTGAAAGACTCGCCTCGCCCGTAATATACGGCACATTCCTGTCCCTCACGGAGCAAGCCTTGATATATGTCATATACGATTTTACCTGTGCTACCGTTTTGATATACACAGTTGATCAGCAGTACTTTCATGTTTCCTCCGTTTATAAGCAAAGCACTAAGCGTCTGTGAGAACTCTGTGATTGAGGATCTTCATATTGTGATCGGAAACATTGGACAAGAGCAGGAACTGCCCTACAAAGAGGTAGAAGGACAGTCCTCCCGAAAACAGGATAGCTTCTCCACAGCCCAAGATCAGGCAAACAATAAATGCCCATACAGCAAGCTCGGAATGATTTTTCTGACTCGTAGCGGTGATTTTTCTCATAACAAGGAACAAGAATATGACCACAAGAACAAAAACGATGGCTCCGTAGGAAACCAGAACATTCAGATGACTGTTGTGCATCTGGGAAAAACTTGCTCCACTCATGAGCTGACCGTAGGATCCAAATATAGGAGACTCCCGGAACAGTCTGAAGGCATATTCCCAAACATATTGTCTGGAGTCCAGTTCTTTTCCTTCACTGACCAAAAATTGCAGAGCTTCGTTGGAAGAAGCGTTATTCAGCAAAATTTTGTATACCAACACAAACAGAAGCGGAATGATGGAAATGATTAAGCAGAAAAGAACACCCCTGGGCAGGAAATATCTGTCTTTCCGCTTGAAAATCACATAGATCAAGAGGAAAAACAGCATAGCAATCAAAGCCGTACGGGATAAGGTTTGTAAAATCAAAGCAAAGAACAAACCGATGTACAGGATCTGCTTCATCAAAGAAGATCGATCGGAAAAGAAATACTTCAGCATACCCGTGATAGCAATACAAAACAGGAAAATTGCCGCGCTGTTGGGGTTATAAAAATCATAACAAAGGTATTTCATACCCGTATTTGTAATATAAAACACCTGATCGAATCTGACAACATATGCCACAGCACTGAGCATACCTACAATAAAATTGATCTTAAAAAGTTTATCAAGCGTACTGCGATCAAGTTTGACTTTCATACAGACCGAGAAAAACAAAAAAACGAAAGCAAACGTGATCCAATTGATAAAATATCCGATGGACAAAGAGGTATATGTTGCAAAGGCACACGCAAAGGAAAGAACTACGATCAAAAGTGCCAAAAGATCCAGCACTTGCAGATCCTTGATTTTCAAACACCAGAGGAGCAACACTGTCATAAAAGACAGGGCAAACGCAATACTTGTAATGGCAGACACGCCAAAGAACTGACCTGCGACCATAAGACCGGACAGAATATAGGTCAGCACGATCAAGGAATTATATTTGATTCTAATACGCATAATATCACCCTTTTCAGTTTTATATAATTCACGAAAACCGCACAGGTTATTGCAGGATCCTCTCCAAGCCGAAAGTGTGGATCGGGTCATTTTCATAAACTATATAAAGCTGAAAAAGAGACCTATCGTAAAAATATCATCTATCTCTACGATAGGTCTCAAATCAGTTAGTTATCAGCTATGCCCCTTCGGGGCTGAAGGAACTCAGAAAACGATATGTCCGTCAGCGTCGAAGGTATAGCCACCTGCGGGCAGAAGTCCGTTGGTCTTGGAGATGCCGTAGTAGCAGTCTCTCTTGGCTCTGTTGTTGCTACCGAAGTAGTAGTAGTTGCCGTCGGCATCCTGAACCAAACCGGCG
>JAZMZW010000075.1:0-29271 GCA_045586205.1 Faecousia sp. | reverse complement strand
GCGCCCATGAGCTGCTCGACAGGATCGGTGGGGAAGTCGGTGCCCAGCTTTGCCTTGTACTCTGCCTTGAACTGGCCGGCCAGTTCCTTCAGGTCTTCAGCAGTCAGGTCCACGTCCAGAGTGACGCCCTTTTCCTTCTTCATCTTGTCGATGAGCTCTTCGAAATACTTCTTGCCGACTTCCATAACGACGTCGGAATACATCTGGATGAAACGGCGGTAGCAGTCCCATGCCCAACGAGCATTGCCGGACTTCTCAGCCAGAACATTGACAACTTCTTCATTCAGACCCAGGTTCAGGATGGTGTCCATCATGCCGGGCATAGAGGCACGGGCGCCGGAACGAACGGAAACCAGCAGGGGGTTTTCCTTATCGCCGAACTTCTTACCGGTGATCTCTTCCAGCTTGGAGACATAGGTCATGATCTCAGCCTGGATGTCGTCGTTGATTCTACGACCGTCTTCGTAGTACTTGGTGCAGGCTTCGGTGGAGATGGTGAAGCCCTGAGGAACGGGCAGACCGATGTTGGTCATTTCAGCCAGGTTGGCGCCCTTGCCACCGAGGAGCTCGCGCATGGAGCCGTTGCCTTCGGTGAACAGGTATACATACTTGTGCATAATGGTATAACCCCTTTCAAAATTATTGGAGCAGTTTACAGTAACTGTTCCGTTGTTTGTTTGATTGTTCTTACTGCACACATGAGTATAGCACAATAAATAAAAAAATGCAATATTTTTGTCACAAATCCCTAAAAATTTTTCAAAAATATTGCAAGGAATCAATTAGTTAAGGTGAAATCCTATAATTTATACCAAAATATTCGTTTCCTGTTCCCATATAAGACAACATTTTAATGTAAACGCTTACATTTCGTGGTGTGATTTTTAGAAAAACACTTGCAGCCTTCCAACGAGTATTAAGATACTCGTTGGAAGAAACACAGTGTATAATGCCTACATTCTGCAAAAATGGCTCGGAATAGTCATTTTTGCAGATCCCCACAGCAATACTGTGGGGACAAGTCGCAACGGCGACTTGTTCAGCAGACATTCGTACCGTTGTGGAGTGACGGTTGTCGGACGGGATGATATGGGATGATTGTAATTCAGGGAGCGTCGGCGTGTCCCGAAGGCTTCTGTAGGTATGAGTTTCGGACAATTTATCAAATGTTATTTAATATTTCACAAAAACGATGATGATATGCAAGCAGTATTGCTTATATATAACACAACTATTATATTTAAAAGGGTGGTATTCTCTGCTACCGAATTTATAAAGGAGGAAAGACTATGAAATCGGCAAAACAAGTAATCGCACTACTTATGACCTTGGCAATGTTGTTGTCCTGCTTCGTTTGCGCAGTTTCTGCGGAGAGTTCGCAAATAGTGGATAAGGAAGCAAATGAGGTACAAGCCTCACCCTTTGAAAAGGGCGTTTTCAGTCCGGAATTCCAAGAAACAAAGGCCTCTGAGTATACCGCAGAAGATATGGTCCGTGCCATCATCTTGATGGATAAGGAACCCTTGTCAGATTATGAGGGCACAGAGGCAAAACGAACCACATATGGTCTCAAGCTTGCAAAGGAGCAGGATCGTATACAAAGGGCTATGGCTGAGTTGGGGGTGTCCTACAAGCTGTGGTATGAGTATGATACTCTGCTTAACGGCTTCAGTTGTGATGTGAGCTATGGGGATCTGGCGAAGATTGCCGGAATCGAAGGAGTTTCTTCTGTCCATATTGCTAAAACTATTGAAACACCTGTGGTTGAGAACACCAGACATATCAGTTCCAACCAGACAACCGGAAACCAAATCTCCCATCTAAACGGATACACGGGAAGGGGGATCGTAATTGCTGTTTTGGATACCGGAATCAATCTTAGTCACGAGGCATTTCAGATGTATGACAATATGCCCATTACTCCGGTGTTGACAAAGGAAAAAATTGCATCCAGGGTTTCTGTCGATGGATATAACGAGGCTGAGAATGGTACAAAAGTTCCTTTTATATTTAATTATTTGGACGAGAATGACTGTAAGAATGTTCAAGATACAAATGGTCATGGTACAATGGCAGCTTCCCTTGCTGCCGGTTATGCGGAAAATGAAGCCGGTGAAGTTGTCTATTGCGGAAGTGCTCCTGCTGCACAGTTGGTCATTATGAAGACGGCAACCCAAACAGGACATACTCTTGATGCAGATTTGAAGGCTATGGATGATGCATACAAGCTTGGTGTAGATGTAATCAGCTATTCCGCAGCAGAGATCAGTGGTTTTACTGTAACGAGCGACTTTAAACAAGAAAAAATCTTCAAACAAATTGAGGAAGCGGGGATTATAATATGTGCTTCGTCGGGAAATTCCCACAACATGGGATATTATGCTCCCGGTGGTGCAATAGGAACGGAATATATGGATTTTGGCGTGGTTGGGTTTCCCGCTGCACTTGAAATCGATGGCTTTGTTTCTGTAGCTTCTGTAAATAACGCACGCTATCACGAGTATACAATTTCCGTCGGTGAAAGGAAGATTCCTCTTTTGGACTATAAGGAAGGTGGAAAGTATGGCTGGGATAATTTTGCAGGAAAGGAAGAAAAATTTTTTGTTCTGAAAAACGCAGATGGTACGGATTTGGCATACGGTTCCCTAGCGGATTATGAAGGGGTGGCGGTAGCTGACAAGATCGTAGTAATTTCATATGGTGGAAATGTATCTAAAAGTGATAAAATGAAAAATGCCGTTAGAGCAAATGCAAAGGGATTGATTATATGCAATGAGGAGAATCGGATAGAAAATATGGCGAATGTACCGTCCGGACGACCTGTGGCAACCATGCCTTATGTAGCTCGTGAGGTGTTTTTGAATGCCGAAACAGATGTGCTCTACACCTCTGCAGAAAAAGAATTGGTTGAATCGGTTTATGAAGAAGCTTTGGCAGATTCCTCAAGTTGGGGCACGAGTCCGATGCTGACGATTGATCCTGTAATGGCATCCATAGGACGAAAAATACTGTCAGCCGATACAGGTGGGGAAGATAGTTATTCCTTGGGATATGGCACATCTGCCGCTACACCTAATTTAGCGGGCACCCTGGCCTGTGTACTTCAGGAATTAAATCAATCGGATCAGGAACAGAGTATGTCGAAGACTGCTCGGCGAGATTTAGCCCTTGCCCTTCTGGAATCCACTGCGGTGATCCAAGAGAATGGAAAGGGAGGTTTTGCATCTGTCCGACAACAGGGAGCGGGATTGGCAAATTCTCAAAAAGCCATAGCTGTACATCAAAAGGGTGCTTATTGCATAAATCCCATTCAAGAATTGGGAGATGATAAGGATAAAACGGGAATCTATTCCATGGAACTGATTTTAGTAAACGACGGAACGGAGCCTGTGGTATATGACAAGCTACAAAGTTATGTGCTATATGATATTGTGGAAGAAAAATCTCCCGGGGTATATATTAACACGCAGAAAAGCGGCTTCCTTTATGACGGGGAACAGGGGGATGCTGAGGTTAACTATTGGGTCAATGGAGAAAAGGTCACACAGCTCACGGTGGAAGGCGGTCAAAGTCTGTCGGTGAAAGTTACGATTGCTCTTGAGGAAAAGGCTAAGGTCTTCTTTGATGAACATTATCCCAACGGTGCTTTTGTGGAAGGCTATATCGGCTTTGGTTCTTCTGCTCCGGAGGGTTGCGAAGTTCACGGAACCTTCCTGGCATTTTATGGGGACTGGAATCAGGCACCCGCACTGGAAGAATTGAACTCCTTTGACTATCTGGAAGCGATAAATAGGGTGTACAGCACTCCGGGCTCCGAGATGTTTACGGAAGCGGAGGCAGATACAGCTATCCGCAATATGCTTATGGAGGATACTTTCTTGTACACAGAAATCAATCAGGTTTTTGCACGAAAGTCCGACGGAACTCGATGGGCATATCTGGGTACCCATCCTCTTGGTGACAAGACTGCGGAGTTTATGCCGGAACATACCTCCTTCTCTACCACATCCTCCAATGGAAGTAAATTTGCTACCGATGGGATGGAACTGGATTTGTACCTCTTGAGAAATGCGAGAAATGTTAAATTCACTGTATCAGATAAGGTATCTGGAGCGGTATATTATGTAGCGAACAAAGACTATGTCACAAAGTCTTACTTATTAGGGACTCGTCGAACTTGTACCTTCTCTTGGAATGGGAGAAGGAATGGTAGCGGAGCTTATCTTCCTTCCGGAACCCGTGCAGTGGTGACTATAGATATACAGCTCCCTTATGGAGAGGCCGACAATGTTTGGCAGAGAGCCTGGGAGTTTGAAGTCACTGTGGATTATACTGCTCCTGTGATAGAATCAATGGTTTATGATGATGAAAACAAGACCTTGACAGTCCGGGCAAAGGATGAGAATTATTTGGCGGGAATTTCTATTTGCGATTCCGATAACGGAACTGTGTACGACCAAAAAGCCTTTTCATCCCATGAGAAGGGAGCGTCCTTTGAGGCGGTATTCTATGTTGGCGATATCCGAAAAGGGCGAGTGAATGTGGTAGCTGTGGACTACGCTACAAATGAAACGGAAAAGGAAACGGGTATAGTGGAAGCTGATTTTCCTGCTACAGTGACCTTTTGCAGTCCGGCGGGAGATACAACCATAAACGCTTTGACAGGAGAGAGTGTCGACTTCCCGGAGGCTGAGAACTATGAAGGATATAGCTTTGTAGGATGGGCAGAAGAGAAGGTAGATAAAATTTGGGAGAAAGAACTTCCTACATACTTCTCTGCAGGCCAGACCCATTTTATCAGGGAACCGGAAACGGTATTCTATGCTTTGTATGCCAAAGGGGAAATAGTAGAATCCGTATTCATTCGGGAGCAACCGGAAGAGTTTATCGGTGAGTGGGCTCTTGTGGGTGTTTTTGGCAATGGGGACTCTGCGGAACTCAGAGCCTTGGGTGATACTATGGAGAGTGAGAGTGGATATATCAGAACTGTGGAAGTAGACGAACTGGAAAATAGCTCTGTTTTACAGAAGGGACAGGCTTTCCGCACACAAAACAGCAACATCATATATAAAATTGATAGTTATAGTGCAGAATGTTACACCGTGAAAAATAAGGCTACGGATAAATATCTTGTTTTTTATGGAAATCGACAATTGCAGTTGTATTCCACCCTTGCTGCCCAATGTCTATGGCAGATTTTCCGGGATGAGGAAAGCGGAGAAGTTTATGTTATGAACGATGTGAGCATCAATGGTATGTTGGGATACCATCCTGAAAAAGGTTTATTTGATGTTTATACAAAGGGAGAATCCGAATTCAATCTCTACTTCTATCGTTACTATGACTCTAAACTTGTGGTGGATTTCTATACCTCTCATCCCTGTAAGGCAGAAAACGGTGGCGGTCACAGTTACTGTTATACGGATTTGGGAGAAAATCACAGTGCAAGCTGTGTATGCGGAGAGAGCTATACCGAGGCTCACAGCTATGTAAACGGAAGATGCCTGTGCGGAAGTCTGAATTTAACGGTGAATCATACGCTGAATTTGGAAAGTGATATTTCAATCAACTATGTACTTATCAAGAAACAGCTTAGTGACTTTGATAGCTTCCGTCTGGAATGCACGATCCCCCTGTACAACGGTAACGAGAAAATAGGAAACGAAACGGTGTTCATAGAGCCTACGGAGAGAAATGGGCTATACTACTTTACTTTGGGGAATCTCAGTGCGGTACAAATGGGGGATGTTGTGGAAGCAAGGCTTCATTTGACAAAGGACGGGGAGAAGACAGTATTCCAAGCAAAGCCCTACAGCATTGGGGAGTATGCCTATTCTGTGCTTTCCATAAATAGTGCAGATCCTCAAGTGAAGGCGGTTTGTGCAAATCTTCTCCGCTTCGGGGCAAGGGCGCAGGTGTTCAAGGGCTATCGCACGGATCATCTTGCAGATGAAGGGATGACAGAGGAGCAGAAAGCCTATTTGACGGATCTTTCCGCAGTGACCTTCGAGAATCGGAAGCAGGAACTTGCAGATTGCAAGGCTCCTGCGGTACAGTGGTTCGGCGTGGGACTGGATCTACAGTCTAAAACGACGGTGCGTTTCATTGTAGACGGTAAAAACTATGAGGGTGCAATGGAAGATCTGATCCTGCGTGTGAGCTACACCGATGTACAGGGTGAGCCTGTGACTGTGGAGCTGACGGATCCCGTGGTCTATATGGAAGGTACCGACCGATATGCATTTGACTTCAGCCGGCTTCTGGCACCGGAGCTGAGATCCGTGATCACCGCCACGGTGTATCTGGGAGAGAAGCAACTGTCCAATACCATGCACTATAGTGCTGATACCTACGGAAACAACAAAAAAGGCGAGCTTTTGGAGGTTTGCCAAGCACTGTTTGCCTACTCCGACAGTGCGAAAGCGTATTTTGGATAAATAAATGTAAAACACCGCACCGCTTACAGGGGCTTAGCCCCTGTAAGCGGTGCGCTTGTATGTATGGTTGGACAATATAAAAACAGCCTGCCGGGAGCAGGCTGTTGGTTGGACTTGGGGGGAGAATTACTTCTTCAGCAGGTCGCGGATCTCGGCGAGGAGCTTTTCCTCGTTGGAGGGAGCGGGGGGAGCTTCGGGAGCGGCCTCTTCTTCCTTCTTGCCCATTTCACGGAGCTTGTTCATGCCCTTGACCATCATGAAGATGACGAAGGCCAGAATCAGGAAGCTGATGATGGAGGAGATGAAGTTACCGACATTCAGGTAGTTGTAAACAACCTCGCCTGCCTCGTTGACCTTCTCGCCGAAGAGGGAGGGCAGCTGGATCTTCCAAGAGGAGAAGTCGATGCTGCCTGTGAAGATGCTGACGATGGGCATGATGATGTTGTCGGTGAAGGAGGTAACAAGATCCTTGAACACGCCACCAATGAGGACGCCGACGGCCATGTCGAACATATTGCCCTTCACTGCAAATTCCTTAAATTCTTTCAAAAAGGTGGATTTATTTTCTTTCTTTGCCATGATTTTATGTTCCTTTCTGTATGTTTTTAATATTTTTGGGGCTGTGCCGCCAAATTACAGGGTAATGACTTCCAAACCGCCCAGATACTTACGCAGAACTTCGGGAACCACTACGGAGCCGTCGGCTCTCTGGTTCTGTTCCACCATAGCGGGGAAGATACGGCTGGTAGCCAGACCGGAACCGTTGAGGGTGTGGACAAATTCGGTCTTGCCGGTGGCCTCTCTGCGGAAACGGATGTTGCCTCTGCGTGCCTGATAGTCACGGGCATTGGAAACGGAGGAAACTTCCTTGTAGCCGTTCATAGAGGGGATCTGGATCTCAATGTCATAGGTTCTTGCCATGGAAGCGGAGCAGTCACCTGCTGCCAGCTTCACGGTGCGGAAGTGGAAGCCAAGGTCACGAACTAGCGCCTCTGCCTTATGTACCAGCTCGTCGAAAGCCTCGTCGGACTTTTCGGGGAGGGTGTACTGGAACATCTCGATCTTGTTGAACTGGTGGCCTCTGACCATGCCACGCTCGTCGGCTCTGTGGGAACCGGCTTCTCTGCGGAAGCAGGGAGTGTAAGCAAAGATCTTATGGGGCAGTTCGGCCTCGGTCAGGATCTCGTTGCGATGGAGGGAAGCCAGAGCGGTCTCAGCGGTGGGAAGCATGAAGTGCATTCTCTCGTCCGTGGGATTCTCGATCTTGTAGACCTCGTCGGCAAATTTGGGGAACTGACCTGCGGTTTCGCCACACTGGTACTCCAACATGTGGGGCAGAATGACCATTTCGTAACCGTCTGCCAGATGGCAGTCCATGAAGTAGTTGAGCAGAGCCCATTCCAGACGGGCGCCCATGCCACGGTAGATCCAGAAGCCGGAGCCTGCCAGCTTTGCGCCACGCTCGTAGTCGATGAGACCCAGATCGGTGCAAAGATCAACATGGTGCTTGGGCTCGAAATCAAACACGTGGGGTTCGCCGATATAGCGCAGAGGCTCGTTGTTCTCCTTGCCACCGGGAGTCAGGTCCGGATCGGGAAGATTGGGCAGGGACAGCATCAGGGTGCGGTATTCTGCTTCTACCTCGGTGAGCTTCTTGTCGTTCTCGGCAATCTGAGCCTTCAGCTCGCCCATACGCTTGAAAATGGGAGCAACATCTTCCCCTGCCTTCTTGCGCATGGGGATTTCCTTGGAAACACGGTTCTGCTCTGCCTTGGAGGTCTCGGTCTCTAAGATCAGGGCGCGACGCTGTGCGTCCAGCTCCAGAATACGGTCAACCTGCTGATCGCAGTCAACTTCCTTTGCACGATAGCCGGCCTTGACGGCTTCGGGATTGTCTTTGATGCGTTTGATGTCAATCATATATGTCACCTCATATTACTTTCTTGTGTAGGTATATCTTTCATTTTTTTAATATAAATCTCTGTTTTTGGATTTAGTTTCCCGAAAGAGGAAGGGAAAGAAGGGTCTCATACAGGACTTGCAGATCATCCTGTCCGTAGAATTCCAGTTCAAAACGACCCTTGCGCTTACCGTTGACGATCTTGACCTTTCTGCCAAGCTGTTTGGTCAAAAGCTTTTCGCATTCCCCTACATAATCCACTGTCAGGGGGGCGGGCTTTTCTGCCTCGGCCTTTAGATCCGAAAGCATTTTCTTGCACATGGACTCGGTTTGGCGAACGGAAAGCTCAAGTGCGATGATTTTCTGTGCGGCACTTTTCTGGAGCTTTTCGTTGGGCAGGCTGAGAAGAGCACGGGCGTGGCCGGCACTGAGCTTGCCCTCGGTGACCATATCTCTCAATTCCCCTTTGAGATTCAGTAAACGGAGGGCATTGGCTACGGCGGGACGGGACTTGCCCACACGCTCTGCCACCTGTTCCTGTGACAGATCAAAGTCGTGGATCAGACTGTGGTAGCCTTCTGCTTCTTCCATGGGGTTCAGATCCTGTCGTTGTAGGTTTTCCACCATGGCAAGCTCCATAACTTTTTTGTCATCTGCTTCGATAATCACCGCGGGAACTTCCGAAAGCTCTGCCATACGGCAGGCTCTCCAACGGCGTTCACCGGCGATGATTTGGTAATAACCTTCCATCTCCCGTACTGCCAGAGGCTGAAGGAGTCCATGCTCACGGATGGAATCTGCCAGAGCATCCAACTGTTCCTCGTCAAATTGTTTACGGGGCTGATTGGGGTTGGGTTCGATTTTTTGTAAAGGAAGCTTGGTAACAGCTCCCTGTTCATCCTGTCCGCTGAAGTCATCGATCAGGGCACCAAGTCCTCTGCCGAGACCTCTTTGTTTTGCTACTGCCATGTATACATCCTTCCTACGGATATCTCCGTATGATTTCTTCTGCTACACTGAGATAAGCCTTTGAGCCCTTGGAGCTACGGTCATAGGCTGTTACGGGCAGACCGTGGCTGGGGGCTTCTGCAAGGCGTACATTTCTGGGAATGGCTGTGGTATAAACCTTTCCGGGGAAATGTCTGCGTACTTCCTCTGCAACCTGAGAGGAGAAGTTTGTTCTGCCGTCAAACATGGTAAGGATCACGCCGAAGATCTCCAGCTTGGGATTCAGCTTCCGCTTGACTGCACGCATGGTGCTCATGAGATCCGACAGTCCCTCCAGAGCGAAGTATTCACACTGGACGGGGATCAGAATGCTGTCAGCGGCACACAGTGCATTCAGAGTCAAAAGCTCCAAAGAAGGAGGAGAATCGATGAAAATAAAATCATATTCATCCTTTACCTGATCCAATGCTCTCTTCAGGCTGAATTCTCTCTGTGCCACATGGATCAGTTCGATACCTGCACCTGCCAGAGCGGCGGTAGAGGGAAGAACATCACCAAATTTGGTTTTTATAATACAGTCCCGTGTGGGAATGTCTGAGATCAAAAGATCGTAAGAACTGTGCTTGACGCTTTTTTTATCTACGCCCAAGCCACTGGTAGCGTTCGCCTGAGGGTCAAAATCGCAGAGAAGTACCTTGCGACCCATGGCGGTCAGTGCGGCTGTGAGATTCACTGCGGTGGTAGTTTTGCCAACACCGCCTTTTTGGTTGACAACGGCTACAACTTTTCCCATTTTTCCGCCTCCTTTGTCTGATGTATTGCGGGAGAAAAAGATATATACATCATAACATAGGATCGTGTCTTTTGCAAGTATTTCCTGCCGAATATCTATGGGCTTTTTTCTGTGTTTCACGTGAAACAAAATAAAAACCTGCTACAGAAAGCTGTAGCAGGTCGTGCATGATGATCAATATTCCCGATAAATACCCTTGACACGTCCGAGAATGGTAGCTTCTCTGCCGGGGATGGGATCGTAGTTGGGATTTTCGGGCATGAGCCAAACTTCTCCGTTTTGCAAAGAAAGGCGCTTGACGGTAGCCTCGTCATTCAGGAGAGCCACCACAATGTCCCCGTGATCGGCGGTGTTCTGGGGGCGAACTATGACGGCATCGCCGTCATAGATGCCGGCCTCGATCATGGAGTCTCCACGGACACGGAGGGCAAAGCAGTCTTCCTGATCCAGTGCAATATAGCCCTCGATATTCTCCACTGCCAGAATAGGCAGACCGGCGGTCACAACACCGATAATGGGGATACCCTGTGCCTGAGGCATACGGATGGCACGGTTCTTGTACTGATCAATGGCAAGCTCTCCACTTTCACGGAGGGCATTCATGTGATAGTGTACGGAAGCGGTGGAACGCAGTCCCACACCGTCCATGATCTCGCGGACAGAAGGAGCGTAGCCGGTTTCCTTATAAAATTGTTTGATGAAAACAAGGATCTCTTGCCTTTTGTTACTGGTTCTTGCCATAAGATCTCCTCCTATGAGTGGTTTTCTCTATTATAGCATACTTTTGGGGAAAATGCAAACATTTGTTTTCTTGTTTACATTTATTTTTTAAATAGATATTATACTACACCCTCACAATCAAAATTTGGGAGCAATTCCTCTGTGGCGGAGCTTAATTCCTGCACGAAGCCTTGTTCAATACCGCAAAAGTCCATCCAGCTGACAACACCGTCGTATTCCTCCTCTGTAACTCTGCGATCCATTGGGGGCTTCTGTTCTCCTGTGGGTACATACTGGCTCATGAGGGATACTAAAATTTCCCCATCCTTGAAGCTGTCGCTGATCCAGTCCAAAACACCCAGACTGTTGTCCACATTTCCCGGTAGAACCAGATGGCGGATCAATACGCCCTTTTTCATGAGACCGTTTTCAATATGGAATGGGCCTGTTTGGCGGTACATTTCTAAAATAGCGGCCTTTGCGGTCTCAAAATAGTTTCCTGCCAAAGAAAGATCCTTTGCAAGCTCTGCATCGGAATATTTCAGGTCCGGAAGGTACACATCCACAAGACCTTCCAAAGCCTTCAGGCTTTCTACCCTTTCATAGCCTCCGCAGTTATAGACCACGGGTACGGGGAGCTTGGGGTGCAGTGCTTCGATCACATGGGGGAGAAAATGGCTTGGGGTCACTAAATCAATGCTTTCCGCCCCTTGGGCAATAAGCTGTTCCATGGTTTTGCGGAGATTTTTTGCTTCTACACCTGTTTTTCCGGTGGAGATCTCGTGATTCTGGCAGTAGGAGCAACGGAGGGTGCAACCGCTGAAGAAAATCGCCCCTGTGCCTTTTTCGCCCATGATCACAGGCTCTTCCCCGACATGGATCATGGCTTTTGCCACCATGGGTTTGTCCGACATTCCGCAGAAACCCCTCTCCCCTGCTGTGCGATCTACACCACAGGCTCTGGGGCAAAGGGTGCAATGTTGATAATTTATCATAGTCCCTCCTTTGGGGATTGTTCTTTTCCCTGTTTCGTGCTATAATGGGGGCATACAAGCCACTTGAAAGAAAGTGAATGTTTCACGTGAAACAGAGGAAAAATTATGTTGAAGAAAAATGAAGTGTATCGTGCTGATGTCACAGGCTTTACCAGTGACGGCTTGGGAGTCTGCCGTGTGGAAGGCTGTGCGGTCTTTGTACCCAATGCAGCTCCCGGTGAAACCTACGATCTGCGGATCGAGCATATTGGAAAAACTGCCGCCTACGGCAAGATCGTTTCTATTATAACCCGTTCCGCAGCAAGAGTCAACCGTGATTGTCCCTATGCCAAGCAATGCGGTGGCTGTGATTTCTGGCACATTACCTATGAGGCTGAGTGCGAGATCAAGAGACAGCGTGTTTTGGATGCTCTGAATCGCATTGGCGGACAAAACTTGGAAAGCTTGGAGATCACGGGGGCAAAAACCTATCTGTCCTACCGTAACAAGGTGCAATTCCCTGTGGCAGGTGGAAAAGCAGGATTTTACAAGAAAGGCACCCATGACTTGATCCCTGTGGATCACTGTCTCATCCAGCCTCAGTGCGCCGATTTGGCAAGAGAGGCCGTTTTGAAGTGGATGAAGGAGTGCAAGGTCTCTTCCTATGACGAAAGCACCCACACAGGGCTGATCCGTCATATTTTCGTCCGTTACGGAGAAAAAACCGGTCAGATCCTCCTGTGTCTGGTCTGCAATGGAACAGATCTGCCCAAAAGGAAGCGTCTCATTGAGCTTTTGACCCAAATTCCCGGCATGACCTCCATTGCCATGAATGTGAATACCAGAAAAGGCAATGCCATTATGGGAGATGTGACCAAGACCCTGTGGGGCGAGGATGCCATTGAAGATGTACTGTGCGGTTTGCGCTTCCGCATTTCTCCCAGATCCTTCTATCAGGTCAACCGGGATCAGGCGGAGATCCTGTACCAAAAGGCCATTGCCTGCGCAGAGCTCACCGGGGAAGAAACTGTCATGGATCTCTACTGCGGTACGGGCACCATTACCCTCTGCCTTGCCAAAAAGGCAAAACGGGTCATCGGTGTGGAAGTCATCGATGCCGCCATTGTGGATGCCAAGGAAAATGCCAAGCGCAACGGCATCGAAAATGCGGAATTTTTCTGCGCCGATGCGGGACAAGCCGCCCTCCGTCTGTCGGAAGAAGGCACTCGCCCGGATGTGATCGTTGTAGATCCCCCCAGAAAGGGTCTCAGCGCCGATGTCATCGAGGCCATTGATACCATGTCTCCCAAGAAGGTGGTCTACGTCTCCTGCGACCCCGCAACACTGGCAAGAGATGTGAAGCTACTGACAGAAAGAGGCTATTCTCTCACTCATGCCGAAGCAGTGGATCTTTTCCCCCGTTGCTCCCACATAGAATCTATTGTCTGTATGTGCAGACAATAGATTCAATGAATTGCCTTCGGCATGAATTGCGTGGACGCATGATTTGGCTATGCCATGAATTGCCCTGGGGGGCATTGAGAATAAGGATGTTATAGGGTTATGATAGATTTTACCATGAACGAAATGCAGGAGATGCAAAAGGCTCTGCAGGAGCGGTATAGGCACAAGTGGGAACCCATTTGCCCGGAAATTGGGCAAAACAAGCTCCTGTGGATGATCGGGGAAATCGGAGAAGTCATTGACATCGTGAAAAAGAACGGCGGTACAGAAGCTTCTACAAATGTAGAGATTAGAAAAGATCTGATCGAAGAACTTGCAGACGTGCTTATGTATTATAATGATGTTCTCCTCTGCTACGGCATTACCCCGGAAGAACTGAAAAGTGCCTACGAGGAAAAGTTCCATAGAAACATGGATCGCTGGTAAATCCGGGAAAATACGCAGGGGCGGATACCGGTGGAAGATCGCTATCTGAAATGGAAAGGGGAAATACCTATGATCACAGATTGTTACGACATTCAAACGAAGCCTGCACTGACTTTACAAGATTTTTATGGGGACAAGCGAGAGTTGATCGAGCATTGTCTGGTGATTTTCTCTCCGGAGATCCGGGATCATCTTCTGAGCAACTTCCCTTGTGAGAAAATTGGGGAACTAAGGGCATGCACCGGGAATATTCCCATTTATAAGCTCAATTACAAGGGTAGAGATATTGCGTTTTACCTCACATACATTGGGTCCGCTTTGGCATCGTCGCTGTGCATTGAGGCCAACTGGAATGTGGGCGCCACAAAGTTCATCATGTGCGGTTCTTGCGGTTGCTTGGATTACGAGAAAACCAAGGGAAAATACATTATCCCTACGGAAAGTTACCGCGGAGAAGGGGCTTCCTACTACTATGCCCCTCCCGGGGACTACATCACGGTGAAGAACAGCCAAAAGGTGGCTGAGATCTTCCAAGAACTGGGGATCCCCTATGTCCTCGGACGGGTATGGACAACGGATTCCGTTGTCAGAGAGACCGTAGGTTTGGTAGCGAAACGGAAGGCAGAGGGCTGTGTGGCGGTGGAAATGGAGATCGCCGGGGTGCAGGCGGCATGCGACTTCTACGGCTTTGAACTGTATGACTTTCTGGAAGGCGGAGATGTTCTGGGAGAAGATAACTACGATATTGCCGAGATCCATCAGGCCAACCATGACCATGCCAAGACCTACATTGCCATGGAAATTGCCTTGAGAGTATAAAATAGATCAAAAGGACAGAGTGTTTAGCCGCACTTTGTCCTTTTTATTCGTGCTTGAAAAGTAAAGGATTTTCTATTATAATGAAAAAAGATCACCTTTGGGAGGTGGAAGGACTTGGACGGGAAGAAGCGTTGCAGATGGTGTAATCTAAAAAATCCCCTGTATGTGGCATACCATGATACAGAATGGTGCGTGCCCAATTTCTCCGAGGGCTACTTGTACGAAATGTTGATCCTGGAATCCTTTCAGGCCGGGCTGTCTTGGGAATGTGTGCTGAACAAGCGGGAACGGTTTCGGCAGGTGTATGACGGCTTTGATGTGTGCAAGGTAGCGGCTTACGGAGAGGACGAGGTACAAGCCCTTCTGGCAGATCCCGGCATCATCCGACACGGGGGAAAGATCCGTGCAAGCATCCAAAACAGCAAGACTTTCCTGCAAATTCAAAAGGAATACGGCTCATTTGCCGAATATTTACGAACATTTACCAAAAAACAAGTAATCTACGAAACCCAAAAGACCACCAACGCCCTATCCGACGCTCTTTCCAAAGACCTGCAAAAACGGGGTATGAAGTTTGTGGGCTCTACCATCATATACTCCTATCTTCAAGCCATAGGGGTCATATACTCCCATGACGAAAATTGCTATTTAGGAAATACGGAATATGATCCCTATGGAAGATCTGCGTGGGGTGAGGCTACCCGAAAGTGTCTTCCTGACTTGGAGCTATGAGAAAGCCTTTGAAGACGAGGACTCCCCTCTGAAACTCCGGATTCCTCGCAATACAGAGGAATTATATGAAATGTTGGAACAAACTCCGGATTTGTGCAGAAACTATTGTATTTCTCCCAATGGAAGTTTATTATGGGATCTGTATGAGGGTGTACAGGTAGAGATTGCAGTGGATCCTTCGGATTCTTATGTGAGCCTCAATACAAAAATCTGCGGAAAGTGGAGTAACAGCCTGACTCATTGGCACCCTGTCTTATATGAGGTATACATTGAGGCAAGAGAGATGGGCACGGTTGGGAATGTGCTGGTTGTTCGGAAATTTCTCAGTGCCTGTACAGTTTTGTATATGGGAAGCAAGGAAAAATGCCCTTATGCAAAAGGAAAGAAGACTTTGTTTGGGAAGCTCTATTACCTAGAAGCGAAGGAATAATAACTATGGAACAGGCAGGATCTACGAGAATAGAAAATCTATTGTGTATCTGAAAAATCCGGGCGGACAGAGTCGTCCGCCCCTACAAAAAGGGTGAGAGTTCTAAAAGGGGGAACTATGGAACAGATCATATGCAATACCTTGGACTTTGTGAAGCGGGTGTTTGAGGAGGAATACAGTGGGCATGATTATTTTCATACCTATCGGGTGTTTCGGACGGCTACACGGATCGCTGAGGCGGAGGGGGCGGAGGTAGAGTTGGTTCAGCTTTCTGCTTTGCTCCACGATGTGGACGATGTGAAGCTTTCTCCCCATACCTATGAAAACAAAGACAGGGCAAGAGCCTTTTTGAGAGAACAGGGGATAGACGAAGCACGAATCGGGAAGATCTGCCATATTATCGATCAGGTGTCCTTCCGTGGGACGGATTCTGTGACTCCGGACAGCTTGGAGGGGCGGTGCGTACAGGATGCGGACCGTCTGGATGCCATCGGGGCCATCGGCATTGGCCGTACCTTTGCCTACGGTGGGAATCACAACCGCCCCATGTATGACCCGGAGATCCTGCCCAAGACTCACATGAGCGCAGAGGAATATCGCAAGCATGTGTCCCCCACCCTGAATCATTTTTACGAAAAGCTGTTCTTCCTCAAGGATCTCATGACCACGGAGACAGCCAAGGCCATGGCAGAGGAAAGAGACAGCTATATGCGTGACTTTGTAGACCGCTTCCTGGGAGAATGGGACGGTGTGAAGTAAGATCCCTGCTGATTTCCAAAGGAAATTATGCTATACTAAAAATGGTAAACAGAAAAGGAGTGCTAATTTGAAAGGAAAAGGTCTGTTTCTCTGCGCTGTACTGCGTATGAGCCTTTGTGTTTTGGCAGTGGTGGCCTTTGTGATCTTAGCTCTGGGTGGAGAGCCTGTGGGCAGATGGATCCCGGCAGTGATCCTTGCTTTGCTGTTTATGGCTATGGATGTATGGCAGCTTCGTGAGATTCGGAAGGAAAAATGATTTATAAAGCAGTCTTTGAGAAAATTTCGAAGATTGCTTTTTTGTATGGAAAATCCGTTGTGACTGTGATAAAATAAGAAAAAGAGTCTTATGTGACTCAGAAAATCCGTCGGGCTTGATTTGATCCGTGGAGGAGTGAGAGTATGAAGAAAATACTGGTCATCGGCTGTCCCGGCGGTGGGAAAAGCACTTTTTCAAGAAAACTTCATGTCTGTACGGGCTTGCCTCTGTGTCATTTGGATCTGCTGTACTGGAATGAGGATAAAACTACGGTGGAGAAAGAGGCCTTTCTGCAAAGACTCCGTCAGGTGCTGAATGGGGAAACTTGGATCATTGACGGAAACTATGCCTCTACCCTGCCCCTGCGACTGGAATTCTGCGATACGGTAATGTTTTTGGACTATCCTGCAGAGCTTTGCCTCCAAGGGATCGCAGAAAGGCGAGGAAAGCCCAGAGCAGATATGCCCTGGGTGGAAAACAAGGTGGAGGATGAAGAATTTCTGTCCTTTGTCCGCAATTTTTCTGTGCAGACCCGTCCCAAGCTCCTGAAGCTCTTGGAAGAACAGGGGGACAAAGAAATCTATACATTTAAAAATCGTCAAGAAGCGGAAGATTTCCTGACAAAACTGCAAAAGGGGTGTTGAACCTATGGCAAAAATCGAAAAAACCAATGCCATGCGACAATTTGAACGGAAAAAACTACCCTACGGGACCCACAGCTACGAGGGTGTCATCAGCGGTACGGATGTGGCGCAGACTCTGGGGCAAGATCCCCGATGGGTGTTCAAGACCCTTGTGACTGTGGGGAAAAGCGGAGGATACTATGTTTTTATGATCCCTGTGGCACAGGAACTGGATCTGAAGAAGGGGGCAAAGGCTGTGGGAGAGAAATCCATCGCCATGCTTCCCCAGAAGGAGCTTCTGCCCCTGACGGGCTACATCCACGGCGGTTGCAGTCCCGTGGGCATGAAGAAGCAATTTCCCACGGTGTTACATGAAAGCGCCTTGGAATTTCCAAAAATCTTCTTCAGCGGTGGCAAAATCGGCCTGCAAATCCAAGCCGATCCCCGTGATCTGGAAAAGCTGATCCCCCTGAGCATCGCCTCCGTGATAGCGGAGGGGGAGAAGGAAAAATGAATATTGAAGGATGAAGAATGAATAATTGAGGTATCACCTGCGGTGATGGATTTGAAATTCGACCAATTTCAGCTTGTGGGCCTGTTTGAAATATGCACAGGCAGTCATTTGTGCTTGCTTTGATGATTTATTCCAATTTATACTGCCGTCTGCCCTCTCGGTCGCTTCGGCGACAGCTCTCCCAAAGGGAGAGCCAAGTGGCTTCTACTAAGTTGCAAACAGTTCGATAAACCAAAGAATATGTATAAAAACAGCCAATGCCCATGCTTGACAGGGAGAAAAAGTCGGGGTATACTGGAATCACGGGGCTCGGGGCTCGGAGTGGAAATGATACAGAAACAGGAGGAAACACTATGGCAAGACAATCCTTAGGTCCGAGAGGCTTTTTGACAGAGGAAGAAAAACAGAATATGCCCAAGGTGACCAAGGGGCTTTTGGTGCGGATCATGTCCTATCTGAAGCCTTACTGGGTGCAATTTTTATTTGTATTTGTGGCGATCCTGCTGTCTGCCACTGTGGGCTTGCTCCCCTCCATCATTACGGGACGGATCGTGGATCAGGCTCTGGTGGGCGAGGATCTGGCACTGCTGATCCGCTTGTTGCTTATGGCCTTCGGCGCACTGAGCATCAGCCAGCTCATCGGTGTTCTGGAAAGCTACATCAATTCCTGGATCTCTCAGCGGATCATTTATGATATGAAAAATCAGATGTACCGCCATCTGCAATATATGCCCCACTCCTTCTTTACCACTGAAAAGCAGGGTGACATTATTACCCGTATGAATACGGACATCAGCGGTGTCAGCTCCGTCATCAGCGGAACGCTATCCAGTATTGTCAGCAATACCGCCACGGTGGTCACCACCCTCATTGCCCTGTTCTCCATGAGTTGGCAGTTGGCTCTGGTGGGCATTGCAGTGATCCCCCTGCTGATCCTGCCGACCAGAAGCGCAGGCAAGACCCGTTGGAAGCTCCTGACAGAAAGTCAGGCAAAGAACGACGAGATGAATCAGGTCATTAACGAGACCCTCTCCGTCAGCGGATCTATGCTGGTGAAGATCTTCACCAGAGAAGAAAAGGAATACGAAAAGTTCGTCAAGGTCAATGGGGAAGCTACGGAGATCGCTCTGAAGGAGCGTCGCAGTGGCAAATGGTTCATGGTGGTCATGGGGATTTTCAGTCAGCTTGGACCTCTGCTGATCTACTTTGTAGGCGGTCTGCTGATCATCAAGAACTGGGATCCCGCCCTGTCCGTAGGTACGATCACCGCTACGGTGGCTCTGATCAACCGCCTGTACAGACCTGTGGAATCCTTGCTGAATCTGCAGGTGGATTTCACCCGCTCTTTGGCACTGTTTACCCGTATTTTTGACTACTTCGATCGGGAAAACACCATCGTTTCTCCGGAAAACGGCAAAAAGCCCGAGGTCTATATGGAGCCCATCGAGTATAAGCATGTGGTCTTCAGCTACGATCCCTCCAAGCCTCTGCTGACAGATGTGAATTTTACCGTTCCCGGTGGAAAAATGTATGCCATCGTAGGACCTTCAGGCTCCGGCAAGTCCACAGTGGTCAACATGATCCCCAGACTCTATGATGTTCTGGGTGGCAGTGTGACCATTGCGGGTGTGGATGTGCGAGACTTTGATCTGCCCTATCTGCGACAGTGTATCGGCGTTGTGACACAGGAAACCTACCTCTTTAACGGCACGATTTTGGAAAACCTCCGCTATGCCAAGGAGGATGCCACCATGGAGGAGATCGAGGCCGCTTGTCGCATTGCCAATATCCACGACTTTATTACCAAGCAGCCCAAGGGCTATGATACGGAAGTAGGCAACCGAGGCTTGAAGCTCTCCGGCGGTGAGAAGCAGAGAATTTCTCTTGCCCGTGTGATTTTGAAGAATCCCAAGATCCTGATTTTGGACGAGGCCACCAGTGCTTTGGACTCCATTTCCGAAAATGCCATTCAGGATGCCTTGGAGAACATGATGAAGGGTCGTACCAGCATCGTCATCGCCCACCGCCTGTCTACCATTCTCAAAGCAGATCGGATCCTGGTGGTACGGGACGGCATCATTGCCGAGCAGGGCACTCATGAGGAGCTTCTGGCTCTGGGCGGTACTTATCGGGAGCTGTTTGAAACCCAGTTCCGTCAGGCTATGGACTATGAGGCGGGGAGCAAGCTGGATATCAATGCCCTCAGCACCTCTCATGAAGTTCGTCGCCTCACGGAGGAGGATATTTCCGAGGTTTACCGCCTGTGCAAGTCCAATATGAAGTATTACGAGAACAGCAACAGCGCCCCCACGGTGGAAAGCCTCACGGAGATCATCAGCCGTGTGCCGGAAGGTGCGGAGGAAGGAAACAAGCACTTTGTGGGCTTCTACCGGGACGAGGAGCTTGTGGCACTGCTGGATCTCATTACCGGCTATCCTCAGAAGGATGATGCTTTCATCGGCTGGTTCATGGTAGACGGCAGATACCAGAGGCAGGGCATCGGCTCCCAAATCTTCGCCGACATCCGCGCCGCCATGTCCTCACAGGGCTATGATTACCTCTCCCTCTCCTGCGAAAAGGAAAACACCGATGCCATCGCCTTCTGGAAAGCCCAAGGCTTCCAAGAGGGAAACTCCGATGCAGACTGCATCCCCTTCTCCAGAGGCATCTGAGATCCATTCCATCGTGTAATATGTGGAGGTTTTACCAATGAAACTATGTAAAAAGCTAATATCTACGGTCATTTGCGTAACACTTTTGCTTTCTCTGCTTCCGGCTGTGGCCTTTGGAGCAAGGGGGACAAGTGTTGCCTATGGGGTAGAGGGTGGCAATCTGTATTTTGATCCCGAAAGCGGAACAGTCACGGCCTGCGATGCGGGGGTCACGGTGGCGGAGATTCCCGATGAGATCCAAGGAGTGGCTGTCACTACCATCGGCAGGGATGCCTTTTACACCTGCAACAAGCTGACACGGGTGAGCATGGGACAGTCTGTGACCCGAATTGAGGATTTTGCCTTTTTCACCTGTGCCAAGCTGGAGAGCGTGGTCATAGGTAGCGGTGTGACGGACATTGGGGAATATGCCTTTTCCGGCTGCAGTGCGCTGAAAAGCCTCTCCCTTCCCTACGGGCTGAAGTCTGTCGGTAGCTTTGCCTTTGAGGATTGCATGGCTTTGACGGATATTACTCTTCCGGACAGCGTGAGCTCTGTGGGCTGTATGGCCTTTACCAATACGGGCTACAGCCGTGAGGAAGGAAACTGGGATGGAGAGGTTCTGTATCTGGGCAATCCTGCTGGAAGCAAAAACAACTTTGAGCGGGGACTATGTCATGGAGGACAAGACTCTCACTGTTGCCGGTTACGCCTTCCGTGGGTGCAAGGCACTGACAAGGGTCACGATCCCCTCTACACTGGTGAGTGTCTATGACTTCGGATTTACGGGTTGTAGCGGTCTGGAAGAGCTGTACTACTGCGGTACGGAGGAAATGTGGAAGGCTGTGGAAATCGGTGCTCCCAATGAGCCTCTTCTGAATGCCAAGCTTCGTTTTTGCGATGAGAGCATTTCTATGGGACATTCTTTGAATCTTGCAAGCGACATTGCTGTAAGCTATATGGTTTCTGCCGAGGCTCTGGAAGCATACGACAGCTTCTATATGGAATGCACCCTGCCTCGGTATGAGGGCAATGTCCTTGTGGGAAAGGAAACCCTCACTTTGGACGGAGAACTTCGAGGGGAGTATTGGTATTTTGTCCTTAATGGCCCGGTATCCATAGAAATGAACGATTTGGTGGAGGCAAGGCTTTTCCTGCGTAGGGACGGTGTAGACTATGTATCCCAAAAGGATATCTACAGCATTGCCACCTATGCCTATAACCAATTGAATGGAACAACTGCTTCCGAAGAACTGAAGGCTGTGTGCGCAAACCTCCTGCAGTACGGCGCAAAGGCACAGCTTTGGAAGGGCTACCGCACGGATGCCCTTGCAGACGGACAAATGACAGAGGAACACAGAAGCTATCTGACAGCGCCCGAAGCTGTGACATTCGGTCATAACAAGAAAATTTTGGGAGATTTGGCAGAGCCTAAGGTATGCTTTGCAAGTATGCCCCTGCGACTGGATAGTAAAATCGTCCTCCGCTATGTGGTAGATCTCGGAAACTATGAGGGGGCTTTGGAGGATCTGAATCTTCGCATTACTTACACGGGAATTGACGGAAGTTTGCAGACCTGTGTTCTGACCGATCCCCAATTGTATTATGCACCCTATGGGTACTATGCCTTTGACTTTGACGGCCTCCTTGGGGCAGAGCTGCGGACAGTCATGAATGTGGCGGTATACGAGGGAAACACAAGAGTGTCGGAGACCCTGCTCTACAGTGCCGATACCTACGGCAACGGCAAAAGCGGAAATATCCTGACCCTGATGCAAGCCCTCTTCGCCTACTCCGACAGCGCAAGAAGATATTTTGAAGCATAAAGGAAAAGCCTGATCAATAGTCCGTTCCGTCTGTCAGCACACATTATAAAAAAAAGATCCCTGTCCTCAGTGGACGGGGATCTTTTTGTAGATTCAAATTATTCCTGATCCAGCAGGAGTTCGGCGATCTGGATGGCGTTGGTGGCGGCACCCTTGCGAACCTGATCACCGCAGCACCACAGGCACAGGCCACTGTCATCGGTGAGGTCGGGACGGATTCTGCCTACGAAGACCAGATCCTGATCGGAGGTATCCAGAGGCATGGGGTACTGCTTCTTAGCCAGATCGTCAACCAGCTTACAGCCCTTTGCCTTGGCAAGAGCAGTCTGAGCTTCCTTGACACTGACGGGTCTGGTGAAACGGAGATTCAGGGAAATGGAGTGGGAACGAACAACGGGAACACGGACACAGGTGCAGGAAACAGTCAGTTCGGGCAGGTGGAGGATCTTGCGACCTTCATTCTGCATCTTCATTTCCTCGCTGGTGTAGCCTTCCCACTGTGCGCCACCGATCTGGGGGATCAGGTTATAGGCGATCTGATGGCTGAATACCTTGGGCTGGACTTCCTTGCCAACACGCAGAGCCTCGACCTGCTGAGCAAGCTCAATGGGGCCGCCTGCGCCTGCGCCGGAAACGGCCTGATAGGTGGAAGCAATGATGCTACGGATGGGAGAAAGGCGGTTCAGTGCATTGATGGCAACCACAGCAATGATGGTGGAGCAGTTGGGGTTGGAGATAATGCCCTTGTGATTCTTCACATCCTCGGGGTTGACTTCGGGAACGACCAGAGGAACAGCGGGGTCCAGACGGAATGCGGAGGAGTTGTCGACAAAGACAGCACCGGCATCTACGATGTCCTGCGCAAAGGCCTTGGCAATGTCATTTTCAGCGGCGCCCAGAACGATGTCCAGACCCTCGAAGGCTTCCTTGCAGGGTTCTTCGATGACAACGGGCTTGCCCTGCCACTCGATGACCTTACCTGCGGAACGACTGCTGGCAAAGAGGCGCAGTTCTCCGATGGGGAAATTCCGTTCCTCCAGGATCTGCATCATTTCTCTGCCGACGGCACCGGTGGCGCCCAGAATACCAACATTATACAGTTTCATTTTCACTACCTCACTTTACAAAAGCATTATACAGTACACGGACAGCGTTTGCGTAATCCTTATGCTCCACACCCACCAGAATGTTCAGCTCATCGGGGCCTTGGGAGATCATGCGGATATTGATCTTGGCCTCTCCCAGTGCATCGAAGATCTTGCCGGCGGTGCCGGTGCGGTATGCCATCTTTCTGCCGACAACGGCAATGATAGCCAGCTCATCTGTGACCTTGATGCTGTCGGGGCGAAGCTCCTTGCGGATGTCTTCAGTCAGGGAATACTGATGGGGTGCAAGCTTCTCTGTGGGGCAGACCATAGAGATGCAGTCGATTCCCGTGGGCGTGTAGCAGATGGGAACGGTGTGATTCTCAAAGATCTCTGCCATATTTCTCAGGTTGCCTACAGAGCCTGCCATACCCTTCTTATGTATGGTGACTACGGAATAATCGCACTTGCCGGCGATGCCGGTGACGAAACGGGCACGGTCGGCGGAGGATTCCTTGATTTCCTCGCAGATCATGGTACCGGGATCATCGGGAGCGTTGGTGTTGCGGATGTTCAGGGGGATGTTCTTCTCACGGACGGGGAAAACGGTCATTTCGTGGAGAACCTGGGCACCGCTGTAGGACAGCTGACGGAGCTCACTGTAGGTAGCACGCTCAATGGGACGGGGATTGTCAACGATCTTGGGGTCTGCCATGAGAATGCCGGAAACATCGGTCCAGTTTTCATATACATCTGCATCCAGAGCGGCGGCGGCCAGTGCGCCGGTAATGTCGGAGCCACCACGGGTCAGGGTGCGGATCTTGCCATCGGGCATGAGACCGTAGAAGCCGGGAATGACCGCACAACCGTTGCCCACAATGCGGCGGAGGGTGGCATAGGACTTCTCCTGATCAATGGTGCCGTCATAGTGGAAGAAGAGCCAGCTCTTTGCATCCACGAAGGGGAAGTTCAGGTAGTCTGCCATGAGCAGAGCGGAGAGGTATTCGCCACGGGAAACCAGCTCTTCCTGACTGATACCGCGCTTGATCTTGTCTTTCAGAATGTCCAGCTCGGCTTCGATATTCCGCTGAAGACCCAGATCGTCACGGATGGAAACATAACGCTCACGGATCATATCGAAAATGCCTTCAAAGTCCACACCGTAGCGGATATGTGCATGGCACAGATACAGCAGGTCGGTGATCTTGCTGTCTCCGGAGAAGCGCTTGCCCGCTGCGGAAACAACTACGATACGACGGGAGGGATCGGACAGGACGATGTCCTTGATTTTCTTATACTGATTGGCATCTGCCATGGAGGTGCCACCGAATTTTAATACCTTTAACATAAAAACTCCTTTTTTACAATGGGAATGATCTCAGTCGCGGATGGAGGCGAAGAAGCAAGTGGGATGCTCCTTTGCCCAAGCGTGCATTTCTGCAACGGAGACGGGTTTGGTAAGAACGCCTTGATCTAAAATCTTCACGACCTGCTTCTGCAACCAGCTGTCGATGCGGTCGGTTCTGACATAGTAGGAACGGATGACAGAGGAATTATCGACCTTGCGATCCTCCAGCTTGGCGGTGTAGAAGCCCTTCTTGCCATTGAGGATGTCTACACAGTCCTGCAGGACATTATATGCAGTGGGGTAGCGACCTGCTCCCTGACCGAAGAAGCTCTGCTTGCCGATGTGCTTGCCTACCAGAGAGATCTGGTTGTAATTCAGGGGGATGGAAGCCTCCGGCAGACTCTTGTGGAGGAAGGCAGGCTCGATATAAGCCGCTACCTTGTCTCCGGTATCTTCTGCGCCTGCCATCATCTTGCACACACGCCCCATAGACTTGCAGGCTTGGATATCCTCTGCAAGGAGATTTTGGATGCCGGAGGTGTCGATCTCTTCCTCTTGCACCACACAGCCGAAGGCAATGTTGGTAGAGATCACCAGCTTACGGCAGATATCCTGACCGTTGAGGTCGGAGGTGGGGTCTGCCTCTGCGTAGCCCAGTCTCTGGGCTTCCTTCAGGACTTCCGAGAAGCTTACATCGGAGTTGTGCATTTGATCAAGAATGAAATTGGTAGTACCGTTCATGATACCGCCGATTTGTGTCACAGGCTCCTGTGCTACAGTGCGTTCCAGATTGGACAGCCAGGGGATGCCACCGCCTACCGCCGCAGTGCAACGGAGGGTGACGGACATTTTCTCTGCCAGTTCGATCAGCTCCCGATAGTGGGCGGCAATGAGGAGCTTGTTGGCGGTGACCACATGCTTCCCTGCCAGCAGGGCGGCCTTCACATAGCTGTATGCAGGCTCTAAGCCACCGATGGTCTCTGCTACCAGATCTACACGGGGATCAGCGAGGATGGAGGCAAAATTGTCTGTTACGGTACAGTCAAGCTCCGGTCTGGGTCTGCGACTGAGTACGTGTGTGATGCACATATCCTCCCGGGTGCGGACATATTCATATAAGCCTCCGCCTACCGTACCGAAGCCCAACAAGGCAATGTGCAGTTTTTTTTCTTTCATTTTTTGCCCTCTCCTCCTTTATCTAAAGAAAAGTCTTGCATTTTATCGAAAAACATTATATCATATGGGAAAGAAGAACGCAAGAAAAATTGTTTTTAGAAATGGAAAAAAATCCATATTGGATAGGAGAAAAACGAATTATCTCCGTATAAAATCTCATTGGAACTTTCGTAAAGGAGTTAAGCATATGATTTATCACAGCACACGATCCGCACAATTACAGGCCAACTCTTCCACCGCAGTCCTGCAGGGACTTGCATCCGACGGCGGACTGTTTATCAGCACACTGCCGGACTTCCCCTGGCAGGAGCTTATGGGCAAGGACAGCCTGACTATGGCCACCCGTATTCTGTCCTTCCTTTTGCCCGAGATCGAGGATATGGACACTCTGGTAGAAAAGGCATATAAGAACCGCTTCGAGACCGAGGATCTGACCCCCCTTGTCCCTGTGGGAGACCGTTATGTGTTGGAGCTTTTCCGTGGGCCTACCTCTGCCTTTAAGGATGTGGCTCTGTCCATGCTTCCTCAGCTTATTACCCAAGCTAAGAAGCAGGAAAATATGGAAGAGGAGATCCTGATCCTCACCGCTACCTCCGGTGACACGGGCAAGGCCGCTATGGCAGGCTTCCAAGATGTACCCGGTACAAAGATCATTGTCTTCTACCCTCATGGGGGTGTATCCGAGGTGCAGAAGGCACAGATGGTCACCCAAGAGGGTGCAAATGTCTGTGTTTGTGCCGTCCGAGGGAATTTTGATGATACCCAGACCGGCGTGAAGGAGATTTTCTCCGTAGGCGTTTCCGAGGATTGCGGAGTCCGTCTGTCCTCTGCCAATTCCATCAATATCGGCAGATTGGCTCCGCAGGTCATGTATTATTTCCGTGCCTATTCCGATCTGCTGGAGCAGGGACGGATCGCCTTGGGCGACAAGGTGGACTTTGTGGTTCCCACCGGCAATTTCGGCAACATTCTGGCAGGTTATCTGGCAAAGCGTATGGGGCTGCCTGTAGGCACTTTGATCTGTGCTTCCAATCCCAATGATGTTCTGACGGACTTCCTCCGCACCGGTGTATATGACCGCCGCCGTCCCTTCCACAAGACCCTGTCCCCTTCTATGGATATTCTTATTTCCAGTAATCTGGAACGACTCCTGTACCTCCTGTGCGAGGATCCTGCAGAGGTGGCAGGATATATGAAGGCGCTGAAGGAAGAAGGAAGCTACCGTGTTTCCGAGACCATCCTGTCCCGTCTGTACGAGGAATTTGCTTGCGGTTCCTGTGATGATGAGCAGACCAAGCAGACTATCGGCAGAGTTTGGCAGGAGCAGGGCTATCTTATGGATACCCATACCGCCGTTGCATGGCATGTGGCGGAGAATTTCCGCAGTGCCAACCCCATGGTGGTGCTGTCCACCGCTTCTCCCTACAAGTTCCCTGCCGCAGTTTTGTCTGCACTGGGTCAGGAAGTTGGCGAGGATGAGTTTGCGGTCATGGATCGCCTGCAGGAGCTGACCGGAGTCCCCATTCCCAAGGGACTGCAGGGTCTGAAGGAAAAGACCGTCCGCCATACCACCGTCATTGATCGGGAAGAAATGCTGTCCTTTGTGCAGGGGAAGGTGAAAGTATGGTAAAGGTAAGTGTTCGTGTCCCTGCTACCAGTGCCAACATGGGGCCGGGCTTTGACTCCTTCGGTTGCGCCCTTTCTTTGTACAATATTTATACCTTTGAGATCATCGAAAAAGGCTTGGAGATCAGCGGCTGTCCCGAGGAATTCTGCAATGCCGATAACCTGTCCATCGTAGCCTACCGTGATACCATGACTGCCATGGGACTGCCTATGGATGCCCTGCGTATGAGCATCCATACGGAGATCCCCGTGTGCAGAGGCTTGGGCTCTTCCTCTGCCATGCTCGCAGCGGGGGCCATGGCGGCAAATGTCCTCCACGGCTCTCCCTTGTCCAAGGAGGAGCTGTTGAAGATCTGCACCCGTGTAGAGGGACACCCGGACAATCTGGCTCCTGCGATTTTCGGAGGCATGACCGCAAGCCTCATGCGTGGGGATACACCTATTATGGCTCGCTTCCCCCTGTCGGAGAAGCTGAGATTCACCGCCCTTGTACCGGACTTCCACCTGAGTACAGAGCTTGCCCGTTCCATTCTGCCCAAGGAGATCCCCTTTGCAGATGCGGTCTTTAACATTTCCCATGCAGCTCTGCTCCTTCGTGCGTTGGAAACGGCGGATGTGGGTATGATCTCCTTTGCTCTCAATGACCGACTCCATCAGCCCTACCGCAAGGGCTTGATCCCAGGCTATGATACCGCCCAGCAGGTTGCCAAGACCTGTGGTGCTGCCTCCTTCTGTATTTCCGGTGCGGGTCCCACCTGTCTGTGTATCTCCGACAGTGAAGAAATTTCCCGAAAATTGGAGATCGCTATCCCTAAGGTTCTGCCCAACTGGCAAGTCCTGTCCCTGACCCTGGACACCATTGGCTGCTGTGTAGTAGAGGAAAAAGCCATCCCCGAGTAAATATGAGCTACAACCTGCACTCTAAGGGACTCCCCTGTCCGACGGAGTGCAGGTATTTTGTATATAAAACCATATAATAAAAGAGCCCCGCCCCTACTTGCAAATTTCAGTTTATCGCTCTGTTGGCAGATCGCTTCTGTAGCGGCGGACGCCCCTGTCCGCCCGCTGTTGGCATTGCAGATATACATAAATTTTCCCACAAACGAACACACCGATCGTAGGGCAAGCTGACCCAGATTGCCGGTGCAGGAACCGAAAGTCTGTGCCACAGTTCGTTTTTCTGGTGGAACTACCTGATTTAAGCCCTTTTGTAACCCACGCAAGTCTGCCGCTCCGCGGACGGCAAGCTGGGGTCAGCTTGCCCTACGACCAATGCCTACTGTTGTACGATACTCTGTACTGCACGAAAGCTCCCGGGCGGACAGAGTCGTCCGCCCCTACAGATCTGGATCTGTAACCTGAGCGATAAACTGCAAGCTTTTTCTCTCCCTCACCCGACCGGGAGCTCCCTCGTCAGAGGGAGCCGCAAGTTTGCAAGCCCCTACGATTGATTACAGGTTTTACAACATCGAAAGTTCCTACACCGGGCGGACAGGGACGTCCGCCGCTACAGAAGCGATCTGCCAACAGAGCGATAAACTGAAATTTGTCTAATTGTTGCACCGCACCAAAGCCTCCCTTGTGTAAAGGGAGGTGGGACGGCGAAGCCGTGACGGAGGGATTGTGCGGTAGGATCTTGCATCTCTAGTACGGTTTCGGCGAAATCGTACTGCGGTAACAATCCCTCAGTCAAAAATCAGAAGATTTTTGACAGCTCCCTTTACACAAGGGAGCCTTGGGCGCTCCCGCGCCAGTTAGATAAAC
>JAZMZW010000074.1:0-45914 GCA_045586205.1 Faecousia sp. | reverse complement strand
GTGGTATGCTCCATACCGCCGTTGTACCAATCCACGGGACCCCAATACTCCTCTGCCTCCTTGGAGACAAACTCGGTATCGTTATGGGGATCCATATAGCGCAGATAGTACCAGCAGGAGCCTGCCCAGTTGGGCATGGTGTCGGTCTCACGATTGGCGGGGCCGCCGCACTTGGGGCAAGTGGTCTTGACCCAGTCGGTCATCTTAGCCAGGGGGCTCTCGCCGTCGTCGGTGGGCTCGTAGCTCTCCACGTTGGGCAGCAGCAGGGGCAGCTCGCTCTCATCCAGAGGCACCCAGCCGCACTTGGGGCAATCCACCAGAGGAATGGGCTCGCCCCAGTAACGCTGGCGGGAGAAGACCCAGTCACGGAGCTTGAAGTTGACCTTGGCCTCGCCAATGCCCTTCTCGGTGAGGAATTCGATAATGGCCTTCTTAGCTTCTTCCACGCTGAGATCGTTGAGGAAGCCGGAGTTGACCATGATACCGGTATCGCAATCGGTGAAAGCGGCTTCTTCGATATTGCCACCCTTGACAACCTCGATCAGCTCGCAACCGAACTTCTTGGCAAAGGCCCAGTCACGGTCATCGTGAGCGGGAACAGCCATGATAGCACCTGTGCCGTAGGTAGACAGAACATAGTCGGAAATGAAGATGGAGATCTCCTTGCAGTTGACAGGGTTGATGCCCTGCACGCCCAGAAGCTTCACACCGGTCTTATCCTTGGCAAGCTCTGTACGCTCAAAGTCGGACTTTGCGGCAGCTTCTGCCTGATAAGCCTTGACTTCCTCGGCATTTTCAAGCTTGTCCATCCACTTGGAAACCAGAGCATGCTCAGGAGACAGAACCATGTAGGTAGCACCGAAGAGGGTGTCGGGACGGGTTGTGAAAACAGTGATCTCGTCACCCAGAGTAGAGCCAAAACGAACCTCTGCACCGGTGGAACGGCCGATCCAGTTGCGCTGCTGGGACTTAACACGGTCGATAAAGTCTACATCGTCCAGATCGTCCAGAAGTCTCTGGGCGTACTCGGTGATCTTCAGCATCCACTGGCTCTGCTCCTTGCGGATAACGGGAGAACCGCAACGCTCACAGCCGTTGTCTACGACTTCTTCGTTGGCAAGGACGCACTTACAGGAAGTACACCAGTTAACGGGCATCTGTGCCTTGTATGCCAGACCCTTCTTGAACATCTGCAGGAAGATCCACTGAGTCCACTTGAAATACTTGGGATCGGTGGTATCGATCTCTCTGTCCCAGTCAAAGCTGTAACCCAAAGCCTGAAGCTGAGAACGGAAGTTCTTGACATTGGTCTCGGTAACAACTGCGGGATGGATGTGATTCTTGATAGCGTAATTCTCGGTGGGCAGACCGAAAGCATCATAGCCCATGGGGAAGAGAACGTTCTCACCCATCATGCGGTGCTTTCTGGCAATGGTGTCCATTGCGGTATAGGGGCGGGCATGACCAACATGCAGACCTACACCGGAGGGATAGGGGAACTCAATGAGGGCATAGAACTTCTTCTTATCGGAACCGGTCTCGGACTTGTAGAGGTTCTTTTCCTGCCAAATCTTTTGCCACTTCTGCTCAATGGCGGTAAAATCGTACTTCATTCTGCAATCTCCTCAAAATCTACAGGGATTTCCTTTGCGTCATTCCACAGACGCTCAAGATCATAAAATTCACGGGTTTCGTTGGTAAAAACATGAACGATCAGGCAACCGAAGTCCAGCAGGACCCAAGTGCCGCCGTGATGTCCTTCACGATGGAGCAAGGTCTCACCCAGCTCGTCCTGTACCACTGCCTCGACGCAGTCACACAGAGTCTTAACATGGGTGTTGGAGCTACCGGTGCAGATCAGGAAATGATCTGCAATACTGGTAACATCGGTGACCTCAAGGAGCTTGATGCCGATGCCCTTCTTATCATCAAGGGCTTTTGCCGCACGGATAGCAATATCTTTCGGTGTATTCATGTAAATCTCTCCTTTACATATGGTATGGGGTTAACCTTCGTCATCGGCAGAAGTATCTGCCGTTGTGCTTGTTTCTGTGGATGGAGCCTGTGTGGCTTCTGTAGTAGCCTGTGTAGCTTCTGTAGGTGCCTCGGATTGGGTGGGAGTCTCCTCAGTGGGAGTGGGTTCTTCCATAGCCCCACTTGTCTCAGGCACTTGACTTTCCTCAGAGGAACTATTCTTCGTCGGTTCGGTTTCTCGGGACTCTGCCTCTGTAGAGGTCGTTCCCTTGGTGGTCGGAGCAGTACTTGCCTCTGTCTTGGTGGTGTAACCGTACTGACTGTACTTCCCTTCACCGCTGTCCTTCTGTTCCTGTCGGAAGTTGACATTAAATACAGAAAGCTCCTTCTTCAAAGGGTTATGATACTCATTCAGAATCTCAACAGCCTTTTCCGGATCAACCTGATAGTACAGTTCCTTGTCGATCTTGTTTTCCTCGCCGGGCAAGGAACTGCTGTTAACATCTTCAAAATTGTAATCGGCCATAAGGAAGGCCAAATATGCCAGCTCTTCCATGGTCATGTCCGTCTGTGCAACCTGAGCCAGAGCAATGCAATTGGCTGAGATCTTACTCTCATCTTCCAAGAAAGCTGTAAAGAGCTTCAGTAGGAAGTCTCGTTGCACCTTGGTAGGTTCTGCGCCTATCTCCTCCCAATCCTCTTGGAAGCGGAAGAGTGCAAAGGCATCCTCTTTGGTGAAGCTGTATTCGCCTTCCTTCAGACTGTGGTATGCAGGCTCTTGAGGAATGTCAAATTCTACACCGCCCGACAGTTCCACCATAGTGCCAAGGAAGGTCTCGTCCAGAATGAGGTAGTAGTCAGGAGCAAAACCGAACATGCCCTTTACCGCATCCATCACAGCTTCTACCCGTTTTTCGGGCTGGAAGGCGCTATAGACAGAGGAAATTTTGGGCACATCGTAGTCACCTGCTACATAGGTATCTCTGGGAATTGCCAATAGATTCATGCTACGCTCTGCCAAATGGATACTGCAAAGGATCAGAGTATCGTTCCGATCTTCCTCCACACCCATAAGCAGGATGTTAACCACGGGAGATGCATATTGGCTCTTGGGAGCTTGAAGATCAATAGGATTTTCATCCTCTGCCCCTTGGGTAATAGGCTGAGTAGGGATCTCATTGACCAAATAGTTCAAAGGCTTGCCAACGGTAGGCTCTGTAACGGGAGAAGCTCCGCCCTCCCCACTGCGGTAGATCAATATACCACTGATGGATACCGCCGCCACAAAGCTCAGCACAGAAAGTATCAGCAGAAGGAGCGCCTTAGTCTTTCCCGGTTCTTTCCTCTTGCCGGAGGAAAAGCGTCCCTCCCCTTCCGCTAGGGTTTCTTGAGTATATTCCTTGGGGTCTTTCATTGATGTTGCTTCCTTTCCTGGAAAAAGCGCATAGCATCAAGGGAATGCTGATCCATGATCCCCCCTTGACCGGTTACATGAGCAATGGACATCCCCAAACCGCAAATCATCGCACCATCCATATCGGAATAGGTCAATGTACGCAATTCCTCCACGCCGGAGATGGTTCTGTTTGGCTCTACATAGTCCGCCAGATAGATGATCTGTTCCAACAGGGACATATCCGCCCTGCCGGTGGTATGCCATCGGATTGCTTCACACACAGCATCATTCTCGCCGAAAATGCGTTTTGCAACCTCTGCGCCGGTTTTAGCATGCAGGAGCTTGGGATGCTCCCGTTCAAAGCTACTTAATATCATATCATAAGTTTCGCATAATTTCAACTGTTCTTCCCCATTGAGTGCCTTGGTAATATCGTGAAGGATCCCTGCACGATGGGCATCCGTCGGATCGGCACCGTATAATCGGGCTAGTTTCAGAGCAGTCTCACTGCACCCCAAAACATGAGGGACTCTCTTGGCCTTGTGTAAGGCGGTGGAAACTTCTGCAAGCTCCTCGTAAGCCAGTCCCTTCAGATCTCTGGCAGTGTAGTACAGTCCTTGCTCCCGAATATATGCAAGAACTTGGGGTGCCAGATAGCTCTCGGCACAGCCGAAGGCGATCATGGCACGGACGGAGGTAGAAGAATGTGGAAGGTAATCATTGCGGACATAAGTGATCTTTGCCCCCATTTTTTCTTCCAATTCACGGGCAGAGTTACGGATCTTATGCTCCGGTTCTCCATCCCGACGGGCTACAGCAATGGTTGCCTGACGGATGATCCGTTCCGGTTGATACCAGTTGGCAAAGGAATGGAACATATCCGTTCCCATCATAAGGAACAGCTCGTCATGGGGATAGCTCTCACGGAGGATCTCAACTGTATCTGCGGTATAGCTCAGACCCTCTCTGCGGATCTCCACATCCAAAACCTCTGCGTTGTCCAGATCCTGTGCCGCAAGCCGTGTCATCTCCAGGCGCTGTTGGGCTGTGGGAGAATTGGAAGACAGCTTCTTGTGAGGTGGATCCCCTGCCGGGATCAGAAGAAGCTTGTCTAAGGACAGCTGATCATAAAATTCCTTTGCCGCCAAAATATGCCCCAGATGGGGGGGGTTGAAGCTACCGCCAAAAATACCGATCCTGGCCATATTCCACACTCCTATCCTGTTTTATATCTGTGAGCCTTAGCCCTGCTTTCTCTTTTCGATAGCAGCGGCAATGGCAGATTGTCTGAAATATTCGTTCCGCTTTTCTCGTTCTTCCTTGGCTTTTCTTCTGCGCTCCTGTGCGCCGCGGCGGACAGGATTTGCCTTCTTTTTCTTCAGCTCACGTGCAAGTCTGGCTTCCTCCTGTGCCTTCTTCATAGAACGCTTATATATGACGAACTTGGAGCCTACACAGGAAATACCTTCGCAATCCAGAGCCTCACAGAGGGCATCGCTGACCTCACGGGCGGACAGGAGGGCAGCTTCCAGAACGCGACCCTTCACAAGTTCTCTTGCTTCCAATTGTCTCTGTGCTTCCTCTACCACATTCTCGGTCACACCGCCCTTACCAACCATGAGGGTGGTATCTAAGGTGTTGGCCTGACTGCGGAGGTCAGCACGTTGTTTGCTTGTGATCATAGGATATTCTCCTCTCTGATTTTTTCCACCAGTGCAGTCAAAGCTCTTGCACGGTGGGACAGGCTGTTCTTGACCTCCGAGGGAAGGAGGGCAAAGCTGTTGCCTGCATCATTGGAATAGAACACGGGATCATAGCCGAAGCCGTTGTCCCCTTCTGCCTTGAACAAGATCCTGCCGGGGCATTCACCCTTGGCAAGGATTTTTCTCCCATCCGGCAGGAGGAGGGTAATAACGGTGACGAACTTTGCTCCACGCTGTTCCTCGGGAATGCCTTCCATATTCTTCAGAAGGTATTCATAACGCTCCCGATCCGTACGGACGGTCTCTCCGCCGTACCGGGCGGTGTGGACACCGGGTTCTCCGTTCAGAGCATCGACCATAAGACCGGAGTCATCTGCGATGGTAGGAAGACCGCAGGCATCCATTACTGCCTTGGCCTTGATATAAGAATTCTCCTCAAAAGTTGTGCCGTTCTCTTCAGGGTCTACAAAGACACCCATTTCCTTCTGGGGTACGACCTCCATTCCCAGAGTATTGAGGATTTTGGAGATCTCCTCCAGTTTGTGTGCGTTATTGCTTGCAAGTACCAGTTTCATTCTAATTCTCCTATAACTCTACGCTGAATGGCAGTCAGGAGTAGATTCCCCTTCTTGCACAGCTCCAGCAGTTGTGCCTGCTCTTCCACGGTAAAGGGTCTGCCCTCACCTGTTCCCTGCAGTTCAATGATCTGCCCCTCAGCAGTCATAATGCAGTTCAGATCCACCATGGCATTGGAGTCTTCCTCATAACACAGATCCAAGAGGGCTTCATTGCCCACGATACCTGCGGAAATGCCGCTGACATAGGTCTGCAGAGGCATTCTCTCAATGAGTCCCTGCCCCAAAAGCTTGCGACAGGCCAGTGCCAATGCCACAAAGCCACCGGTAACGGAAGCAGTTCTGGTACCGCCGTCTCCCTGCAATACATCGCAGTCAACGGTAATGGTATAGCCCTCAAGAGCTTGCAGATCCACCGCACTACGGAGGCTTCTGCCAATGAGTCGTTGGATCTCCGCACTACGGGGAGAGAGCTTCAGCTTGGCAATATCACGCTTGCTCCTTTCCCGATTGGCACGGGGAAGCATGGAATATTCCGCAGTGACCCAGCCACCGCTGTGTACATGAGGTGGTACGCGAGCCTCAACAGAGGCATTGCACAGAACCATGGTGTTGCCCATTTCAATGAGGCAACTGCCTTCCGCAAACTTGGTGAAGCCCGTAGTCATTTTGACTTCCCGAATTTCATCATAAGCTCTGCCGTCAATTCTCATGACTCTCACCTCAGATCAGGGCATCCACAAAGGACTTGGCATCAAAGGGCATCAGGTCGTCTATCTGCTCGCCCACACCGATATACTTCACAGGGATCTGCAGAGCATCTGCCACAGCAATGACGATACCGCCCTTGGCAGTGCCGTCCAGCTTGGTCAGAGCAATGGCAGTAACACCGGCAATGGACTTGAATTCCTTAGCTTGAATCAAGCCGTTCTGACCGGTAGTGCCGTCCAGAACCAGCAGGACCTCCTTATCTGCATCGGGAAGTTCCCGTTCGATCACACGGGTGATTTTATTCAGCTCACTCATCAGGTTTGCCTTGTTGTGGAGTCTGCCTGCAGTATCGCAGAGGATCAGATCGGAGCCTCTGGCCTTGGCGGCCTGAATGGCATCAAAAACCACTGCGGCAGGGTCTGCCCCCTCATGCTGGCGGACGATCTGTACTCCTGCACGGTTTGCCCAGATCTCCAACTGATCTGCGGCAGCGGCACGGAAGGTGTCTGCGGCGCAGAGAAGAACCTTCTTGCCCTTGGCATCAAAATTGTGTGCAAGCTTGCCGATGGTAGTGGTCTTGCCAACGCCGTTGACACCGATCACCAGAACCACAGAGGGCTTGGTACCCATCTTCAGTTCCGTATCACCTACGCAAAGCATCTCTACAAGGATCTCCTTCAGAGCGGCACGGACTTCTTCCGTATCCTTAAGCTTGCGCTCCTTCACACGCTGACGGAGAAGCTCAACAGCCTTACAGGAGGTCTCTACACCAAGGTCTGCAAGGATCATGCTTTCCTCAAGTTCTTCATAAAATTCCTCATCCACTGCACGGAATACGGAAAATACGTTGCCGATGGTATTAGCCATGGCTTCTCTGGTTTTCTTCAAACCATTTTTGATTTTATCAAATAATCCCATGATTACTCCTCCATTTTAATTCCCAACTGCTGTTCCATCTGGTTAAGATCCAGATGCAGGATCTTGGAAATACCCTGCTCCTGCATGGTGACACCATAAAGCACATCGGCCTCTTCCATAGTACCGCGACGGTGGGTAATAACGATAAACTGAGTCTTGCCACTGAATCCACGGAGATAGCCCGCAAAACGCTCAACATTCCGATCGTCCAAGGCCGCATCGATCTCGTCGAGCATACAGAAGGGCGTAGGACGAACCTTCAAAATGGCAAAATACAGAGCGATAGCAACAAAGGCCTTCTCACCACCGGACAGGAGGGTGATGGTCTTGAGCTGTTTTCCGGGAGGCTGGACACGGATCTCAATGCCACAGGTCAAAGGCTGAGTCGGATCCTCCAGCTCCAAAGAGCCCTTACCGCCACGGAACATCTCCGTGAAGGTCTCTCCGAAATATTGATTGATCTTGGCAAACTCGACGGTGAAGATCTCTGTCATCTGAGCGGTAATATCGGAAATAATGCCTTCCAGATCCTTCTTAGAGGTCAGAACATCATCCCGTTGGCCGGTCAGATATTCATAGCGTTCATTCACACGGGCGAACTCATCAATAGCGCCGATATTGGGCGTACCCAGAGAGGAGATCTTTCGCTTCAGCTCCGTTGCACGCTTCTGTGCGGCCTGTACGGATTCAATCTGTGCCGCTTCCGACGGAGCAGTGGAGCGAGTCAGCTCATAGCTGTCCCACAGCTTGTCAATGATCAGTTTTTCCTCCATCTCGGCAGAGGTCTTCTTGGTTTCCAGACGGGAACACTCTCGTTCCATGTTCAGGATATCCTTATTTTTGTTCTGAATATCCTTTTCCAAAGCAGTCTTTCTTGCTTCCACCTTGGCCCGTTCTTCCAAGGAGCCTGCAAGCTCCTTGCGTAGACTCTGTGTTTGCAGATCCTGCTCGGTCAAGAGGCTGTTCTGTGCCTCCATATCTTTACGCAGACGCTCCTCCTCTGCGGCGTAGCTGTCCAGCAAGAGGTTCTTCTGCTTCTTGTCCCCTTCCATAGCCAGTTCCAAACCACGGAGTGAGGCAATGGAATCCTGTGCGGTGGATTTTTCCGCTTCCAGAGCGGCACAATCCATACGCAGGGAGGTCATTCTTTCGGACAGGCGGTTGCTCTGCTGTGCGGCAACGCTCTGGCCGTCGGAAACGAATTTCAGTTCTTCTTCTGTTTTGGAGATCTTTCCTTCCAACTCGGCAATGCTCTTTTCCAGAGAAGAAGCGCGAGCCGTATCCAGATCCATACGTTCCTTCAGAGAAGCCTGTTCCTTGCGAGCCGTAGCAATGGCTTCGCCGATGGCCTGTTCCAGAACAGCGAATTGCTTCTCCTCACCTTCCAAGCGGAGAGCCTCGTCCTGTGCCGTACGAAGCTTGCCTTCCTCCGTCAGGAGTTCAAAGGCAACCTCCTTGGTCAGACGATCCGCATCTGCGAATTGGGTCTTGAGGTTTTCCAAAGTGGTAAGGGTAGCAGTCTTCTTCTGCTTCAGACGCTCGATCTCGTTGGCACGGGACAGGATGCCCGCATTGCGAGACACGGAACCGCCGGTCATAGAACCGCCGGCATTGATCACCTGTCCGTCAAGGGTCACAATGCGGAAGCGGTGACCGAAACGGTTGGCAATGGCAATGGCAGAGTCCATATCCTGTGCGATCACCGTTCTGCCAAGGAGATCGTTGATAATATCTTTATACTTTCCTTCACAGCGTACCAGTTCCGAGGCAATGCCTATAAATCCATTGGAGTTTTCCACACCACGCTCGTTAAGGACTCTGCCATGGACAACAGACAGAGGCAGGAAGGTGGCTCTGCCGGAGTCACTGCGCTTAAGGTACTGGATAGCTGCCTTGGCACACTGCTCGTTGTCTACAACCAACTGTTGCATGGCACTGCCCAGAGCGATCTCTATGGCGATGGTATACTCATCCTCAACGCGGATCAGCTTGGATACCGGGCCGTGGATGCCCTGCAGGCGGTTCTTTGCACTTTCCTGCATAACCACTCGGACAGCCTTAGAGAAGCCTTCGAATTCCTTCTCCATTTCCTCGAACATACGCAGACGGGAACTGAGGGTGTCCAAGGACACAGATGTCTTGTCCAACTCTTGCTTCAGTTCGTTGCGTCGTTTCTCACGGGTCTGAGCCCGAAGACGGTAGCCTGCAATGGTATTTTCACAGGCGGTGATATTTTCCCTTGCATCGACAAGGTGCTTCCTTGTGAGGCGAAGCTGTTTTATAGCTTCTTCCTGTCGCAGGGTAGCGGCGGTGCAGTCCTGCTCCACTTCTTCATATCTGTTGCGCCCTCTGGTAAGAGAATCCTGTGCAGAGGAAAGATCCGCAGACTTTGCAGACAGATCCGTGCGGTAGCGTTCCTGCTCATTACGCAGTTCCAGATAGCGTTTGGTCATGCCGTCGGAGGAGTCCGCAAGCTTTTTGCCCTCTTCCTCCGCGGCGGTCAGTTGGGCTCTCAGTTCCTTGGCTTCCTCGTCGATCTGGGCGATGCGACTTTCCAAAGCGGCGATCTGCAAACCGATGCCACCACTGCGACTGTCCTGCTCTGCCAGTTCCTGCTTCACACGGTTGACATTGCTGCGACAGTTGTCCAGATTGGTCTGTAAAACCGCCACTGCGGAACGGATCTGCTGAGCCTCGCTGTCGGAGGTAGCAATACGGTCACGGAGCTGTTCTGCCAGCATATCCCGATTGTGGAGATCAAAGGTCAGCGTTTCTGTGGTGACATAAAAACGGTTGAGGTTCTCATGCTCCTGCTGAAGGATGAAAGCCGCAGAATGATAGTCCTCCTCTGCCTTTCTGGCAGTGGCGGAAAGCTTCTCGAGAGTATGAAGCCACAGTGCTACCTCCAAACCCTTCAGTTCCTGACGGAATTCCAAGTAAGCCTTGGCCTTTTCTGCCTGTTCCCGCAAGGGAACTACCTGAAGCTCCAGCTCGGAGATCTTGTCACCGATACGCAGGAGGTTGTCCTCCGTATGGGCAAGACGGCGTTCCGTTTCTTCCTTGCGGTGGCGATACTTGGAAATACCGGCGGCTTCCTCAAAGATCTCCCGTCGGTCCACAGACTTCAGAGACAGTATCTCATCAATTCTGCCCTGGCTGATGTTGGAGTAGCCCTCTCTGCCCAGACCCGTATCCATGAAAAGCTCATGGACATCACGCATACGGACAGATTGCTTGTTAATGTAGTATTCACTTTCTCCCGAACGGAAATACCGACGGGTGATCATAAGCTCATCGGCATCGTAGCGCAATGCACGATCAGAGTTATCCAGCACAAGGGTTGCTTCCGCAAAGCCTACCTGACTACGCTTTTCCGTACCGCCAAAGATAACATCTTCCATTTTCTGGCCACGGAGGGATCTGGAGTTCTGTTCACCCATGACCCAACGAATGGCATCGGAGATATTCGACTTGCCACTGCCATTAGGACCGACAATGGCGGTAATGTCGTGACCGAAGGAGACGATAGTGCGATCAGGGAAGGACTTGAAGCCCTGTACGATCAGTTCTTTTAGATACATTCCAATACTTCTCCCATTGTATTATCAAGATACTATTTTACCAAATCTTACGACAAAAAGCAAGATACCTGTGGAATTTTCCCAAAAAAATCCCCATGATTTTATAAAAAAGGACGCTACTTCCCTACTTATGGGATGTATAACCGCCAAACGTCATTTATATACGGATTCTATCTCCTTGTAAAAAAACAGAAAACAGATGGTTCCAATGCCCTTTACGGCCTCGGAACCATCTGTTTTCTATGTTCGGAGCTTTAGCGCTCCACTGCAATAACCTCATAGCGAACAGTGCCGCAGGGAGCTTCGTACTCAGCGATATCGCCGATACGCTTACCCATCAGAGCTCTGCCAAGAGGAGATTCGTCGGAAATGCGTGCTTCCATAGGATTGGCTTCCTGGGTACCAACAATTGCATAGACCTCGTTCTCATCAAACTCCAGATCCTTGACCACTACGGTGCATCCCAATCCGACAACGCCCTGCATTTCTTCGGATGTTTCCTCAGAAATGATCACAGCCTTGTCCAAAATGTTACGGATTTCGGCAATGCGACCAAAAAGCTCACCCTGAGCATTCTTGGCCTCATCGTACTCGCTGTTCTCGGACAGGTCGCCGAAGGAGCGAGCCTCGTTGATAAGCTGAGCGATCTCCTGCATCTTGTCTGTTTCCAGATATTCCAGTTCCTTCAGATACTTGTCACGCATCGCTTCGGTAATCTTATACTCAGTTGCCATATTCATTCCTCCATATTAATATGCAGTGGGTGATATTATAATAAATTATATAATATCTGTCAAGTATTATTTTTCACAGCCTCCAAAGCGGCCTGTAATTGGGGGTCTTCTTCATAAGAAACAGACTGATAATACAGCTTATAGTACAGATCCTCATCGACCTCCACCGCAACATCGGGAGTGATACCAACACCCTCAAGATTGACCCCGTTGGGTGTGCTGTAATGACCGGTGGATACCGCAACGGCAGAGCCGTCACTGAGTCTAAAGGTCTGTTGATAATTCCCCTTACCTACAGTCTGCGTACCGACCACCGTTGCCCACTCATATTCCTGCAAGGCGGCGGCAAAGAATTCTGCGGCAGAATAAGAATCCCCGTTCACAAGAACCGCCATAGGAAGATCCACATACTGTTCCCCATCGGAGGTATCCACGCTTTCTTCCCCACGGTAATCCACCGCACGGAACAAAGGTCCTTCCGGCAGAAGATAGTCAAGAGCCTTGACCAATTCATCCTTCTTTCCACCGGGATTAAAGCGTACATCAAAGACCAAACCAGTGACACCCTCTGCCAGAAGAGCATCCACTGCTTCGATGGTCTTTTCCGAACAGTGATCGTGGAAATTGTCGATCTTGATATATCCGATGCCGTCAAGGTTCTCATAGATGACTACCTTGACTTCAATAAGCTTACGGGTAACGGTAAGATCAAATTCCTCTCCCTCACGGCGGATGGAAAGTTTGACCTGCGTCCCCTCTTCTCCACGGATGCGATCACTAAGCTCATCCATGCTCGACTCCTGTGCAGAAGCACCGTCAACTGCAAAAATCACATCTCCGGGAAGAATACCGGCTTCATCCGCTGCACCACCGGGGTTGACCTCCAGAACCAGAAGAGCCTGACTGTCCTCACTTTCCTGCTGGACAGTGACACCGATACCCACATATTCGTTTTTGCTGTTCTCCATATAAGAAGTATACTCCGATGCGGAGAAATAACTGCTCCAGCGGTCTCCTGTAGCCTGCACAGCGGCAGCTGCCACAAGATCCCCCAGATCCTCCGTGTCGTATCCGTCAACATAGACCTTGTCCAGAAGCTCCACTACTTCCTTGAGCTTTGCTTCATAGTCAGCGTCCCCCTCCAGCTCCTGCTTGTATTGATCAAGGGCTACCATGGAAGAAATACAACCGGTAACACACAAGGCAACACACAGGACAAGAAGGATCAATAGCATTTTTTTCATAAATTGCCTCCTGTTTCAGGGAATATATTTCGATAGGGCACGCTTTCACGTGCCCTATCCATTAAGAATATTTAGGGAAGGCTGATGTAATTCATGGGATTTACAGAAGCCCCGTTGTAGTAGATGGTGAAATGCAGATGGGGGCCGGTAGACCAACCGGTAGAACCCATATAACCGATCAGCTGTCCACGCTTAACATACTCTCCCTCGGAAACCACGAAGTTGGTCATATGTCCGTACAGGGAGGAGAAGCCGTCAAGATGGTTGATGACAACATAGTAACCCCAGGAATAGTTGTAAACCGCAGTGGTGACCTTGCCACTCTTGGTAGCATAGATCTTAGTTCCCTTTGCGGCGGCAAGATCAACACCGTTGTGGAGGGTGTACTTTCCGGTAACGGGGTGTACGCGATAACCGTAGGGGCTGGTAAGCTTTGAGCAATATTCTACAGGGAAGAAGAAGCTCTCTCCGTTACCGGATGCGGGAGTATTGCTGCTACTACTGCTGTTGTTGCTACTGCTGTTACTGTTCCCGCCGGAGTTGTTGTTATTCTGATTCTGCTGATTTTTCTTTTCTTCCTCTTCCTTTTTCTTTCGTTCTTCTTCCAGGCGTCTTTGCTCTTCCAGATATTCCTGACGGAGAGCTTCGGTACGCTCGGCTTCCTTCTCAGCGATCTGATTATGAAGCTCTGCTTCCATTGCCTCGTAGATCTCACATTCCTCTTCCAGCTTCTGTTTGTTGGAAACCAGATCGGCAAGGAGCTGATCGGACTCTGCACGCTTTTCTTCCAGATGTGCCTCGGTTTCGGCAAGCTCTGCCTTCTTCAGCTCGATCTGTGCCTTTTCCACTGCCAGAGCATCCTTTGCCTCCATGACCTCTCCGGCCATGTCACGAAGATCATCCATCATTTTCTGATCTGCGGTAGCAATTTCCTGGATCATAACACGGCAATTGAGCATATCGGAGAAGCTCTTGGCCTGAAGCATGACCTGCAGGAAGGAGATATCGCCACGCTCCTGAAGAGCACGCATACGCTTGCGGTAGGAGTCAAGAAGATCTGTCTGTTCCTGCTTCAGGTCGTCCAGATCAGCCTGCTTCTCGGCAATCAGAAGGTTGTACTGATGTACCTGTTCATTGACATTTTCTACTTCTCGTCTGGTGAGCTCGATTTCCTGATCCACTTGTCCCTTCTGTTCCACGATGGTCAGAGCCTTGCCCTTGTTCTGTTCAATTTCCTTTTCCAGAGCCTTGCGCTCGGATTCCAGTTCCTTGGACTGAGACTGCAGTTGCTGGATCTCTTTTTTGATCTCATCGGACTTCTTGGCACCCTGTACCATCATCACGATAAAGCCTGCAAGAATAGAGAAGATCAGAACTCCTGCAATCAGTGAGACGATCAGTCTTCTGTACTTATACATAGTATGCCTCCTTTGACAAAATGGGATAAAATTAAACCTTCAGGAATCTACGGATAGACATCAAGCTACCGAAGATACCTACGAAGAATCCGGCGCAACCGCAGCTCATAGCCATAGCAACTACAACGGTCTCAAAGGGAGCAAAGCTCAGGAATGCCAGATTGGTACTGTCGATGGCACGGAGCATTACTTCATACAGACCCCATTCGATGAAGAAGGAGATCACAGAAGCAAAGAGTCCCAGAAGGAAGCCTTCCACCACAAAGGGTAGCTGAATGAAGCTGTTTGTAGCACCAACCATCTTCATAATAGCGATCTCTTCCTTACGGTCCATCATGGTCAACTTGATGGTATTGGAAATGATGATCAAAGACACCAGCAGGAGGACAGAAGCTACGCCGATAGATGCCACATAGATCACCGTACGGATGGCAACAAGGGCATTGGCGACTTCAATATCCGCATAAACCTCGGCGATACCGTCAATGGTTTCGATCTCCGCCTGGGTCTGAGATACCAGAGAATTATCCTCTAAAGTCACGATGAACTGATGACGCATGGCATCTGCTCCCAGACCTTCAAAGAGGGATTCCTCATAGTCTTCGATATACTGTTCCAGAGATTCTTGATTGGAGCGGAATTCCGCATTATATACGTTTTCAATGAGATTGATCTGAGATCCAAGATGCTTTGCTTCCTGCTCGGAATAAGTCTCATCTACAATGGCGATCATAACGGTCTTGCGCTGGAGGTCTTCTACCATGCGGTTGACATTGAAGCAAACCAGCACGAAGCTGTTGATGATCACAAGGCAGGCCACAGTGATACACACTGCGGCGAAGGACATAAATCCGTGCTTAAAGGTGGACTTAAAGCCCTGGCCGATCAGGAAAAAGAAATTAGTGTGCCTCTTCATAACTGTAATACCCATCCATTCCGTCGCTAACGACTTTGCCTTCATCAATGGCGATGACACGCTTGGTAAAGCGGTCGACCAAGCCCTTTTCGTGAGTGACCACCATAACCGTAGTGCCCAGTGCATTGATCTGCTCCAGCAGAAGCATGATCTCAAAGGAACGGGCAGGATCCAGGTTGCCCGTGGGCTCGTCGGCAATGATCATAGAAGGATTGTTCACCAACGCACGGGCGATAGCCACACGCTGTTGTTCACCGCCGGAAAGCTCGTTGGGATATCTTCTGCCCTTGTTCTCAAGTCCTACCAGCTCCAACACATAGGGAACACGGGTCTTGATTTCCCGGGAGCTTGCGCCAACCACACGCATGGCAAAGGCGACATTCTCAAAGACCGTCTTATTCTCAATGAGGCGGAAGTCCTGGAAAATAACACCCAGAGTACGGCGCAAATAAGGAACACGGGAACGCTTGATGGTCTCAAGCTTGTAGCCGTTGACCAAAACAGAGCCACCTGTGGGCTTGAGCTCAGCGGTCAGCAGCTTGATGATGGTGGACTTGCCGGAGCCGGACTGTCCAACCAGGAACACGAACTCCCCGTCATCAATGTGCATATCAATGCCATTGAGGGCATGGGTGCCGGTTTCATAGGTTTTGGTAACATTAATTAAATCAATCATAAGTAAAATTCAGTCCTCTGTCAGTAGATTCCGCAGACGGGCAGAATCAATACATACGGGCATCTCTGGAAGCAAGATACTTCTTGACCATGAGTGCTACCTTAAAAATAATGGCATCGTCGAATTCACGGAGATCCAGACCGGTAAGCTTCTTGATTTTCTCAAGGCGGTATACCAGAGTGTTACGGTGGACAAAGAGCTTACGGGAAGTCTCAGACACATTCAGGCTGTTCTCAAAGAACATATTGATGGTGAACAGAGTCTCCTGATCCAGAGATTCAATGGAGTTCTTCTTGAAGACTTCGGACAGGAAGATATCACACAGAGTGGTGGGGAGCTGATAAATCAGTCTGCCAATGCCGAGATTCTCGTAATTGATGACAGTCTTTTCCGTATCGAAAACCTTGCCGACCTCGATGGCAACCTGTGCTTCCTTATAGGAATCGGCCAACTCACGAAGATGCTCTGCAATGGTACCGATACCGATGGTGGTACGGGCGAAAAGCTCGGTCTTCAGCTTGTCTTCCATGCCCTTGGCAAAGACGGACAGCTCTTCACCGGTGGTGTCGGCGGAAACCTGACGAACCACAGCAATGTCAGTCTCGTTGACACTGATGACGAAATCCTGCTGGTTATCGGCATAGAGATTCTGGAGCATCTCAACCACGGCAACATCCGCTCTGCCACGCTGACGAACCAGGAAAACCGCACGGGGCAGTTCCGTCTGGAAGTGAAGCTCCTTGGCACGGATGTAAATATCACCGGGAAGGATATTGTCGGTGATGATGTTCTTGACAAAAGTTCCCTTGTCGTGCTTCTCCTCATAGTAAGCCTTGGTGAAGCTCAGGGAGACCTGTGCCATACGGCAAATGCTGTTTGCTTCTTCCCCTGTGCCACAGGCAAAGACGCTGTAGCCAAAGGCAGGATTCCAGCCCTTGAGAGTCAGGAAGGACTTGCCCTCGGACTCAGTCAGGCGGTCGGGATTGGCGGCAATGGCCGTAGCGGCCTCTGCACAACGCTCACCGCAAAGGGAAGTTTCGCTGGCGGAAATAATGGTACCCTCTGCATCGATGACACCCAGGGTCATACCGGATGCCTCTGCGAGCTGATCAACTACATTCTGAAAAATACGACTTGACATAAGCCGTCCTCCTTCGTTTCGGAAAAATGCCGACGTTCGGCGCAAATTGTATACCTTATCATACAGCATTTTTCTCCAAAATGCAAGTGCTTTTATACATTTTATTTCAAATCAAAGGGTATTTTTTATGAAATATTGACACAAGTTTCGTGAATATGGCTAAATACCCCCTGCCATTTCCGTCATTTTCAATTCTTTTTCAGCAGATTTTCTTCCGTCAAATTATACAGCGAATAGAGAATCGATCTCTTCCTCTGTCAGTTCACGTGTCATCCCCAAAGGAAGGTCGCCCAATTCCACTGCCCCCTCCGAGATCCGCTTGAGGTAGGACACGGGCTTCCCGCGGGAGGCCAGCATACGGCGAACCTGATGGTACTTCCCTTCTTCCACAGTCACGATACTTTTGCCCTCTCCCAGACTTTCCAGCTCTGCCGGAAGGCAGTGAGTATCGTCCTTCAGGATCAGGCCCTCCCGGAAGGCGCGAACATCCGCCTCATCGCACGTTCCGGGATGCTCTGCATAATAGCGTTTCTTGACCCCGTGCTTGGGAGAGATCAAACGGTGTGCCAGATCTCCGTCATCGGTGAACAGCAGGAGTCCCTCCGTATCCTTGTCCAAACGACCTACGGGAAGAAGATCCTTGTATTCCGGAGGAAGGTATTCCATAACGGTTTTATGCTCCCGATCCTCCGTTGCTGTGACACAGCCTGCAGGCTTATGGAACATGATCACACGTCGGGCAGGAGGAGCTGTAAGGCTCTTGCCGTCACACAGGACAGTGTCCTTCTTGGGATCGAGCTTTTGGTCGGCAGATCTGATGCACAGTCCGTTGACCTGCACCCTGCCCTGTCGGATCAGATCCCGTGCCTTGCTACGGGATTTTGTATAAGTGTCGGAAATAAATTTGTCCAGTCGTTCCATCAGGCGTTCTCCTTTGGTATATTTCTTCCCCACAGGGCATAGATTGTACCACCAATACCATTCAGGGGGAATTTCCATGTTTGTCATGACCGCAAAATTGTCCAAACCCAAGATCCTTGCCGTCGGAGTGCTTCTGGTGGCGGTCATCGCACTGATCGTCTCGCTCTTGACCGGAGAAAAAGTCCCGGTCTCTGAGTTGCCTGTGGGAAGCACCGATGCAGAACGAGCTGCCTATCTGGCCTCCTACGGTTGGAGCATCAATGCTCAGCCCAAGGAAAGTCTGAAGGTCAAGATCCCTGCTACAGAAGATAACAAGGTCTTTGCCCGTTACAATGACCTGCAATTGTCCCAAGGCTTTGATCTGAGGGAATATGCGGGAAAGGAAGTAGACCGTTATGTCTATGAGATCCTGAATTACCCGGAGGCCAAAGCTCCCGTCTATGTGGGTGTGTTGGTGCACGAGGGACTGATCATTGGCGGCGAGATCACCGACACCGCACCGGAGGGTGTGATGCACGGCTTCCGCAAGCCCGGTCAAGAGCCTGTGCAGGAAAGCACGACTGCCACAGAAGGAGCAGGAAGCCATACGGAAAGCACCTTGTCCACAGAAAATCCCGTACCTACAGAAAGCTCCGCAACAACGGAAAATACCGAGCCTACGGAAAGCACCCTTCCCACAGAGGGAAATGAGCCAAGCTAAGCTCTCCGCTCCGGAAACATTATAACATAAAAAATAGCAAAAGAAAAGAGTTGCATTTTGGAAACAAATCCTGTATACTATTCACGAAAGAACCTCTTCAGGGCAGGGTGAAATTCCCTATCGGCGGTAAAGTCCGCAAGCCCCCCACGGGCATGATTCGGTGAAACTCCGAAACCGACGGTTACAGTCCGGATGGAAGAAGATGCGTATGCTATATTCATGCCCGAAGAGTTTCTTCGGGCATTTTATTTTTTATACCGGAGGCTCCATTATGAAACAACAAAACATCAAAAAACTCTGTGTCATGGCCATGTTGGCGGCATTTGCCTTTGTAATGGTCAATATTATCCGCATTCCTATGATCGTTCCTTTCCTGAAATATGAGCCAAAGGATGTGGTCATTGCCATTGGCGGTTTCCTGTACGGCCCGCTGTCTGCTTTCTGCATTTCCTTTGTGGTTTCCTTCCTGGAAATGATCACCATCAGTGATACGGGATGGATCGGCATGATCATGAATATCCTTTCCACCTGCTCCTTTGCCTGTACCGCGGCATTGATCTATAAGAAAAAACACTCCCTGTCCGGAGCTATTACAGGGCTGAGTTTGGGCGTGATCCTTATGGTTGGGGTCATGCTGGCATGGAACTATGTTCTGACTCCCCTGTATATGGGTCAAAGCCGTGCAGATGTGGCGGCCATGCTGATTCCCGCCTTCCTTCCCTTCAACCTGATCAAGGGCACCTTGAACGCAGGAATTACCGCTCTGCTGTACCGTCCTTTGGTACAGGGTCTGCGCCGTGCGGGACTGTTCCCCAAGAGTCACAGCACCGGCACCATGGAGAAAAAAAGTCAGATTCTGTTCTACGCAGGAACCCTGATCCTGTTGGCACTGGTCATCCTCTGGGCGCTGTGCTTTCATTAAATATAAAATGACGACTAAAGACCACGGACATTTTTCTGATCCTCCGTGGTCTTATTTCTATGGGAGGGATGGGCACATTTCCCTGCTGTCTACATAGTATGGAAAGCAGGTGCTACCTGCATTTGAAGGAGGGATATTATGACACTGACCCTCACATTGGATCCTTTGGTGGTAGCTTTTTACAGCCGTCTGGCAGTGAGTGTAGGGCTGACACTGGAGGAGGTTGTGGCTGATGCCTTATTTAAGCTTGCGGGAGAGCTTTCTCTGGAAGCAATGAGGAAAAAGGAATTGTAATTTTTCCCCCTCTGTGTTATAATCAGATAGGTATAAATAAGATAGAGGTGAGATTTTATGAAATCTATCCGTGATGTTTTTAAGATCGGAAAAGGCCCTTCCAGTTCCCACACCATGGGACCGGAACGGGCAGCTAAAATTTTTCTCAAGAGGTATCCTGAGGCCGAAAGCTTCCGTGTGATTCTATATGCTTCCCTGAGCAAGACGGGACAGGGACACGGCACTGACCGTGTGCTGTATGAGGTACTGGGCTTCGGGCGGACAGAGGTCATCTTCTCGGAGAGCACTGAGCCTGTTCCCCACCCCAACACCATGGATCTGTATGCCTATGACGATAAGGGCAAGGAGATCGGCTCTATGCGTGTTTTGTCCATCGGTGGCGGAGATATCCAGATCGTCGGTGAGGAGCAGGATCCTGCCTCTCCCACAGAAGAAACCTATCCCGAAAATTCCTTTGCAGAGATCGCTCAGTTCTGCAAATGGCGTTATATCACCCTTCCGGAATATGTGGAACTGAACGAAGGCCCGGAGATCTGGGACTTCCTGGCAGAGATCTGGGAGACCATGAAGGCGGCCATTGATCGGGGTATCCATACTTCAGGCATCCTTCCCGGTGGTTTGCAGTTAAAGCGCAAGGCAAAAACCATGTATGAGAACATCGTTCCCAATGAACGTCCTCAGCTCATGGAGCTTCGCATGATCTGCTCCTTCGCCTTTGCTGTAGCAGAGGAAAACGCAGATAACGGAGTCATCGTCACCGCTCCCACCTGCGGATCTGCCGGTGTTCTGCCTGCAGTGCTGTACTATATGCAGTTGACTCATGATCTGCCCGACGAGAAGATCCTGGAGGCTCTGGCAGTTGCAGGTCTCTTCGGCGCATTGGTCAAGCGGAATGCCTCTGTTTCCGGTGCGGAATGCGGATGTCAGGCAGAGATCGGCACAGCCTGTTCCATGGCCGCCGCCGCACTGTGTGAGACCTACAACATGGATCTTGCTCAGATCGAATATGCCGCAGAAATGGCAATGGAGCATCAGTTGGGTCTGACCTGTGACCCCATCTGCGGTCTGGTACAGGTACCCTGTATCGAAAGAAATGCTGTTGCCGCCAAGCGTGCAATGGATGCCTTCAATCTGTCCACCCTGCTGAAGGGAACCAGAAACATCAGCTTCGACATGGTGGTACGCACCATGAAGGAAACCGGCGAGCATATCAGCGCCCATTTCCGTGAAACCTCCGAGGGCGGTCTTGCAAGACTGTACCACAGAAGAAAGCGTTCCCGTCTGTAATCTGGGTAACTGCAAAGCCCTCTGCTTCCCGGTTCGGGAGACAGAGGGCATTTTCCTGTGATACAGGCATTTCAGATAGACGATTCCGGTCTTTCATAAGAAATTTATAAAATTATGAATTATCACTTGTGAAAGGGGGCTGTATGTGATATAATTTAAGCGATATAATTCGATCTGCGCCCATCTGGGTGAGATTGCTTTGATAAGAAGGAGACATACATATGAAATTAGGTATCGTCGGACTGCCCAATGTAGGCAAGTCTACCCTGTTCAATGCCCTGACCGGTTCCCATGCAGAGACCGGTTCTTATTCCAACGCCGCCGCAAAGCCCAATATGGGTCAGGCCAAAGTCCCCGACTCCCGTCTGGATTGGCTGACGGAATATTATCATCCCAAGAAGACAACCCCCGCAACCATCGATTTCGTGGATGTGGTAGGCATCAAGAAGGGTGGCGGCAGAGGCAATGCATATCTGCAGACCATCCGTCTGGTGGATGCACTGGTACACATTGTCCGTTGCTTTGAAAACGACGAGATGTTCACCGAGCCTGCAGATGCAGCCCGTGACGCAGACAGTCTGGGTGTTGAGCTGATCCTTGCGGATATCGAAGTAGTGGAACGCCGTCTGGACAAGGCTACCAAGGCCGCTAAGAGCGGTGATAAGAAAGCCAAGAGAGAAATGGAAATGTGCCAGTCTCTCATTGACCACCTGATGGAAGGCAAGCCCGCCTCCTCCTATGAGTTCACCGAGGATGACAAGGACATTCTCCAAGACGGCGGTCTGCTGAGTGTCAAGCCCGTGATCTATGTTGCCAACATGGCAGAGGATGACATTGCCGATTATGAAAACCATCCCCAGTACATTGCTCTGGCAAAGATCGCCAAGGAGCAGGGTGCTGCAGTTCTCCCCGTTGCCGCAAAGTTTGAAGAAGAAATTGCGGAAATGGATGACGAGGATGCCGCCATGTTCATGGAAGAGCTGGGTCTGACTACCAGAGGTCTGGATCGACTGATTCATGCCAGCTACGATCTTCTGGGCTACATCTCCTTCCTTACCGGCGGCGAGGATGAAGTTCGTGCATGGACCATCACCAAGGGTACAAAGGCTCCCAGAGCCGCAGGTAAGATCCACAGCGATATCGAGCGCGGCTTCATCCGTGCGGAAACCGTTGCCTTTGACGATCTGGTTGCCTGTGGTACTGTGGCCAATGCCAAGGCCAAGGGTCTGTTCCGCAGTGAGGGCAAGGAATATGTCATGAAGGACGGCGACATCGTCAACTTCCTGTTCAATGTCTAATCAGCCAAACAATATAAAACAGGTCTGCCGAAGAAATATCGGCAGACCTGTTATTTTTATATCAGTAGCGCATAAGGGGGGCGGAGCCGTCATCTTCGGCTCTCTCAATGGCACGGATCTCTACATCATAGCTATAGCTATCGTTGACCTGAACAGAAACGGTCTGCCCTACTTCCTTACCCAGAACAGCCTTGCCCAAAGGAGACTCCAGGCTGATGAAGCCCTGATCGGGAGCAACACGGACAGTGGATACCACACGGATGACCATTTCTTCCTCATCCTCAGGAATGTAGATGGTCACCTTGTCAAAGAGTCTGACGCCGGTAGCCTCCTCATCAACAGGGGCTTGCTCCACGATCCGTGCGGTACGGATCATGTTGTTCAGATAGCGGATACGGCTATCCATAGCCCGCTGCTCCTGCTTGGCGGCTTTGTATTCGTAATTCTCACTGAGATCTCCAAATTCCCTGCACCGTTGCACCTCTGCAATGATAGCAGGGCGTTTATTTGTTTCCAGATCGTGTAACTCTGCCCGCATGAGGGCAATATCTTCTTTCGTCAGTTGATCGTACATAAATCCTCCTTGGGTCGATGGAAGCACTTATGCTTCCATAACTTCCTCTACAAAAGCCTCAACATTGCGGAAGCTCTCTCCATGCTGTTTCAACCATTGGGGATCTTTGTCCCACCAGCGGAAGTCCAGAAGCTTGTCGATGGTTTCTTGCGGAAAACGCTTGCGGATCTCCTTGGCAGGAACGCCCCCAACTACGGTGTAGGGAGGCACATCCTTGGTCACCACAGCACCTGCGGCAATGATTGCCCCGTGTCCCACAGTAACACCTTCCAGCAATGTAGCACCGTAACCGATCCATACATCGTGACCGATGACCACAGAGGACTTACTTTCAGTATCTGCATGTCGAAATTCACAGAAAGCGGCATCCTTGCAATAGCTAAGCTCCACACGATTTTTCGGACTGTAGAATGCAGAATGGGTGGAAACAAAGCCTCTTGTGGGATGAGAGCCTTTGACCACGGTGACCTTAGGTCCGATGGAAACATACTTGCCCACCTGACCGGAGATCGCAGAATCTGCACCGATGTAAGAGCCAAAGCCCAAAGAGCCCTCAAAGCGGACTCTTTCACCAATGTAATTACGTCCGCCGAAGCGTGAGCCTGTGGTAATATTGGAGCCCTTGTCCAAAAACACGGCTCTTCCTCTATTCTTAAATTTTAAATAAAGTCGTTTCAGTGTTTTTTTCATAAACTCATCCTTAGATATTCCATCAGTCCGCATCACGGATCACTTCTACAGGAGGATGATCCAGTTGAGAAGGATTGCGACAGATTTTTTGGAAATACTTCAAAACCGTGGCATAGTAGAAGCCATCGGTGGTGCGCTCGTCTGTGTTCATGGAGATGTCCACATAGCGACGGGTGATAGCCTCCCCATCACTGTTCAGCTCTGTCTTACGATACTTACGACCGAAGGCCAGAAATACGGGAAGGTTGCCGAAATTATACAAGTGATGAACCACGGGAGGGATACCCAGAGAACCCATAGAGGTGAAGATCACACTGCCATGGAAGGGGCTTAGTTCCAACAGGAACTTGGGCAGCTTGCCGAAATAGTCCATAAGCTTCAGGCACCAAACCAGGAACTTCAGAAGCAGACCGGGAATGCAAGCCAATAAGCCAATGAGACTGTCAAAGCTGCTGTCCCCTTCTCCGCTCTTCGCCTGTTCCACCTGCGCATTGAGCTTGTGATAGACATCCTCTGCAGTATCACGGACATTCAGATGGAGCTTAATAGTAGTGTCGGGAGCATCTGTGGTCATATCCTTCTTGACCACCATGATGAAGATGATCTCATCATCCCTCTGGTGTACGCGCTGACCGGAGAAGAAGCGGTTCAGCCCCGGATACTTGGCAACGCAACGGACATAGGTGGCAAGCAACACATGGGTAATCCCGAAGCTCTTCAGTCCCTCCTGACGCTTCTTGTGGATATAACGCTCAATGGCGGAGATCTCCACCGTATCACGGATGCTGTTGCAGGCATCGTTGCGATCGGGCATAAAATAACCTGCAAGAAGGTTCATACCCGTAACGGAACGTACCAGCCGACCATCGGAACGGTCGCCCCATGTCTTGTGATACTTGCCGTCGTTGAATACACGCATGGCAAGGCTCACAGCAAACAAAGCCCCCAAAAGGAAGATGTTTGCCAGCTTGTTATACTGCTCATACACAGCCAGAGTGGCACGGTACGAGAAGAAATCATAGCTCAATATCCCCAGAGAAGCCAGGGACAAAAGGGGCATAAGCATCAGGGATCGGAGCTTCCCCGTCAGAATCAGGCGAACCAGTACATAGATAGCCAAATACACGATCCAGCACAAAATCACATAACGGCGGTAAGCAAAGAGTTGATATCCGCCGGTCATGGCAGAAGCAAGCTCCGGTTCTGCCAGAAGGCGCAGATGCCAGTCCATGGCGATCTGTCCAAAGTATACACAAGCCCAGAACACAGGCTTGGTCATACGGTAGAATTCTTCCTTCCCACGGACTGCCACAATAAAGGCAAAGCCCAAGCTCACCCAAATAGGAAGAACCTTCTGAAACCAGAAATTTACTGTGGAGATCGCAGAAAACTGTCCGCCGCCCAGTCCAAGGATCTGAAAAACCACCGATCCCAAGGCAAGGGTGATTGCCAACCATGTCAGGGGATTTTTCCTGCTTACATAATATCTTGTCGCCTTCATAATACCTCTCCCTTTCTCTATTTTACTGTAGCCCAAGCTCCTTCACCATTTCAGAAACATGGGATACATACTGCTTGTCGATGCTTGCATAGTGCTTCAGATGATCTGCCGCCGTATCGCGACTGTCTGTAAACGCACCCTTAGTCCAACGGCAGATCCATGCCACAGGAAGCATAACAGAGCATTTCATCAAACGGGGATACAGACGGCGCATAACAGTGACCGAGGGGAAGATATAATGCAGGATCTTCTTCCTGCGATCCGCGTCGGCATGATTCGCATCCTTCACAGCTGCGGCGCTCATAATTCGGCTGTCGCCGTAAATTCCGGCTTCCATAATGTAGTCGGTGAGCTTTTCGTCCATTTGACTCAGCTTTCCGGTCTCAAACCATGCCTTGGTCAGAGCCTTGAGTCTCTGCTCAAAATCATACAGTCCAATGTCCTTGAGAACCTTTTCCGCCTCGGAACGTCGGAAATTTTTCGGAGGATTTTGGTTGTATAAATACATATCGATCACAGGTCGGACACCACTGCCGTAGCGGTAGAAGTGCTTTGCCATATGGGCAATCATGTATACATAGAAGAATTCCTCCGTCAGGACATACTCCATAGTCCCCTCTCCCACAGGTCTGGCATGATCCCAAACCCTGTCAAAGTAACCGTGGAATTCCAGACCGTCATCGAACAAACGGCGGTGCATTTCAAATTCCACGGGAGTGCAGAGGTAGTTGAGGGTCGTACCTGCATCGGTTTCAAACTCATAGCCCAACTCCAGCATACGCTCATGAAGACGGCTTTCGTCCCCGCGGAACAGAATATCGATATCACAGCTTGTACGAGCCACAGGATCAGGGTAAAAATTCCGCATACGGCTTCCCTTGAGAAGCACATAGGGCATTTTCTCCTCCTCCAGCATACGGATCACACGACCCAATTGTTTCTGCTGATGCTCATACTGGAAACGCTCCTGAATCTCTTTTTTCTGGAAGTGTTCAATAAAACGAGACTCGGGAAGCTCCTGTCCTTTCTGCAAGCCTGCCCAGAAAAGTCCGGTAATGGACTGGAATTTGCACATTCTGCACACAAAAACCCAATCCGGTTCCTCTTCCTTCAGAACTGTACGGCCGAACAAGCCACGATTCACTTCATTGAGAATCTTATATGGAATACGAAGATCCATCCATTTGACTCCTTACTGTTTTCTCCATACCATACGGTCAATAATACCGGTATAGGATTGAATAAATTTAACCACCTTGTTGGATACATTCAGGTCAACATAGTCGGGGGTGGGAATTCCCAGATCTCCTGCGGTATTCATGGCAACCGCAGTTTCCACTGCCTGCAAAACCTGCTCTGTGGTAATGCCGGCAATGATAAAGTTCCCCTTATCCATTGCCTCGGGACGCTCTGTGCTGGTACGGACGCAGACAGCCGGGAAGGGCTTGCCGATACTCAGGAAGAAGCTGGACTCCTCCGGCAGAGTACCGCTGTCGGATACCACCGCAAAGGCATTCATTTGCAGGTTGTTGTAATCATGGAAGCCCAGGGGCTTGTTCTGCCGTACTCTGGGATCAAAAACAAAACCACGCTTCTCGATATACTTGGCACTGCGGGGATGGCAGGAATAGAGAATGGGCATATCATATCTTTCTGCCAAAGCATTGACCGCATTCATGAGGGAGAAGAAATTAGCCTCCGTGTCGATATTTTCCTCACGGTGGGCAGACAGCAGAATGTACTTCCCTGCTTCCAGTCCCAGTCGCTCCAGAACATCGGAGCTTTGGATCTGAGGCAGATTATCGGTCAGAACCTCTGCCATAGGCGAACCGGTCACATAGGTACGCTCCTTGGCTGTTCCCTCCCAGTTGAGATAACGGCGGGCATGCTCGGAATAGCATAGATTCACATCGGAAATGTGATCCACGATACGACGGTTGGTCTCCTCGGGAAGACACTCGTCAAAGCAACGGTTGCCCGCTTCCATATGAAAAATGGGAATATGTAAACGCTTGGCGGCAATGGCAGACAAGCAGGAGTTTGTGTCACCCAAAATCAGCAGGGCATCGGGCTTCTGCTCCACCATGAGGGAATAGGACTTGGCAATGATGTTGCCGATGGTCTCTCCCAGATCCTTGCCCACAGCGTTGAGATAGGCATCGGGAGCTCGAAGTCCCAGATCCTCAAAGAACACCTGATTCAGCTCATAGTCATAGTTCTGACCGGTATGAACCAGAATTTGATCAAAATATTTATCGCACTTCTTGATCACCGCAGACAGACGGATGATCTCGGGTCGAGTGCCTACGATGGTCATTAGCTTCAGTTTCCCCATCTTATACCTCCAGGAAATAAGTGTCGGGTTTATTGGGGTCAAAACACTCACTGGCCCACATAAAGGTCACCATATCCGTGTCCCCAAGATTCTCAATGCTATGGGTATAGCCGGTGGGGATGTCCACCACTTCCAGCTTGTCACCGCTGACGAAATACTCCATGACCTCACCACCCAGAGCATGGCGGAAGCGAATGACGCCCTTACCGCTAACCACAAGGAATTTCTCATTCTTGCTGTGATGCCAGTGGTTGCCCTTGGTAATGCCGGGCTTGGAAATATTCACGCTGAACTGTCCTCTTTCCGGGGTGCGGATGATCTCCGTGAAGCTACCACGGGCATCCACATTCATTTTCAGAGGATAGGAAAATGCTTCCCCGGGCAAGTAAGAAAGATAGGTGGCATAAAGCTTTGCTACCAGAGGATCTCCTACCTTTGCCACAGTACGCTCTTCGCGGGAATTGCGGAAAGAGCTAATGGTCTCAGCCAAGTCCCCCAGGGTGATACTATGCTCCACGGGAACATAGCAGAACAGGCCGTCGGAGTGTTCTTCCCCACGGAGGGCGCAGAGAAGTTCATCAACCAGATCATCCACATATACCAGACGAAGCTGTACCGTAGGATCGTTGACCTGAATGGGCAGGTCATGTGCCACATTGTGGCAGAAGGTGGCTGTGACGGAATTATAATTGGGTCTGCACCACTTGCCGAACAGGTTGGGCAAACGGTAGATCAGTACCTTTGCACCGGTATCGCTGCCGTACTTGCGAAGGAGCTCCTCCCCTGCCAGCTTGCTCTGTCCATAGGGATTGTCCAGAGCTGCCTGTATGGAAGAGCTGATAAGAACGGGACAGCTGTTCCCGTGAGCCTTCAGATGCCCCAAAAGGGTATCTGTAAAACCGAAATTCCCTTCCATAAATTCCTTCTGTTCCTTGGGACGGTTGACCCCTGCCAGATGGAATACAAACTCACAGTCCTTGCACCACAGATCCAAGAGAGCGGGATCTGTATCAATATCATATTCATAAATCTCCAACTCGGGAGCTATGCCACGGCTCTTGTCTTTGCCGTTGGCAATGTTCTGCAGAGTGCTGACGAGATTTTTTCCTACAAAGCCCTTGGCTCCGGTAACGAGGATCTTCATACTTCCCTCTCCCATGCGGCGAGCTCATTGCAAATGTATTCCTGACTCAGGAGCTTCTCCTTCACCTGTTCTACAGTCAAAAGCTCGGTATTATCGGAATTGAACTCCGTAAGGGGATTGCGATCCACATCCCCTACACGGAAATATTTGTCATAATTCAGCCCACGCTTGTCACTGGGAACACGGTAGAAGTCCCCAAGATCCTCTGCGTTGGCACATTCTTCGTTGGTCAAGAGGGTCTCATACATCTTCTCTCCGTGACGGATGCCAATGACACGGATGGGCGTTTCCGGTCTGAACAGCTCTGTTACAGCCTTTGCCAAAACCTCGATGGTGCAGGCAGGAGCTTTCTGTACCAGAATATCCCCGGAAATACCCTTTTCAAAGGCAAAGAGTACCAGATCCACAGCCTCATCCAGACTCATGATAACACGGGTCATACGGGGCTCTGTAATGGTGATGGCCTTGCCGTCACGCATCTGCTCGATCCACAGAGGGATGACAGATCCACGGGAGCACATAACATTGCCGTATCTTGTACAGCAGATCTTGGTCCGTTCGGGGCTGACGGTACGGGACTTTGCTACCACGACCTTTTCCATCATGGCCTTACTTGTACCCATAGCATTGACAGGGTAAGCGGCCTTGTCCGTAGACAGGCAGATCACGCATTTGACCCCTGCATCAATGGCGGCGGTAAGGACATTGTCCGTACCGAAGACATTGGTTTTCACCGCTTCCATGGGGAAAAATTCGCAGGAAGGTACTTGCTTCAAAGCGGCGGCATGGAAAATATAATCCACTCCGTGCATGGCATTGCGGACGGAAGACAAATCTCTCACATCGCCGATAAAGAATTTGATTTTTTCACTGACTTCGGGCATGATTGCCTGAAATTCGTGGCGCATATCGTCTTGCTTTTTTTCATCTCTGGAGAAAATACGGATCTCTCCAATGTCGGTCTGCAGGAAGCGACGAAGCACTGCATTGCCGAAAGAGCCCGTTCCTCCTGTAATGAGGAGGGTTTTGCCTGTAAACAGAGACATGGTATATACCTCCTTAAATGCGGTATACATCCATACCCTTCAGGGCATGGCGAGTATCAAAAATAACCTTATCCTGTAAGGTCTCCGTAAAGGACTTCAGGTGGCTGTGTCCTACCATAATGACCAGCAGTTGACTTTCTTGCAGGAAGATATCAAAATCCGTATCCTGATGGGCTACCAAACCACCTGCTACCATGGGATCATACACACGGAAGGCCTCGGGATGACGCTCCAAAAGCTGTAAGGTGGGAGACTCTCTCACATCGTCCACATCCTCCTTGTAGGTCAGACCGTACAGTCCAACCTTAGAGAAGTCTGTAATACCGTGCTTGTCCATGATCCTGCAAATACGGTCATACACAAAATCCGGCATTTCTTCGTTGATCTTCATAGATTGGGCAATCAGAGGTGTATGCTGGGGATAATCTCCCACAAGGAACCAGGGGTCAACGGGGATACAGTGACCGCCGACACCGGGACCGGGGGACAGAATATTGACACGGGGATGCATGTTGCAAATGCGGATGATCTCATCCACATTCATACCCTCATAATGGCAGAGCTTTGCCAGTTCGTTTGCAAAAGCAATGTTCACCGCACGGTAAGTATTTTCGATGACCTTGGTCATTTCGGCGGTCTTGATATCGGTAACCACAATGTCACCCTTGCAGAAGGAGCTGTACAGCTCTTTGATCCTTTGACCCATAGCAGGCTCGTCTGCACCGATGGTACGGGAGTTGTGTTCCAGTTCAAAGACCATATTGCCGGGAATGATACGCTCCGGTGCATGAACCAGATGGACCTTCTTCCCTGCGCACAGGGGGCGAACGAAGCGGTCAATGGTTCCGGGAGAGACTGTGGATTCGATGACGATCACCGCGTCCTCAGGGCACAGGGTCAGGACCTTTTCCACAGCACTGACCACATAGCAGGGATCGATCCGCTTGCTTTCCTTATCGTAGGGCGTGGGTACAGAAACAATATACACCTCTGTAGACTGATATTCTGTGGTAAACCGCACTCCGCCCTCTACAGCCTTGGCAAAGAGTTCTTCCAAGCCGTCTTCACTAAAGGTAGTCTGCCCACGATTCAAGGTATCTACCAGTTTTGCGTTATAATCCGTTCCGATCACAGGGACACCGTGACTTGCAAGCATCAGGGCTGTAGGTAGTCCAATGTATCCCAAACCAATGACATTAACCAAAATTCTTCTCTCCAATCTATTTCGTTCTGTTATAGGTCTTAAGGCCTTGCTCCAGTGCATTGCGGAAGTCTTCATAAGCCTTGGCCTCCTCTTGCACGCGAGGAAGGATACCGAGATCCTTTCCCTCAATAATCTCCCTGATCCCTGTGCAAACCTCTTTCCACAGGTGGGTATCTACAGGCAGGCCCAGCTTATTCCAAACCCGTTTGGGTAAGCTACCGACCCCACCGGAGGCCAAAAATCTCTGTTGTGAAAGATCCATGCGACCTAAAACATCTTGGATCTTTGTGGTATATTCCAATGCGAAAGGACCGGCAGACTCCACAGAGAATACAGGGGTTCCGTTCACCAATGATAATAATGTCCCATGGAAAAAGTGAGTCACCGTTGCGGTAAACAGAGAGAATACCCGCGCCCATTCAAAGGGGGTCAGATCATAAAGGAAAACATCAGCCCAATGATTTTCTTCATACAGTGCCACCAGCTGGACTTCCTTCCCAAGTCGGTGCTTCAGTTCTCTGCCGATCTTATTGGGATAGCCCATAATACCGATCAAGGGCTTGCTGAAATCCACGCCCCGTTTGCGTAGCTTGTCCTTCAAAGCATCCATATCACAAGGGATCTTATCAAGTTCCAAGAAAACCGTGGGATCGCAATTATGACGACAGCACAGGTTCGGATCTGCAAATCTGACCATTTCCTCCGTATTGCTGTCTCGCACACCCAGATAGTAAAATTCTCCGAAGGCTTCCTTTAAATAAGCCTTCTGCTCCGTGGTCATGGTGCGGAATCTCTGCCCATGAGCGGATGCTGCATAGCTCAGCTTCAGGCCCTTATAATCCTTCAGAAAATACGGATTGGGGAAGCCGCGAATGATCCAGTTCCACACTGCATCGCTACCCACAATAACGGCATCGTATTCCTCATTCAGCCACTGTGCCACTTCCTCGCAGGAGTCCCCTACAAGCTGTCTCCGGGAAAGAGGCAGATGGCTCAGCACCTGTCGGAATGCCTCTGCCCGCTGGCTCAGCTTCTCGGCAGTGGCAGGATCGGAAGTTTCGATCTGCTTATCATAATAGTCCTGAATGATGCCGGAGTTATAGTCAATAACCTCAATGGTATGTTGCGGAAAATCCCTCATCAATCGTTGAGATAAGCTATAGCATTGCATAAACGCACCATAATTGATACTGCGATGGAAGGTTAAAATACCGATTTTCATATCTCTATCCTTTCAGGCGGAGAAGCAGTTTCTTTTCGGCCGGTGTAAGACCATAGACAAGCAGTGATATGCCGTATACAAGGAGGAACACTGCCACCTTGCACAAGAAGCCCATCCAGCTCATCTGCAACAACAGATTCAGCACAAGACAAGGCACACTTGCCAGCAGAAGGCACAGGGTGATCCGTGAGAAAATACCCACATAGATCTTGCCCATACGCATTCCCAGCTTCTTGCGATAGTAAATGTTCATAGAAACGATGCTACCGATCACCGTACTTGCCGCAGTTCCCGCGGCAGCAGCCCAGTAGCCCCAGATCTTCGTACCGAAATAGGTCAAAATAATATTGATCACAACAGCATATGCCATGGAAATTGTACGGAAACGAAGCATATTCTGTGCCTTCAGAATGGTAAGGCAGGTATTAGTGATCAGAGGGAAGGTTACAGGGATCATAAGGATCACAGACAAGATCCAGCAATCCTTACTGGTAGTCCCCAACTTATCCGACAGCCACAGATGGAAAAACTCCTGTCCGCAAAACAGTATACCCGTAAGTGCGCCACCGAGAAACAGCCACTGCATTCTGCCGTATTTGACAACCAGCTTCTCTAGTTCTTCGTGATCTGCACCCTCCACCAGACGCTTGGTAACCGTAGGCAGAAGGACTCCCGATATGGAGGTCGCACATTGCTCATACATATTGAAGATCTGCAGGGCAAAGGAATATACCGAAACTGCCGTAGTTCCGATCACCGAGCCGATGACCCATGAGTCCACATGACCATTGAACTGAATAATCAAAGACTGGACAAACAAAAGCAGTGTATAGACAAAGGATTCCTTAAACAAACTCATATCCCACTTCCGCAGGCGGATCCTATGCCCGATAGCTAAGCGAAGATAAAGGATCTCCACGGTGATGGTCAGAAGCTCCATTGTCAGGGTTATGGCAACAATGGCAAGGGAATTGGGATACAGAGGCAGGATAACATAGTACAGAACGATCCGCAAAGCCAATGTTACAAGCTTCAGCGTATTGCTGAAGGTAAAACGGTTATAACCTGCGATCACACCGAAGAAGAAATTCTCAAACATATGCAGAGCTACTTGGAAGATCATAAGAACAAAGATCTCCTTGGCTCGTGCAAGCTCTTGAGCAGTAAATGCTTTGAAGGAAGCCTCAAGAGTGGTATACAGTCCACCACCAAGCAGAAGCATCATGACCGCAAGAGTCCCCGCCTGGATCAAGCCCATTGCAGAGAAATTCTCAGCCTGCTCCCGTTGCTTTGAGGCATTCATTTTGGCGATATATCTCTGCATAGTCGCACCGATCCCCATTTCCAGAACCGATACCACTGCGATCATACCGCCGACAGTCTTGTATACACCGTACTCGCTGTTACCCAGAACACCCAGAATGTAGGGAGCAACCACAAGACCATAGATAGAATTTGCAAATATTAAGATATAGGACAATAACGCCCCGTATTTCACTTCATTTTTTGCCATAGATCCATTCTCTCTCCAGCTCGATCAATTTGGAAAACTCTTTCTCCCAATTAACCTCTTGAGACAGCTTCACAGCATTGTCTGCCAAACGCCTATATAATTCCGGATCGGAATACAGCTTGCGTACAGCCTGTGCAAAGGCATGGGGCGTGGTTTCCGGCAGGATCAAGCCAAAATCGTATTTGTCGTTTAAGTAGCGATGCTCCGGAATATCCGACAGGATCACGGGTAAGCCCGCCGCCACATATTCAAAGAGCTTATTGGACACGGAAAGCTTGAAATTCAAGCAGATAGGCTCTGTAATAGCCACACCCACATGGGAAGATGCGGCCTTGGGGATCAGTTCCTCCACCAGAACCTTGGGGTAGAAGACTACATTGTCTGCCTGCAATTCCTTCACTCTCTTGCGCAGTTGCTCCTCAATGCGACCGAAACCACGCATGGCAAGACGGATATCTTCCAGATCCTTAAGCATAGGAGCGGCCTCTACCATAAGATCATATCCCCGACCTTCATAGAACTGACCGTGATTCAGGATCTCAAAGCCCGCAGTTTTAGGGGCTTGAGGCTCATCCTTAGGCGCAGGGGCACAGTTGGTTACCACCATAGGGGTGGGGATGCCATAGGTTTGTGCAAAATAATCTGCGGCGGCATGGCTGACACAGATCATCCGATCCACCCGACGGCACATACGCTTTTCGTTCCAGCGCATATACTTGATGAATGCAGAAGGAAGACGCTTAATAAAATCATTCTCCACACAGATCTCGTGAGAATCATAAACCAAGGGACAGCCCAGCTTTTTTGCTGCACAGAAAGCGGGAACAAGGGCATCATAGTCATTGGCATGGATCACATCAGGCTTGAAATCAATGATAGCCTGTGCCAGAGCCAGATTTCGCAGATGCTCTCTGCGGAGCTTCTTCACCGGAGAGCTTTGATGTCCCTGATATTTCTCTACGGAAACGATGTTCACAGGACAAGGAAGCTGTGCCACCTTTTCGGCATCGTATCTCTGACAGTGGTAGCCCACTGCACAGACTTCTTCCCCTTGTTGTCCATATTCTATGATCTGCTTGCGCACACGGGGATCATACCAAATAGAATTGAATACAATAACACAAACCTTCATATTACCTCCGTAGCTTTCGTCTGGGAGTGCTCTCCTTTGCCTCTCGTCTGAGACGGGAAAGAGAGGGCTTCCCTCGACAAACGGCACTGCAAAAGCCCAGTAACAAATATAAATTTCTTTCCAGTAAATAGGAGCTGGATACCATGAGTTTGACTGCAGTACAACTGATCAGTCCCAAGAAGAACAGAAGCTGTGCAGGATCATTCTCATATTTCAGGATAAAGTAGGAGCGAAACAGTCGCATGCATACAATGATAAGCAAAGGGATCGCGCCGCAGAAGCCGAAATGGATCAGCAATTCGATCACCACATTATGGACATACATTCCGTCCAGAATAAACCGGTCAGAGAAGATCCCCTTTCCGATAATCGGACTTTGCCAAATATGCTCCCATGTAGAACCCTGCAGATTGTCTCTGCCGGAAGTGGAGGTCAGGGCATCGTTTTCGATCTTATTGAAAATTCGCACACTGAGATTCAGCTCTTCCGCCAGTCCCGAAAGGAAATCCAGAATACCGAAGGCCAGTAGCACAACCATGACCAAAACACCCAACAAAATAAATAGCACCGGATGCTTCAGTCGGTTACAGGACAGGGTCATGAGAATAACGCAGACACCCAAGCAGACTATGGTACCGCGAGTGCCCAAAAACAGGAGCATCAAAGTTCCCATGGCAAATATGGCAATGTTGTGAGGTCGGGGCTTTTGCATGACAGCACCGTATGTGAAGCACACATGGGGCAGGAGGGAATAAGAACCATGCATATCCCCTGCACTGCGCATAAACTCACCCATAGAACGCATAAACAGCGTGTACACACAAAAGGCCACCACCGATATCATGCCAAGCTTATAAATCAACTGTATTAGATCCTCATTGTCTGAGTAGCGCATACAAGCCCCCAGCAGATACATGGGAAAGACCTGTCTGGTGATCTCTCTGGTACTCTGATAAAAATATATCCTGTTGTCCTTATACAAGGCATAGTACAGATAGAATATCAGATACACGCACATTAGCAATACCAGATCCCTGACATAGACTCGCTGGAAAAAGGAATGGATGGAAAGGAGAAAAAACAGCACCATAGCCCCCGTAATGAGTTCATCCACATAGGTGCTGACAAAGGGCAGCTGTAGCATAATAGCACGGGCATAGCGAATGAGGATCTCCTTGGACCATACCATAGCGAAGAAGATCACGAAATATATATTATTTTGTGATTCGGGCTTCACCAAGGAACCGTACTTCATATGCGTGCCAACCTCATTCGGAAATAATTTTCAACGACGGACGGATAGACTCAGCGGAAATAATTCCTGCGAGCAGCAATTTCCTTCTGTCCCTTAATGGAACAGGTATACCGTGAGCGATCTACTTGATAATTCAATGCTCTTTCTTCCCGACGCAGTGCGGTAAAATACCCCAGCATCAGCCAGAAGAAGGGCTCCACCATATAGGAGCTGGATGCCATAAGCTTCAGCAGACAGCCTAAAATCAGGATCACGGTGAGCTTGGTATTATCCGTGCATCGGCGCAGTGCATAAAGCACAGCACGGACACACATGACAGCGATGACAAGAATTCCCAGAGAACCGATAATATAACCGAAATCAGCCCAGAATTCATAGAAGATATTGTGGACATACTGACCATTGGTAACAAAGCGGTCACCGTAAATTCCCAGCCCGGTATACATGTAATCCTTCAAATAATAGACGATTTTGGTCTTCAAGCTGTCTCTGGACGCAGAAACTGAGAAATTACCGCTACTGATTATGTCAAAGACTCGGGTGCTCATACCGAGGCGCAGTGCAACATTGTACATCCACTCTACGATCTTTTCCCACACACCGGGGATCAGGATAATGCCCATAACAATAACTGTAACAGACAGGAACAGCAGAGGCTTGCGCATACGGGTATTGACCATCAAAGACAGGGCAATGAATACACCGAAGCAGAGCACCGCACCGCGAGTGCCCAGCAATACAATGGTCAGTGCAGAAATCAGCGATACAATGGCGCTGGGCCAACGGGGAGACTCGGTATTCCGATAAAATACCATGCAGGCATGGGGCAGAAGCTTGTAAGCATTGTCCATATCGCCTGCGCGAACATAGATCTCCGGCATCTCTCGCATAAACATCATATACGCAGAGAAGCACAAAATAGATACAACAGAGATCACATAGAGATACTTGATGAGAAGCTCCTCACCGTCGCCTCGCAATGCCACGCCTACAAAATAGAAGGGCAAAACCGTGGTAACAAAGTCTAAATAATAGTCTTCAAAGTAAGGTCTGACATGGGGATAGATGACATATTCCGCAACATAGACCAAAAGCACAACAAATACAAAGACAAAATCCTGACCCAGAAGCCGATCCGTAATGGTACGGAAGGACAGCAGGAATAACAAAAGCATCAAAGCAGGCACAAGGTAATTTCCCACAGCCTCCGGAATGGGCATCTTGCGGATAGCTACAGAAATGTATCCCAAAAGGATATCCTTTGCCCACAGCATAGAGATAAATAATGTAAAGAATATAGGATTGTCTTTTTGCTTGATAATCTTACTTTCTTTCACCGGAAGTCTTTCCTCCGTTCTTAGTTTCTAATAAGTCCAAAATACGGGCACCTTGAGTAACATTGTTCTTATGCTCCAACACAAAGTCTCTGGCCTTCATACCGAAGGCATGGAGGGTCTCGGAGTCCTGCTCCAAGATCCGGCGAAGCTGAGGTGCAAGGCCGGAGGCCGTTTCCTCTTCAATAAGGTACACGAAAGGATGATACTCCCGAGGCATTCCCGGAAGCTTGGTGGTCAGAACAGGGGTACCGCTGACCATGTACTCCATATTTTTGGAGGGGAAAGAATATTTGGTATATTCCTCCCCTGTGGGTCTGGGGTTGATCAACAAGGTAGCCTTAGCTTCCTCCTTGACAATATGGCTGTTGGCCTGCAGACCGAAAAAGCGTATGTTTTCATGGTTCTTTGCCAATTCCTCCAACTCAGAGGCATATTCCCCCGAGCCGTAAATATGAAGCTCGGAGTTTTCTACCCCGGCTTCCAAAAAAGCCTTTACCAGATACTCGATGCCGTAAATACGGAACAGAGATCCTGCATAGAGGCAGACCTTCTTGGGGTGCTTGTCTGCAAGGGTGTTGGACAGAGTCACTGCATTGCGATCCACATGACCTTCAGAAACCAGATAGGGACGCCCCTTGGAATTGATCAGCTCATTCATGTCCTCTGTCAGGAACACATACTTATCAAAGCCTCCCACGATCTTGTAGGCAATGAAGCTCAGTAACTTTTTCAGAGGATTCTTCACCTGGAAAGCACGCTTGGTAGGCACATCCGTAACCACGCCCACAGTTTGCAGTCCCGTAAGCTTGGCGGCCAGAAGCTCAGCGGCCGCGGCAGTGGAGTTGAGTACATCACATACCAGGGCATTAAGTTTCTTTCTCCGTTTGAGGATGAATCCCAAAACATAGAAAAACATGCAGATGTTCTTCAGCACGGGAATATTGATTACCGGAACAAAAGAATACTGTCCGTAAGGTTCTCTTTTGAACAGCAAGCCCTTATAGATCTTACGGGATATTGCAGGAACACACAGAGCCTCCACATTCCCTCCGGCACCGGTCAAGCCTTCTACCAGAAGATTGAAATATTTTTGACCCGCATGAGAGGGCTTCTCTTTCTCCACATAGATGCTGTGGTAGACTTCCTCCGGGCAGGCATTGGAAAAACATAAGATATTAATAGGAAACACTCCTTACAGACCATGGATCCGTCCCATGAAGAATAGGCAGAACCGATCTCCTCTCCACAGAGCCCCTCCCCTATTGCAAGGTTGAAGGACGCTGATGATCTGATCCGTGAAATCTTTATGATAGCTTATGGGACTCCGATCCCACATTTTGGAAAGAAAAAAACCGCATCGGCATACAGAGGAACAGGAGCCCTCGTCCCCGCAGATGCGGTCTGTCATTGCTTCGTATTCCCCACAGTACAGACAGTGATAAGAGGGAATATGTGTATGCTTCCGCGCGGAAGCCTAGTCCGAAAACTCAGGCCTCTGCCTTTTTGCGGAAGATGATTTTTTTCAGCACACCGCAGACAAGATTCAGCCCTGTGTAGAATAGGGAGGCAAGCTTGCCCTTGCGCAGTGCCTTGCGATACATAATGTAGTGGTGCTTGATGAGCTTGACCTTACTACCGCTGGATATGGACTCCTCACGCTTGCAGTAATAGGACAGGCATTCCGGCAGACGGTACATCTTGGTCTTCTCTGCCGCGCAGAACCACATGGCATAGTCGTTATTTTTCTTAATGTCTTCGATCTGGATCAGACCCACCACCTCACGGTCATACATAACCGTAATGGTGGAAAAATAGCAGTAGCAATACACCTGCCACTTCCGCACGCACTTGGGGCCGGTGCAGATATAGGGAGAAGGTGTTCCGTCGGGGTAAATGATCCGATAATCCGTGTAGGTAAAGGCATAGCCCTTGTCCTTCATATAAGCCAACTGCTTTTCCAGCTTCTCCGGCTCCCACAGATCATCACTGTCCTGAAAGGCAATATAACGCCCACGTGCTTCCCGTAAACCGTAATTACGGCTCACAGCAGCACCGGAGTTCTTCTCATTGCACAGGTATCGGATACGGGGATCTGCAAAGGATTCCACGATTTCCCTGGTATTGTCTGTGGAGCAGTCATCCACAAGGATCAGTTCCCAGTTGGTATAGGTCTGTGCCCGAATGCTCCGGATAGTCTGTAAAAGCTGCTCTCCCGTGTTGTAGGAGGGCATAATAATGGAGATCAGATCATGCATTGTCTGTTCCCTCTCTGTTTTCAAGGATTTTGCAGGGCGACCCCACTGCGGTAGCGCCTGCGGGCACATGGCAATTGACCAGTGTGCAAGCTCCCACGATGGCTTCCTTCCCAATGCGGATACCTTCCTCGGTTTTGTTGCGGTTGCGACTGATCAAACTGGCTCGCATACCGATATATGCCCCATCTTCGATAACGATGGGCCAATGTCCCTGATTTTTTCCGTGGCAAGCAAAATACACCCCGTAAGAAACCGTCACATTGTTGCCGATCTCCATAAGATCGTAGCACATATCATCCAGATAGCACTTCATGCCGATAAATACATTTTTGCCGATCTTGAAACCACAGATCCGATACAGCAGGATGCGGATCACATTGAAGGGGCAATTGGCGGCAAGGGTATTGACAATATATTTCCGAATGGGCTTGAGGATCACCGTCAGGATAGAATAGTTGTAGTAGTAAGGCGCAGGCTTCCCCGTAATCTTTTCATAACAAAATTTCAGTAACTTCATAGTTTATACACCAAGAAGCTCTCTTGCTTCCTTTTGTCCTGCCTCATAGGTTTCACGGTCGATTTTTCCCTTTTCCAGCAGGTAATCGCCGTAATCGGAGGTCACAGCTGTTTCTGTGGGACTTTCCCCTCCCCCAAGGACCAGCTTGAGGGTGGTCAGGACGATCTTGGCATCGTTGCGGAAGCTGATATCCTCTATGTATTGCAGATCCAGTGCCAGCTTGTTTTCCCACTTCAGGGCATTGCGACCGCTGACCTGAGCCAGTCCGGACAGGCCGGGGCGTACGGAATGACGCTTACGCTGTTCGGCAGTCATGAAGACCATGTCTCGGACAAGCTGAGGACGAGGGCCGATAATGGCCATATCGCCCACAAGGATATTCAGAAGCTCAGGAAGCTCGTCCAGAGAACTGCCTCTGAGGAAACGGCCATAACCGTTGATCCGCTGTTCATCGGGCAAAAGCTTGCCCTCAGCATCCCGTTCATTGGTCATGGTACGGAACTTGATGAGCCGGAAGATCTTTTCTCCCTTGCCGGGTCTGGGCTGGGTGAAGAAGGGATTCCCCTTCATTTTGATGGCACCCACTACCGTCAGGATCACAAGCAACCAGGACAGGAATATTAAAGCGAAAAGCGCAAGGGTAAAATCCATTACTCGTTTAAAGAATTTGGCATACATGAAACTGTTCCTTTATTCTTGAGTAAACAGGTTGCGGATCACACGGATCACATACTCCTGCTCCTCCTCGGTCATTTTGATGTCACTGGGCAGACACAACCCCCGTTCAAAAATCTCACGGCTGACTGACTGCTCCGATGTACGGATATAATCACAATTTGCAAATATCGGTTGCATATGCATGGGCTTCCAGATGTATCTGGACTCAATATTCTCCTGCTGCAAGGTCTCGATCACACGACCGGGAGTCACAGGACAATTCTTGTCCATAATCACGCAGGATAACCAGTGATTGGGGCAAGCATCCTCGGTATAAGGATTCATCTGCAGGGGCAGCCCTGCAAGTCCCTTGCGATAACGCTCATAGATCTCTACCTTGCGATCTCTATGCTCATCCAGATGGAGGAGCTGTCCCCTGCCGATGCCGGCTACGATGTTGCTCATGCGGTAGTTGTAGCCGATTTCCGTATGCTGATACCAGGGCGCAGGGTCTTTGGACTGAGTTGCCCAGAAGAAAGCCTTCTTGGTGGCAGCCTCATCTGCAGACAGAAGCATACCGCCGCCGGAGGAAGTAATGATCTTGTTGCCGTTGAAGCTGATGGCATTGTAGTGACCGAAGGTGCCGGTCTTCTTCCCCCGATAGGTAGAGCTGAGGGACTCAGCAGCATCCTCGATCAAGAAAGCACCGTGCGCATCGCAGATCTCACGGATACGTTCCAACTTGGCAGGAGTACCATAGAGATTGACCACGATGACTACCCGACATTGGGGATACTTTTGGAATGCAAGCTCCAATGCCTCGGGATCCATATTCCAAGTATCCCAGTCGGAATCGATCAATACCTGCTTACCACCCTCGTAGGATACGGGATTGATGGTAGCGGCAAAGGTCAGATCGGAGCAGAACACAGGTTCTCCCGGCTTGAGCCCGCATAGTTTGATTGCAAGATGCAAAGCGGCTGTGCAGGAAGTCATGGCAACCGCATGATCGATCCCGAGGTACTGTGCCATTTCTGCCTCAAAGGCATCCACATTTTTTCCCAAAGGCGCGATCCAGTTGGTGTCAAAGGCCTCCTGAATGTATTTCATTTCTTCGCCGTGCATAGTCGGCGTTGCCAAGCAAAGTCTGTTAGGGAGCATGATGTAACCTCTCACGCTGAAAACAGCTTAAAAAAGAGCCTATTTCAGCAATTTACTTTCTTTTCATACATTGTCAATAATACCATTTTCATGATTATAAGTCAAGACAGAACTTATATGATTTAAAAATTTCTCCTCTTTTTTCTTCATAATTGCAGTAATAAAGTAATTCCGAAGGTACAATGTGTCCCACACTCTTGATAAATTCCTTATTTCATGATATAATTTAGGGAAAAGCGTAAAATACTCTCAGGAACTTGGAGGGAAGAAAATGAAGCTGATCATCAATGCCGATGACTTTGGTATGGATCAAAATGTCAATTCCGCCATTGTGGATGCCTTTTCCCGTGGATGGATCACCAATACCACCGTCATGACCAATATGTCCGGCTTTCCCGAGGCCGTTGAGCTTGCCAAAAATCACGGTTTTCAGGACAAGGTAGGGCTGCATCTGAATTTTATGGAAGGTACTGCTCTGACCCCGGAATTACGGGCAGATCCCCTGTTCTCCGATGACAATGGCCTCATGGAAAAAGATCGCATTTTCCGCAAGCTCGGTACGAAAGGGAAATTCTTCCTGCCTAAGCCCACGGTCTGCGCCCTGCGGAAGGAAGCTGAGGCACAGATCCGTGCTTATTTGGATGCCGGCTTCACCCAGATGCACATAGACTCACATTGTCATTCCCATACCATTGACTCCGTATACGGTGCAATACTTCCCATTCTGAGAAAGTACGGTTTCCGCACCATGCGTAAGACCCTGAATTTCTACGGCATCCCCAGAAAACTCCCCGTCCGTCTGTACAAAGGACTTTTCAACAAGAATCTGGAACGGCATTTCCGCTCTACGGACTGTTTCTCCTCGGCACAGGAGTATCTTGCCGGGGACAAGCGCCTACTGACCCGTGGCTGTACCTATGAGCTCATGGTGCATCCCGTATATGAAGACGGAATCCTGCGCAACAAAGGTGGCAGTGACTTTTCTCTGATCCTCCCCTTTGCCAAAGACTTCCAAATGATTGATTACTCCTATTTCACGAAAGGCTAAGGATCCTGCTATGTTTCAATATACTTGGTTTGATGAAGCCGGGTGGAGCGACGTAAAAGTCCCTCCCCTGCCCGAAGACTGTATTTCTTTCCGGGACATTGAACGCATTGCGCCCCTGTACTGGGCGGAGCACTGTGTGGAATGTGCCATGCCTCAATGCTACGGCACCTGTCCCAATTGGGAGTCCCGAATCGACGGAAAATGTCGTCGCTTCCTCTACGGCATCCACAGAAGTCCCGTGAAGGAAAGTTACGCCGCCACCTTGCACCTGAAAAAGTGGGGAAAGATCGAATCCCGTCTTTTTGCCCCTGTATTTATTTCTCCCAAAAGAGCCCTGAGGCTGGATCGGCTGAACTATCATCTGAGCAAGGGTGTCCTGCAGGTGTCCAAGGCTATGAAAAAGCTCAGCCCCACCCTAAAGCCCTCCGGAGCACTGGAATTTGCAAAGCTCAAAGGCTTCCAGTCTATGGGAAAAGCAGAAGCACAAGCAAGCTTCCTCTTCAGTGCCTATCTCCACGGCACTGCTCCGGTTATGCTGTTCTTTGAGATCGTGAACCAAGGGCAAACAGCTCTGCGGAAATCTCTGGAGCTGAAGCCCGGCTTCAATCAGCTTGTGTTTGACCTTCCTCTTGCTTCTATCGACAAGGGGACTCTGTGCCGTATTTTCGGCTCGGAGGATACCAGCTGTGAACTGAGTATCTATTTTGCGGATATTGCGGTTCTGAAGGAGTCCGCTTGTAAAAAGCTCTTACCCGCCAAAACCGAGCCTGCCTCCAAGGTCAAGTGTGTGGTCTGGGATCTGGACAACACTCTGTGGGATGGGATCTTGATCGAAAGCAGTCCCAATACCCTCCGTCCCCGTCCGCAGGTTTTGGAAACCATGCAGTGGCTGGACGAGCGTGGGATCATCCAGTGCGTGGCAAGCAAGAACGATCACAAAGAGGCTCTGGAAGAGCTGAAACGGCTGGGACTGGATCAATACTTTGTAGATCTTGCCATTAACTGGCGGAGCAAGAGCTTGAATCTGGCAGACATGGCAAAGTCCATCAATATCAATCTGAACACCTTCGCATTTATTGACGACTCTCCCTTTGAACGGGCGCAGATCCGTGAGCTTCTCCCCTGCGTCCGTGTGTATGAGGAAACACAGCTCTCCGACCTTCGGGAAGATCCCGCTTTCCAAGTTCCCGTCACAGAAGAAAGCCGTCAGCGCAGACAGATGTACCAAACAGAGTACAAGCGTCGGGAGTACCGCTCCGAGGAAAAAATGGGTCAGGTGGAATTTTTGGAGTCCTGTGAACTCCGTGCCACTCTGTGCCACATTACAACCGCCGAGCAGGAACAGCGTGCATTGGAGCTGATCCAACGTACCAACCAGTTGAATCTCTCCGGCAGAAGATATACCCCGGAGGAATTCCGTAAAATGCTGGAGGCAGATCCCAAGGGGATCTACACTCTGTTTTTGGAAGATCGCTTCGGCTCTTACGGTCAGGCCATGGTCATGGTTCTCCGTGACGAAGGCTCCCGACTGGTGATCCGAGATCTGGCCATTTCCTGCCGAATCGCAGGAAAATATGCAGAAAGCTCCGTTTTGTCCAAACTCTTAGAGATTTACGGAGATAAGGACATTTACATGTTGGGTAAAAACAGTCGCAAAAACCATCTGCTCATCGAAACTCTGGAACAGATCGGCTTTACCAGAGAGAGCGATCCCGAGGGGGAAGAATTGGTACTCGTGCGAAAAAAAGGCACTGCCTTCCTCAACAAGCACATTGTCCGTACCGACCTGATCCCCTAACATCCCGCAGGCTAAAAATTTTATGTAAAAATGTCGAAAAATACATTGACATTCTGAGCGTTTGGTTATATATTTCATATTAGAGTTTTATGCGCTGTTTGCATAGCACTACTTCAAAAGAAATGGGGGAGGATAAATGTCCCATGAGCTGATCCGTTTGACAAACCTTGTCATGGAATTCGACTCGGAACGTATTCTCGATGCAATCAACCTTTACATCAATGACAAGGAATTTCTTACCTTGCTTGGCCCTTCCGGCTGTGGCAAGACCACGACGCTTCGTGTCATCGGAGGCTTCCTGACGCCGACATCCGGCGATGTTCTGTTCGATGGCAAGCGCATCAATGATGTACCTGCCTACCAAAGAAAGATCAACACTGTCTTCCAGCGATACGCCCTGTTCCCTCACCTGGATGTTTATGATAATATCGCCTTCGGTCTGCGCATTGCTAAGCTGCCCGAAGCAGAGATCGACGAGCGTGTTACAGAAATGCTGGAGATTGTTTCTCTTAAGGGCTTCGAAAACCGTAAGATCACCTCTCTGTCCGGCGGACAGCAGCAGCGTGTTGCCATTGCCCGTGCTCTGGTCAACCGTCCCAAGGTACTGCTTCTTGACGAGCCTCTGGGCGCTTTGGATCTCCGTCTGCGTAAGGATATGCAGAACGAACTCAAGCGCATCCAACAGGCTATGGGGATCACCTTTGTCTATGTTACCCACGATCAGGAAGAAGCGTTGACCATGTCCGATACCATCGTTGTCATGGACAAGGGCAAGATCCAGCAGATCGGTAAGCCCGAGGATATTTACAACGAGCCTAAGAACGCCTTTGTAGCAGACTTCATCGGCGAATCCAACATTCTGGACGGCGTCATGCTGGATGACTATAGTGTCAAGTTCTTCGGCAGAGTGTTCAAGTGCGTGGACAAGGGCTTTGAGAAAAACGAGCCTGTGGATGTAGTCATCCGTCCCGAAGATATAATCGTTACATCTCCCACGGAGGAAACGATCAACGGAGTAGTTAAAAGCGTTACTTTCAAAGGAGTACACTACGAGATGATCGTCGATGCCTGCTCCGAACAGTGGAAGATCCATTCGACCCGCGCATGCCAGGCAGG
>JAZMZW010000073.1:0-2142 GCA_045586205.1 Faecousia sp. | reverse complement strand
GCTGAAGGACAAGGAGGCGGTGCGGTCATTCATGGAGTATTTGGGCATTGGGGGAGTGAGCCGCCAGGAGCCGCCCGTCACAGAAGGTCCGGCGGTGGAAGATGCCCTAGTGTCACTTGCTCGGACATTCTGTTCCTTGTTGGGTGCTAGGGGCGCCGAGACGAAGTTACTGAGGAGGGCGAAGGATGCGGAGGCTGCGGTTGAGAAGGCCAAGGAGCTTCTGTTACGGGAGAAGAATAGGCGGGCAGAGCTGCTTGCTGATTTGGAAGATAAGAAAACCAAGTTGCAGAAGGCCGCCGATGCCGCGGAGGAGGATTCGAATAAGCTGGCGTCTCTTCAGACCGAATATGACAGGCTACAGTTGATGCAGGCTTCTCATAACAATGAAGTGGATGCCCTCCGTACAGCTCTTGAGGCTAAGACCAGGGAGTTTGACCTCCTTCAAGCTGAATATACCAAGTTCAAGGGGGAGGCGGCCGCCAAGGAGGACCAGCTCCGCAAGTCGGTGCGTGAGCAAGCCGAGGCTGATGTCACTGCCTGGCTTTGTGACATGGACTGCATTGACTTCCCCAAGTACCATCAGGCCATGGCCCGCCAATCTGCTGAAAAGGGGGTCAGTGTTCCTCGGACTGAGGAGGTGGGCGTTGCTCCTCGGGGACCAGGGTTTGAAGCTGCTTGGCCGAAGTTTCCTGCACGCGTGAGTGAAGCCGAGACGGTTCGTCCCGCGTCCACTGCTGAAGGTATCGGTTTTTCTTCTTCCTCTGGCGGTTTGTCTTGTGATAATGATAGAACTGATTCTAATCCAGAGACGCCGTCTCCTACCCCGCAGGAAACCAAGGAGAGCGACCGGCGCAAACGGAGGAGGGCAGAGAGGAGGGAGGTGACCGTTAAGGGGAGTGAGGGTATGCAGCCAGTGGACTCAAGCGGCGTTAGTGGGGTTACTTCTGGCTAGTTGTTGTAAGTTAGTCCGTAGGCCTATGTTGGTAATTAGTGTAGGGGCTGGCCGCTTGGAGAGAGCCGTAGCTCAATTTTTGTAACCGTAACCCCAGTACGATTGTTAATAGGCGGATTTTGTTAAGTTCCCCCTTTCGTTACCTACCAGGGGTTTGTTCAGTTTGTTTCTTTTTTGAGAATGAAATCGTTGGAGGCATTATCTTTGTTCTTTCTAAGTGAACCATTAACGGTGAGGTTAGGATCTAAAAGGACAATAGTTGCAGATAATGCCTGTTTCATTCATTGCGGCTTAAAGCCGAGCATGAGAAACAAATTGGGCCCCTCAGGCCAGTGCACGCAAAAAATTAAACAAGGGTAACTGGGCCGCTAGGCCTCCCTATGCGCTAGTGAGTAATGCTTCCTCAAGCGCTGGCTATTCCAGGGGTGCTTGGAGACCGTTCCTTGGGCGTCCTTGATGTGGAATGTCCCTGGACCGACTGCCTCCACTATCTGGTAGGGCCCCTCCCAGGCGGGAAGCAGGCCGTTGGGTGTTGGGATTTTTTCCCTCATCACCCAATCTCCGACTTGGAACTTCCTGCTTCTGACCCGTTTGTCGTAAAACCTGGCCTCCTTCTGCTTGTTTTGGATGTTGCGTGAGCGGGCCGTTAACCGCTTTTCCTCCAGTAAGTCTTTGTCAAGCAGTAGTCCTTCGATGTTTGTGGAGGGGTCGAATGCTGCAACCCTGGCGGTTGGGTGCATGACCTCTACGGGGATAACTGCTTCTGTCCCGTAAGTAAGGCTAAATGGTGTTTCTCCAGTGGCCTTTGTTGGGGTTGTCCGGAGCGCCCAGAGGACCTCTGGGAGTTTCTCGGCCCATAGTCCCTTGGCCTCATCCAATCGTTTCTTCAGCAAGGTCTTGAGTTTTTTGTTGGCGGCCTCCACCTGTCCGTTTGTCTGGGGGTGGGCTACTGAGGCAAAACGAATCTGTAATTCTTTCTCCGTTGCCCATTGGATGAGCTCGGCGTTGTTGAATTGTGCGCCGTTGTCTGTGATGATCGTGTTGGGCACGCCGAAACGGCAGCAGATACTTTTCCAAACGAACCGCTTGACCCTGTGGGTGTTGATTTTTACCAACGGTTGTGCCTCAATCCACTTGGTGTCGTAGTCGATGGCGACTATGATGTACTTGTATTGGCACTTAGCGGTTGG